>CAYFRM010000001.1:0-39669 GCA_964345635.1 uncultured Clostridia bacterium
AGCACAGACCTTTTTAGGTAGTGTAGGCCGCGATAAATCGGGACGCCCATAAAGGGCTAAACTACAAAATTAATATTCCGATACAGATTATGTAAGAAAAATCCCTGGAACTAATACCAGGGATTGCGCTTTTCCAAGAACAGGAACCGATACATTCCCTTCCGGTTTCTTCACTGTCCAGAAACATTGAGTATTTACTCATATCGCAACGCATCGATTGGGTTTAATAAAGACGCTTTTCTGGCTGGCCACAAACCAAAGAAAAGTCCTATGCCCGCAGAAAAGAGGAAGGCAAGAAGAACCGCGCCCAGAGAAACTCTTGTCGACCAGCCGGCGAATTTTGCCAGCCCCCCAGAAATAGCCGCGCCAAACAGAATTCCCAGTATTCCGCCGACAAGACATATCGCTATTGCCTCAATTACGAACTGTGAAAGTATATCCCGATTGTTTGCCCCGATTGCTTTTCTCAGCCCCACTTCTCTTGTTCTTTCCGTTACGGAAACAAGCATTATATTCATAATCCCGATTCCCCCCACGAGAAGGCTGATAAAGGCAATGGAACCAAGAAGCCAAGAAAAGGTCCTGGCAGTCGAGGAGACGGCTTCCTGAATTTCCGCCATATTTCTCACTTCAATCGTATCCTCTCTATCAGGAGGAACGTTTTGTCTGGCGATAATCAATTTTTTCACTTCCTCCTGCACTCTTTCCATCTCTTTTTCGTCTCCTACCTGAACATCAATATAATCAACATACCTTTTGCCCAAAAGACGGTACATTGCCGTATTTAGTGGAAGTACTATTTCGTCATCTCTATCTCTCCAGCCAGTTGCCCCTTTTTCCGATAGAATTCCGATTACTCTAAAGTTTACCCGGTTTATTTTTACGTATTGTCCGATGGGATCTTCATCTTCAAAAAGTTCCCGGACCACAGTCTTCCCCAGCAGGGCAACTTTTGCGCGAGTAATCATTTCCACATCATTGAAAAATCTTCCTTCCACAGGCTCGGACGCCCTCATAAAGGGATATTCCGGGGTTACGCCTGTAATTCTTGTGTTCCAGTTTTTGTTTTCATAAACCACCTGGCCGCGACCGGAAACACTAGAATTAACCCTTTTTACATAAGGAACTTTTTTTATCTCTTCGGCATCTTCAATTCTAAGCCGGGCAACGCTTCCCGGCTCAAGGGCAATCCCCCCCCGTCCGTGCCAGTGCACGCGAACCGAAAGAAGATTTGAGCCAAGTGAGGCAAGACGTTGTTTAATATCTTCTCTGGCGCCGGTGCCCAGGGCAAGCATCGCAATTACTGCTGCCACCCCGATAAGAATTCCCAAAATGGAAAGAAAAGAACGGGACTTGTTAGAAAAGAGAGCTCTCATTGCCTGAGAAAAATAATTTTTCAACCTAAAGAAATCAAAGTGGTGCATCTTTAAATCAGGGGCAGGCTGACTTCGCTCCCCGCTTCCGGCCAAGCCTTCGCCGGCAACATGCTCGTCAGAGACAATTTTTCCATCGAGAAGTTTGATTATCCTCTTTGCTCCTTTTGTCAGCTCTTCTTCGTGAGTTATCATAACTATGGTAATTCCAGAGTCATTTAGACCTTTGAGTATTTTCAAAACTTCCTGGGCGGAAGAAGAATCGAGATTTCCTGTTGGTTCATCTGCCAGAATTATCTTAGGATTCTTTATAAGGGCCCGGGCAATTGCCACCCTCTGCTGCTCTCCACCGGAAAGTTCACTGGGACTGTGGTTTATCCTGCCCTCTAAACCCACTGTTCTCAATAAATCCTCGGGGGAAGAAAACTTTCTCTTCCTCTCGTTTGAAGTATACACCAGCGGCAGAGAAACATTTTCTCTTGCTTTCAGCCGGGGAAGAAGATTGAACATTTGAAAAACAAAACCGATAAACTCATTGCGAAAAGTAGCGAGCTCTTCCTGAGACAGTCTGGAAACATCCTTCCCGATTAAATGATAAGACCCATTATCGGGTCTATCCAAGAGCCCAAGAATATGGAGTAGCGTAGACTTACCACTGCCCGAGGGCCCCATAATAGCCACAAATTCACCAGGAGAGATTTTGAGTGAAATATCCTGTAAGGCGGGAACGCCAACCTGTCCAATATGGTATGTTTTGTTTATGTTTTTCAATTCTATCATATCTAATTTGCCGTGCGCACAAGATGGTATTCGCAACCTACAGGCTGCGTCTATGAATCCTTTGATGAACCGGAGGGGCTACCTTCTGCCAGAGCCTATTCCCGGAAGTCCTCCGAATCTCCTTCTAAATGCCGGCCTTCCCTCCTCACCCGCTACAAGTACTGAGTCAGTTTCCTCCAGGCCGGAAACTATCTCCACATTTTTTCCGTCTTCGATTCCCGTTTGCACTTCTCTATTCTCAGGTTCGCCGGATTTCGTATTCAGAAGTACAAATTTCTTGCCTCTTCTTTCTTTAATTGCAGCGGCGGACAGGATAAGGATATCATTCTTTTTGCTTATTGTCACATCAACGTTTGCGCTCATCCCCGAGCGAAAAATTCCCAATGTTTCATCCGGCAGGATATCCACTTGATATATGGTTACATTATTTACAACCTCGGATTCATAAGCAATATGTTCAATTTTACCCTCGATATTTTTCTCCGGGTAGGCATCAAGAACTATTTTTGCTTTCTGTCCGGGCTTCAATTTTCCCATATCCGTTTCATCAACCTGAGCCTGAACGATTAAATTATCGGCCATAACCAGAATCGGGTCTTGAGATGTTATTGTCTGGCCGGGCTCAACACTTCTTTTAATAATAAACCCTTTCAGGGGTGCAACAATCGGCGTGGGCTTATAAACATCCTCCCATTTCTTTGATTCTTCCTCTCCCTTTGCCCTTGCCGCATCAAGGAGAGCCGCCCGATCCAGAGAACTCATCCAGGCAAGAACTTCTCCCTTCCCGATCTCTTGCCCTTCCGCAACCAGAACCTCCTCTATCCTCCCGGAAATCGGTGGCTTAATTTCCAGGCGATTTCTCGGCTTTACCACCCCACTCGCGGAGACGGTTAAAGAAATCGACCCACGCTCGGGCCTTATTTCTGTGTAAACAGTCTCTTTTTTCTCTCGCCTTAGGAGAAAGAATCCTCCCGCTATTAACACGATAACCATAATCCATATCCAATTTTTCAATCTCATTACTCCTCCTCGCCTAAAACTCTTTTCCAATCAGCACTGGTAACAAACGCATTATATTCTGCTTCCAGCAAAGACTTCCTTGAATTTATAAACTCGTTCTCTATCGCATCCCAATCCTGGTAAGAAATAAGACCGTTAATATACTTTACTCGCGAAATCTTAGCCCGCTCTTCGGAGGCTATGAAATATTTCTCCTTAACTTTCACATTCTCTATGCCGTCAATAAGTCCATTATATGCCTGTTCAAGTTCCAATAAGATTTCCTGGTTGACTCGCCGGAGATTCTCTTCAGATTTAGCTTTATCAGTTTGGGCAATTTTCAAATCATATATTGTCTTCCCTCCCGAAAAAAGCGGATAAGAAAGGCTCAGGCCAACATTCCACCTCGCCCTTTCCAGAGGCCATTCCGGCCCACTCCTCGAAGCCCCTCCACTGAAAGAAATCTGGGGGTAAAGATTTCCTCGCGCATATCTCAAGTTATATTTTGATGAGTCGACTCCGTACATTGCCACTAAATAATCAGGGGTTTTTATCAGCAATTCCGGAAATGACAAGACTCCTTGTGGAGGGTCCACCTTAAGAGTTCCGCTTACAGAAATAGCTTCAAATTCATCCCTTCCCATCTCTTTCAAAAGTTTCGTCTGTTGAGTTTTTAGATTTCGTTTCGCCTTGGAAAACTCGTATTCTGCCTGATACAGATCTGCCTCAGAACGCAAATAGGCGCCCTTATCTTCCCTCCCCGCTTCGTATCTCAATTTTACAATCTCGGTGTTTTCTCTTCTTCTTTGCAGTATTTCATCAGAAAGTGAAATCGTCTTTTGCGCTTTTAGAACCTGCGCAAAAGCGACCTTCAAATCGTATATCGTATCCGAAACAGTCCTTTTAAAGCTCGCCTCTTCTCCTCTAAGCTCTGCTCTTTGCTGTTTCAAACTACTGGAATTCTTGAAACCAGTAAATATGGAAAGTCTTCCGGAAATTCCATAATTGAATTCCTCATCTTCACGGCCGCCCTCAGCAAATGATTCAAAACTGGTTATAGAACTGGACTTGCTCCAGCCGGCGCTTGCCGAAACCTGTGGCAGGAAATTTGTATATGAACTCTTATAGGAAAGACCCGCCGATTTAAGGGACTGGCGGGCTGAGATTATGCGGGGATTTTTCTTTTGTGCCTCTTGAAGCACATCTTCCCAGACAAATGTCTCAGCAAAAACAAGGTGCAAATTTACAAGAACGATGCCTGCCAGTAATAGACCCCGTAAAAATCCCCGCCACAAATGGCGAGCCACCATCTTAAAAATAACGATTCGCTTCATTCTTCGCTCTTCTTATAGCCTTTTTTGATTCTCTTTTCTTTCCTTCTCTTCGTCTCTTCTTTAAGTTCTTTAAACTTTTCCAATTGCTCGGGCGAGAGCAATTTTTCAATCTGCCGGTCACTATCTTTTTTAATAGCCAGCACTCTCTCTTTCATTTTTTTCATCTCTTTCTGGATTTTTTCCCAGCCCTTTTTCATAATCTGAGAGATCTCTTCTTCCTGCTCTTCGGACAGTTCCAACTCCTGGCATAACCTCTGCAGACGTTTCTCGTGAAATTTCCCTCTCTTATGTTCTACCATCTTCACCCATTCCTTGCCAATCTGTTCCTCGCTACTCGCGCCTTCTAGACCAGCGACCGTTAGAAAGAGCAAGCTACAAATCAGCAAACTTTTAAAAATTATCTTCATTTCCGCCACCTCCCTTCCCTTACCCCAAAGGGCCATAATAGATTTCCAGTAGCTCTTCCTCAAAGCTCTCCTCTATCTCGCTATCGATCAGTAAATCTGATATTACCTCACCTCGCCTCTGATAAACAAAGTTTCTGTAATTCAGCAATCCCACCACCAACAAAAAGAAAATGAAAACCGCAAGGATTGATTTCTTAAACATCGGAAGATATGCGCGCCATGTTAGCGGTTTTCTTTTACTCTTAATACGTGAAAGCAATCTCGTTTCGAAAAATTCCTGCGGTTCCATCTTTTCTTTTAGAAGAAATATCCTTTTCACCTTTTTCAAATATTCCAATTCTCTGGTGCACGCAGAACAGGTTTTGAGATGCTCGAGTAATTTTTTCTCTTCCCCTTGAGTTATTTCCTGGTCAATATAGGCAGATAACAATATTTTGAATTTCTCACAGGACATAGTTTATTCCCCCTGTGGATAAAGAAAAGCCAATTTCTCCTTTAATTTTTGCCGCGCCCTGAATAGCCATATCTTTACTTTAGCGAGAGAAATCTTCATTATTCGAGAAATTTCATTATAAGATAAGCCCTCTATTTCTTTCAAAGTCAAAATAATACGGTACTTTTCCGATAAAGAATTCATCGCTTTCTGGATAATATCTTGTAATTCCTTCCGTATCAGCTCTTGTGTACTATCGTTTTCCCTGCTTGCCAAAACGTCTTTCAATTTTAGTTTTTCTTCCTCGTTAAATTCTGTTTCATAAGATATAATCTTATCGTTTCTCTTCCTCAGTTCATCGACGCACTTGTTAACTGTAATTCTATAAAGCCAGGTGGAAAAAGAAGACTTCCCTTTGAAGCTGCCTGCCCTGGTATAAACTTTAAGGAAAACTTCCTGGGCAATATCGTCTGCTTCTTGAGTATTCCCAATAATGGAATAGATTGTATTGAACACAGTCGTTTTGTATTTCCTGACCAGCAATTCAAATGCATGCTGGTCACCTTTTTTAAACCTGGTAAGAAGTTCAAAATCTTCTTCCATCCAATTCGCACCTTTTCTCACCTCTACTATTTAGACGATAGAGGCAGATAAAATGTTACAAAAAAATTAAAGAATTATGGGGACACAATACTTAATTGATAACTCTGCGAACTATTCGCGCCATAGCCCAATTAACACATCAGAATCGTATCCGGATACTTAAGTATTGTGTCCCCATAATTAGACCTAACAAAACTTCTTATATATTCCCAATGTGCTCTCAGCAACAATCTCTTTGGTGTATTGCTGCTCTATCATCTGCCGCCCGGTGTGTCCCAGCCGCTCCCGCAATTCCCTGTTGCCTAAAAGGCAGTTAATCCGGGAAGCCAAAGACTCAAAATCCTTGACCGGAATGATGAATCCATTAATACCGTCTTTAATAATCTCCGGCATTCCCCCTGTTCTGGTAACCACCATCGGCCTACCCGATGAAAGGGCCTCCAACATAGTCAATCCAAAAGGTTCGGAAACAGTTGAAGGATACACGCAAACCAGGGAAGCGGCGTAGAGCTTTGGCATATCTTCCAGCGAAAAAACGTCAATTAACACATTATCTTGAAGACCAAGAAACTCAACCAGAGTTACCATATAGGCAATGTCCTTCTGTTGGCTCTGGACCCAGTCTATAATATTCTTTGTCCCCGCCAGCACCAGAACTGCGTCGGGAAATCTTTCCTTGATTATGCGCAATGCCTTTATGCTCACATCGCACCCTTTAGCCAGCCCCATTCTCGCAGGATGAAATATCACTTTTTTTCCTTGCAGGATAGGATATTTCTTAAAAACGGGCTGCCCATTTACTTTAGGAGAATAAATGTCCTGGTCGATACCGTGATGGATAACTGTTATATTTCTGTGACTATGTCCGGTTCCGATAATCTCTCTTTTTATGAAATGGCTGACAGCAATAATATGACTCCATTTAATATTGTTCGTCAGGTCGAGAAATAGATTATCGTCCCACACGTTATGCGCTGTCAAAATAAGAGGGATGCCTTTCTTTGTGGCTATTTCCTGAATTGCCAAAGCGTGTATCTTGCTGAAATAATGCATGTTGTGAACGTGGATACAATCAGGTTTTGTCTCATCGATGAAGTCATCAAATACCGCTTTTACTTCCGGAGAAATACCGTCTATCCCTCTTTTACTAAGCCAGTTTAAATCCATAATAGGCTGGCGGAAGACACCCACGCCTTTATAATTATCTTTTCCTTTCTCTCCTTCGAATGAACTCGTGAGAAGATTGACTTTATGACCCATCTTGACTAAAGTGGGTAACAATATCGTTAAATGTGTCTCCACTCCTCCGATAATAGGAGGGAAACCCCAATGCAAATGCGATATTTTCAATTTCTTTTTTGCCATTATCGCTCCTTTCAAAATTTATAAATAGTATGCTTCCCGTTCCTTCACCGGTTTTTTTCGCTCAAATTCAAACGGCTTATCCCCGGCCAGACTATGTAAAATCCCGAATACTTTTATCTTAACCTTCTTCCTGCCCGGAGAAACAAGCTGAATTTTTATTTTATTATTTTTGACTTCCAGTCTAAGCAGGGTTCCTCCCCAATGCAGAGAAAAAATAATTTTCCTCCATATTCTTGGCATTTTCGGATTGACTGATAATATGCCTTTCTCTATTTTCACCCCGGCGAAACCATTTATCAAAACCTGCCAGCTACCCCCCATACAGGCTGCGTGAATGCCTTCATTCGTATTGTTATTGATGTTGCTTATGTCAGTCCGTAGAGCAGTATGGAAAAACCGATAACCCCTGTTTTTATCTCCCACATCAATAGCCATACGGGCATATACCGGAAGACTCAATGAAGACTTGTGTATCGTCCTGTCAACATAATATGCATAGTTTTCTCTTTTGGTCTTCAAACTGAAGACGTCTGATAGAAGATACAAAAGCATAATCACGTCTGCCTGCTTGACAAGCTGGGTCTTGCCATAATCTCTGGGAGTCAGTTTCTCCGAGACGACAGGCACAAAATTCTCATCCCAATCGGCTATTTTAACCTTTCTCTTCTTAAAATATCCGTCGAATTGCTCGATTATCTGACCCCGGCGCTTGTTTACACTGATGCGGGCGGCAATATTCTTCCATTCCGCCACCTCTCTGGCTGAGAGCCCTATTTTTTGAACCAATTTTTTATAGCCTGCCGTATTTGATTTTCTCAGCTTCTTTGACATATTATAAGCCGTAAGCAGATTCCACTTTGCCATCATATTCGTAAAAGCATTATTGTTAACATCTACGTGGAACTCATCAGGGCCGATAACCTGTTTAATTTCGTATTTCTTCTTCCTTTTATTGTATTCAACGCGGCTGGCCCAAAATCTTGCTGTTTCAAACAATATTTCGTAACCGTAATCCTGAAAAAATTTCTCATCCTGCGTAGCATTATAATAGTGATAAAAGGCGTAGGCAATGTTTGCAGTTATATGGTGCTCCATCTTACCCGTATGGATTCTGATTACTTTTCCGTCTAAATCTTTGGCCCACCCGGGTGTCTCGTCTTCTCCTGAATCGGCAGATTCCCAGGGGAACATCGCCCCTTTAAACCTATTCTTCTTAGCCCTTGCTCTTGCTGCTTCCAATCTTCTGTATCTATACATTAGCATATTCCTGGCAATATCGGGTAAAGTATACAGATAGAATGGGAAAAGAAAGATTTCAGTATCCCAAAAAATATGTCCGCGGTAACCCTCGCCGGTCAATGCTCTTGCCGCTATACTGGATGCACCGTTGTCTTTGGGCCCACATGCTAACATATGATAAATGTTGAACCGGAAGTTCTTTTCCACTTCCGGGTCACCCCATATAGAAACTTCAGCCACATTCCACAAACCTTCCCAGGCGCGAATATGCCTTCTCAATAAGCAATCGAAACTGGCATTAAACGCCTTTCGGAATTTCTTTTCCGATGACCTTTTCGTGCTACCTAAATCTTCTTTTTCAGAAGCGGCCTCCACACAGAATATCTTGGTGAATTTGACGGTTTGATTTTTTCGTAACTTCAATTCAAATATATTATCTTTTGCTTCCGTCTTCTTCCCCCTTGTTTCATAATAAAACCCGCTCCTGAATATTGCCCTATGCAATTTTCCAAAAGTCTCCACTATAAGATATCCTTCATTCTTAAATTGGCCTACTTCCTTGATCCGGAAATGCCTTTTGCGTCCTTCGGTTACCGTTCTAACATTATACACGGAAGTATCTATTCCCGTTTCGATGGAAACCTCCACTCCGTCATCCAGTGGCGTAAAAATAATTTGCATAACGCCGATATTTTTATCGTGCATGGACACAAATCTTATACTTTGATAATCGTACTTTTTTTTCTTACTGTCCTGGTAAATAGTGTGCCGGCACAAAAGGCCATGCCTTAAGTTCAAAATTCTTCTGTGTTCCACAACATCCATGGTAATAACACCCAGTCTTTCCCCATCTACCCCTATTTTGAAATTAAAAGGATTGGGTAAGTTAACTAACTCGGCAACATGGGAGCCAATTCTATCATATACTCCCGCAATATAGGTTCCTGGCGTGGCCTCATAAGGTATCTCTTCCAGAACAGCGCGGCTCCCCAAAAAACCATTCCCCAGGGCAAGTTGAGATTCTCGCACTCCCTGAAGCAACTTCACCCAACCCTCCTCCTTGATCAGCCAGGGATATTCGGTATTGTATTTAGAGTAATAATTTTTCATTTCTCAAATAATCCCTCGATTGTTTTATAGCCCACTTTGGATAAATCTTCCACAACAAGGTTTGCCTTTGCCAGTCTTTTGGCATTACCGTAGCGGTCAATCCCGATACAGACCATCTTCCCATTTATTGCAGCCTCCACGCCCAGGACGGCGTCTTCAAATACAACACATTCTGAGTAAGCACAACCTAATCTCCCGGCAGCCAACTGAAAAATCTGGGGGTCGGGCTTGGCCCTGGTAATGTCGTTACCATCCACTATGGCATCCGCCAGATGAATGATTCCTGCTCTTTGCAAAATTCTTTTGCAGTTCCGACTGGAAGAGGCAATGGCAATTTTCTTATTATGACTTTTTAGCTCCTTGATTAAGTCTACGCAGGAGGCGTATACGGGAATATCCTCTTTCTCCACGAACTCAAGAAAATATCTCTGTTTTCTGTCACCGGCTTGCCTTAATTCTTCATCACTAATGCGCGTCAAGATGGCCCTTGCTCCGTCATATCTGGGAATACCATCAACCTTGCTTTTATAATCATCAAAGGTAAAATCTATCCCGTATTCAGAAAACATCTTCTTCCACGCCTTAAAATGGATGGGCACCGTATTAACAACTACGCCGTCCAGATCAAAAATTGCACCCTTAAACATAAGACCCTCGGATTTATGCATTATTGGTAGCGCCAACGGGATTTGAACCCGTGATCTCTGCCTTGAGAGGGCAGCGTCCTAAACCAGACTAGACGATGGCGCCACCAACCACGATTACAAATTCTTGCGTTACTGGGGTTCTTCGGGAATTTCTTGTGGCCTCTTCTCCCCTACGGTCAATAATTTCTCCCCCAGTCTATCCAGTTTCTTTCCCGCTTCCTCGTATCTGGTTCTACTATTGGATAAGTGTCTCCCCAATACCTCAAAATCTTCCTTGAACTTAATCAAGTCTCCCCGCAGGCGCGTCAGATTACCTAAAATCTCTTCCGCAGCCTTCTCGATTCTCAATCCTTTCAATCCCAGAACTAAAGCCTGCAGATAGGCATAGAAGCTGTTCGGCGAGACGGGAATAACTCTCTTGGAAAGCGCGTAAGAACATATCCTTTCCTCTTCGCCAATAGTCTCGTCCTTGATTATCGTCTCGTAATATACATTTTCCGCAGGGATATAGAGGAGAGCAAAATCGAAAGTATCCTCATCCGGTAAAATATATTTATCGGAAATATCGTCAATATGTTTCTTAACATCTTTCACAAACTCCCTGCGACTCATTTGTTTATCCTCTTCGCCACTGGTTTCTAACATCTTTTTGAAGTTCTCCAGGGGAAATTTGGAATCTACCGGAACCAGCCGATTCCCCAGGCGAATAACCGCATCCACAACTTCTCCATTCTTGAATTTATGTTTGAGGGTGAAATGTTCCTGTGGCAGAATCTGTCCCAAAAGATTTGCCAGGAGAAACTCGCCGACTTCACCACGAAAAGTAGGTGCCCGGAGAAGGTCCTGGAGGCTGGATATATCTTTACCCACCTCGAAGATTCTCCTGTTCGCTTCTTCCATTCTCCCCAGGCTCTCCTTTACGGAAGTGACAACCTGGGTAGTATTCCCGAGCCTTTCATTTACCTGGCTGGTAACAGCGTTCAACTGGCTCGTTACTTGAGTCGTCAGGTTTGCTATCTGCTGCTGCATTACCATAAGCGCCTGCTCACTTCCTCCTTTTCCTTCCAGACCCCCAATTCTTCTCCTCGCACTCATGGCCATCCACAGCACAAGAATAATCAGAATACCCACTCCTCCCAGTAAGACCCATATAGTCAATTCCATTAATCTCCCTCCGTTTAGACGAGAACTATGTCTCTGCCATTAATGAGAGCAAAAGATAGTTTGTGAAGAACTTTGGGAATTTCAGCCAAAAAACGAGGACGGCACATTCTCTTTGAAGCAAATCATTGTCCGACGACCCCCGACAGATCGGGGGGAGGAGTTTTGATTTGCGCTGTAGCGAGTCCGGAGTTTTTTGACGTAAGGAAATTCCTTAGTGATGAACAAACTATTTTTTGCTCCTTATTTTTTCCTATTATACCAAATTTGAAAAGGCGAAAACAAGAATGAATCACATCGAATTCCTGTATATTTCCTCAATCTCTTCTCGGGTGGGGCGCCTGGGATTCAGAGTGAGGAGACGCTCATTTTTGCTCACGGTTTTGGCAAAACCGGCAAGGGATTCTTCCTTCACTCCTATCTCTTTCATGTTTTTAGGTATGCCTATCTTCTGCAAAAACTCTCTCATCGCTACCACGCTGAGGCGCGCAGCCTCGTTTTCCGATAGACCTTCTACCTTTTTTCCCATTGCCTCAGCAATATTTTTATATTTACCAGGATTTGCCACCAGATTAAACTCCATTACTTCCGGCATAAGTAGCGCGTTCGCCAATCCATGGGGAGCGCCATAGTGCAAAGTAATGAAATAGCCCATTCCATGAATTATCCCCGCACCGGCGGAATTAATCACCAGGCCCGCAAGCATAGAAGCAAAAAGCATCTTTTCTCTAATTTTTAGATTCCCTGGTTGAGAAATTGCCTCAGGTAAAGATTCGGCAATTAATGATATCGATTTCAAGGCCAAGATATCCCCCACCGGAGTTGACTGCGTGGAGACATATCCTTCAACGGCGTGACTCAGAGCGTCCGCTCCTGTATTGGCAGTTAGAGAGGCAGGCATACTCAGGGTCAACACCGGGTCGAGGATAGCGAGCACAGGGCTAATATGAAAGCTACCGATTATCTGTTTCAAAATTTTCTTTCGGTCGGTAACAACTGCGTATTTTGTGACTTCGCTCCCCGTTCCCGCCGTAGTGGGGATAGCGATAACGGGAATAGCCGGTTCTTTTACTTTATCCGTCCCGAAATAATCGGTAATACTGCCCTTGTTGGTCATAAGCAGGGCGATTGCCTTTGCTGCGTCCATCGGGCTTCCTCCGCCAAGGCCAATTACCACATCTACCGCGCATTTCTTGGCAACTTTTGCTCCTTCCTCTACCGTCTCCACGCTCGGGTCGGGTTCTACCTTGTCAAATACCTCTACCCTAAGATTCTGGGAAACAAGCGAATCCACTACCTCGTCCAGCCTCCCCGTCTTTTTTGCCGAGGACTTCCCTGTAACTATCAAAACCTTACTGCCGAATTTCTTGGCTTCTTCACCCACTCTTTTCAGACTTCCTTCACCAAAGATAATCCTTGTGGGAGAATAGAAAACAGATTCCATATTTTACCTCCTTTTTTCACAAACCGGTTTATAATCGCAAAATTCACACTTTTTGCCCCGACCAACCGGTGTGAAGTCTTCTTCCCGAATCTTCTTCATAATCGTTCTTATTTTCTTTTCTAAATGGCGCTCTATATCCTTTCCCATCTTTACGCTGCTCAGTCGATTATGTCTCAGCCAGTATAAGCTCATCTCTTCCACAGGGCTATATCCCAAAACCTTCTCCGCTCCCCATTTGTAAACGAGCATTGGCAAAATGTACGGCTCTTCGTTCTTCTGGCGATTGGTCTTGTAATCGATAATATGGTATCCCTTACCGGAAGATCTATCAATCCGGTCGATTATTCCCCTGACTTCTGAACCTTCAATAAAAAGATGGAACGGCTCTTCTACTCTAACGATTTTGCCAATTCGGTTTTCCGAATTACGCAAAAATTTTACAAGAATCGGTTTAGCTTCTTTCTCATAGATTTCCCGAATCTCCCTGTCAGCAATTCCGTGAGCCTTCGCCAAGGAACGGAACTTACTCGTCAATTTTGATTCTCTCCACTCTTTTCCTTCTTTTCCTGACAAAATGTATTCCTCCAGAGTCTTATGAATTACTGTCCCGAACGTCGACTCTTCCATCATCTCTTCCTCTTTACCTCTTTCCCATCCCGGGTCGGGAGGGAGATTGAACAGGTAAAGATATTTGTATCTTAAAGGGCACTGGTCAAAAGTGGCAAGCTGGGTAACTGTAAATGAAGGGAGAGAAATCTCGTGGGAAGGAAGCGACTTATAGGAAGAAAATACGATATCTCTTATCTCTTCTAATCCCAGCTCCTCAATTCCCTTCTCCTTTCTGCCTTGCGGATAGACTTCTTTCTCCCGGATTTCTTTCTCCTTTAAAAACTTCTCCCTCCTGTTTTCAATCAAGGAAGAGAACTCTTTTTTCTTTTCTCCCCGTTCGTCGAGGAAATAAGACATAAACGGACTCAATTTCTCTTGCGCGTTCCCGGCGCCGGAAATTATCAATTTCTCTCGCGGTCTGGTCAGGCTAACATAGAGAAGTCTCTTCTCTTCCATGTCGATTCCTTTTCTCTTCTTCTTCCTTTCTTCTCTGGTAGATATAACCGACTTTTCATCATAAGCGTAAAAGGGAGTAGCTCCTCCCACGAAAGGGAAAGTCTTATCCTTGACGTTAGCTAAGAAAACGATGGGAAATTCCAACCCTTTTGCCTGGTGGATAGACATTATACGCACGGCATTCTCTTCGCCGGGTTTAGCTTCGCTCTCCACTACTCCCTGTTGCGTGACTTCTTTTACATAGGCGATGAAATCTTCCAGCGTGGAAAAGATATTTCTCTCCTCAAATTCCTCAACGAGGCTGAAAAACTTCTTAATGTTTGCCAGGGTTCTCCTCCTTTCAGTGGGCGGCAAACTCTGGGCATAATGTAAATAGTTACTCTGGCCGATTACCTTATATACCAGCTCGCCTAAACTATAATTACTCTTTTCCAGAAAGAATCTGTCCAGGAAGGCTTTGCAGTTCCCGAGCGCCTTCTTATCCTCTTCCTCAATGTCAAGACCGTCCACCTTCCCCAAACCGTCGTAGATGGGATAACGCTTCCTCACTATCTTTTCCTCGTCTTCGACTTCTTGCTCGGGAAAGATGCTCGCCAGAGAAGAGAGACTGGAATTCTTGATTCTGAAAATGGGTGACCTCAATAGCCTGACCAGAGAAATGTCATCAAAGGGATTATTGATTGCCCCCAGTAATGCTACCAGATCTCTTATTTCCGGTCTTTCATAGTAACCTGTCCCGCCCGTAGTAACAAAAGGAATCCCGTGCCTCTGCAGGGCCTCCTCATATATTCCCACGGGAGTCCTGATTGCTCTTAACAGTACCGCTATGTCATTAAGCTTGAGACTACTTTCCCGCTCTTCTTCTCTTATTGGATTTTTTAGACGGTATTCTCTCAGTAACTCGAGAATTCTCTGGGCAATAAATTCCGCTTCCTCTTCCTGGGATTCTGCCAGAAATATCTCCACGCCACATCCTTCCGCTTCCTTTTCCGAATTTATAGGTTCATAATCGGGAATTTCCCTCCCCAGCGCCTTATTGACTACTTTCAGAATCTTATTAAAGGAGCGGAAATTCCTGGTCAGAGAAAGGTTTGATTCAGATTTCTCGCTGAAATCTTCAATATTCTCCGGCTGCGCTCCTCTAAAAGCATAGATAGACTGTTTAACATCGCCCACCACGAAGTAGTTATGGGAGAACTGGCGCAACAGTTTATCCTGAAGAGGTGTGGTGTCCTGGTACTCATCTACCAGAACATATCTAAACTGTTTCCGATACCTGTCTTTTATCTTCTTATTACTCTCGAGAATATATAGAGTCTCCAGGAGAACCCCGGAAAAATCGAAGTAGTGGCGCTTCTTAAGTTCCTTCTCGTAGGAAGCATAAATTTTGGCAATGAGACGTATCAAATTTTTCTTCTCTTCATCTTCTATTTTGGAAATCTCGTGTAGAAGTCCCGCAGGGAACATCGCCTTATTTCTTATTTCCTGGACGTATTCATAAACCCGGCTCAGGAACTCATCCAGCCACTGGTCAATGGTAACCCGGGGCAGTCTTCCTTCCTCGAGCAGCGCTTTACCCACCTTGCAGAAAAGGATTTTGGCCTCAATCTCGTTAATCACTCTGAAATTCGGCTCCAGCCCTATCTCCAGTCCATTCTCTCTAAGAAGTCGCGTGCAGAAAGAATCGATAGTGCTGATGTAGGCTTTCTTTGATAGGACTTCCCTGGGAAGAGACATATTCTCTAATTCTTTTTCCAACCTCTCCCGCATCTCCCCCGCAGCCTTATTGGTGAATGTAACCGCCAGGATACTCTCCACAGCCTCTTCGGGAGATACACCTTTCTTCAGGAGATTAGAAAATATTTTCAGGTACCTGTTTACCAGAACCGAAGTCTTCCCTGTCCCTGCTCCTGCCTTCAGGCAGACAGTACCTTCAATCTCATCCACTGCTCTTTTCTGTTCTAAAGTTAAATAAGGGGACACAATACTTTTTTCTCCAAAAAAGGGGACAGGTACTTTTTTCTCAAATATTGTACCTGTCACTTTATTATTTTATTGTCGCAAAGGAAATAGAAGTCGCAATTCCAGCAGTTCCTGGGCTTTTGGGGATAGTATCCCTGGAGAATCTCCTTTGCCTTTTCCTTGAGATGCTTAAGCGCTCCCTCAAGAGAATCTTTAGCGGATAATGCCGTTCCAGCAGCAGAGTAGCGCTTACCCACTTCCACCGTTGCTTTGATATTTGCCTCAGGCTTCTCTAACTGTTTACGCAACCAGTATATGGAAAGCCTTTCTACGGGTCGGTTCAGGCCTTCCCTGGCACCAAAAAAATAGATGGGTAACTGGAAACTTTCTCCTTCGTTCATCTTGCGACAGAGGCGAAACTCCATAAACGAACCCTTGCCACTCTTATAATCGATAACTTCCTCAACTTTTTCCTCAAGCCTATCCAGGCGATCTATTCTTCCAGAAAAAGTGAACCCGTCTTTCTGCCAGGTGAATTCTTTCTCCACCCCCGCAATGGAAAAACTCTCTCTTTCCCTCTCCTTCTCCAGATACCTGAGAAGAATCTTTTCGGCCAATCTCTGGTAGACGTCCTTCTCAAACAGGGTGGAAAAACTCCCTCCCTCCCGGGAGAAAACTTTTCTAATCTCCTTCTGCATATCTATTTTTGCCCGGGAAGAACGGAGAGCATCTCTACTTTTGTACTTTTCATGAAAGAACGCAAGAATACCGTGGAGAAGCCTGCCAAAAATTAGCGCGGGTCTTGGCTTGATCCAGATTTTCAGGAGGAAAGAGAAGAAGAACTTTGCCGGACATTCGCTGTACGACTCAAGTTTATAGCCAGAAAACGAATAATCGGGAGAAATCTTTACTTTATCCCAGAGACTTTCCTGGTTGAACTCTCCTTTGATTCTCATTATCTCATCATATTTCTCTCTATCGATTTTTTCCAGAAGCCCCTCTAAATCCTTATTTCCCGTTGTAAGCCAAAAGTTAACCAGGTCCTCGCGGGTCAAAATTTCATCCTTTTCTTCAGGGCCGAGAACCGATGGCTTATCGAGAAATTCTATCCCTCTCTCCTTACATTTCTCCCGGAGTTCGTCTTCCTTTTCTGCTTCCGTAAATTTCAGAACCAGAGAAGATATATGAGAATCGCGATCCGTCTCATAGGTTCCCCCATAAGTTAAGTACAGTTTTTCCTTCGCTCTACTTATAGCCAGATTGAAGATTCTCTCCTCTTCATTCAGGTGTTCGGAAAGTTCGGGAAGGGGTTTCAGTCCCAATCTCCTCTTCTCCCGAAGATTTAAAAGGGAGGATTCGGACAGATCCCGGGGGAACTTTCCTTCCACGAGGCCGGTTACGAAGACTATGGGAAAGAAATTTCCGCTTGCCCTTTGCACAGTCATAATCTGGACGCTATCCTCCCGGGGAATAAATGTAATCGCTTCCTCCCGGCCGTAGGAAGTAAGCATCTCGTCCAGATAACTCATAAAATCGAAAAAAGATAGATTGTTTTCAATCTTCTGGAACTTCTTCACCACTTCCAGAAAATAACTCAAGTTCTGGGCCAGTCTCTTATTCCTCGTCCCTGCATAAAGATAACCGAACCTCAAGAAAACTCCATAAATAAGCCGTTCCAGAGATTCCTTTTTAGCCTCTCTCTCCATCTCTTTCAATGTTCCCAGAAATTCCCGAAGCGAGGCGATAGTATCGTCCTTTAAACCCCATCCCGGATAACTTGTGCTGGACCCAACCTCGGAAAAGTCTCGGGGTAATCTCTTCACCACCATTTTTATAACCGCCAGGAAAGGCAATCCTTTCCGCTCGCTATAGGTCACCAGCCTCTGAATATCCACGGGATCAAGGTTGAACTCAGGAGCTGAAAGAGCCCTCAAGAAATGGGTGTTCATCTCTTCTTCCTGCCCCCAGATACACTTCAAAATGGAGATAATCTGGACAATTTCCGGCTGCTTGAAAAAAGCTATGCCTCCCATTACCGTGTAGTCAATATCGTAAATTTTCAAGGCGTCTTCCAAATTTTTTATCTCTCGGGAGACGCCGCGGCAGAGAATAGCAATGTCGCGATAATGGCAACCCTGGCGAGTCAAACCGTAAATCTTGCGGGCAATGAACAGGGCCTCCTCGCTTCCATTGCCACATTTCACTAAAGTTGTCTTCGGGGAAGGTGTCACTAACTGGGAAAGCGAAATTACGTGTGGTTCAAACTCAGTTAAAAATTTCTCCTTCACCTCCCGGGGCAGGGCTCCACGAAAACGAAAGACGCTCTCTTGTTCATTGCCTGAAAAAAGTGCTTCTTCTTTCCCTGCGGCTAAAAGAGAGAAGAGCTCGTACTGATTCAAATCGACGTTCTGAAAATCATCGAGAAAAATATGGCTAAATCTTTCCCTGTAATTTTTGAGAACATCCCCATGACTTCTAAAAAGTTGAATCGTTTTCAACACCAGGTCTCTAAAGTCCAAGCGGTTCTCTTTATGCAGGTAATCCTGGTACCCTTTATAAATTCTTTTCAAATCCCTTAATTTCACATTATCAGGCAGCATAACCCGGGGATTAAGTTTTAAAAGGTCGATGAAGTCAACCACCTCATCCAGGAAACCGGAAGTATGCTTGACGTTCCCATAATAGCCGAGCTTCAAACTTTTGAGAATCTTACTCAACACCAGCCTTTCTTCTAATCCATCGAGGACCTGAAAGTTGGGATAGATGCCAGGAACCCTATTATAATTTTGCCGCAGGACTCTCTTGCAGAACGCAGTGAAGCTATTGACCCAGAACTCTCCATATCCCGGCTCAAGATGCGGCCTCAAAGCCCCCACTATCTCCTCCTGGTCGGTAAACACAAGTATCCTTTCCGGCGGAGCAATTCCCGAATATAAGAGATGTTCAATTCTTCTCTTCAAAACTTCGGTCTTGCCCGATCCCGCTGGACCCAAAAGAAGAAGCGGCCTCCCTCGATGGGTAACCGCCTCTTTCTGTGTACTATTTAAATCCTTTAAAATATCCACCTTAAACACCCAATTGAAAAATAGGGCCGAAAAATAGGGTCAGAGTGATTTTTCTCGCCCTCTTCTTGAAAATTGACTCTCACCTTTATTTGAAACCTTTTTTGAGTAATTAAGTATTGTGTCCCCATAATTCTAAAGTGGCGAGGAGATTCCGAAAGGACTTTTCGAATGCATCTACTCCATTTTTCTGAAGGGTCTCGCAGACCTCGTCTAAATCGATCCCCGCTTTCCCTAGCCGGGAAAGAACTCCTTTAACCTCACCCGGGTTCCCTTCCAAGGATAGCCCCGGGTTTCCGTGGTCCCTGAAGGCATCGAGCGTCACCTGAGGAATAGTATTTATCGTATCGGGACCAATCAACTCCGCCACGTACTTCACGTCACTATAAGCAGGGTTCTTGGTGGAGGTGCTTGCCCAGAGAGGCCTTTGCACTCTGGCGCCTCTTTTTTCCAGGTCTTTGAATTTTTGTTCAGAGAAAATATCCTTAAACTTTTGATAAACCTTCTTGGAATTGGCGACTGCTGCTTTTCCTAAAAGCCCCTGTAAATCTCTCTTCCTTTCGGGGTCTTTCTCCGTTTCTATCAGTGAAGAAATCTTTTTATCCACCAGAGTATCTATCCTGCTCACAAATAGACTGGCCACCGAAGCCACTCTCTCTAAATCTCCTCCCTCCCGGGAAAATCCTTCCAGTCCCTTAATATATGCCCGGGCGACGCTTTCGTAATGGGATAACGAGAAAATAAGAGTAGCATTTACATTAATGCCTTTCGATATCAGACGCTCTATTGCCACAGCCCCTTCTTTTGTCGCCGGGACTTTTATCATAATGTTTTCTCTTCCTATTCTCATAAACAATTTTTGCGCCTCATCGACGGTCCGGTCAAAATCGTACGCATATTTGGGAGGAACTTCAATACTCACGTATCCGTCTTTTCTTTCTGTTTCCTTATATGTTTTATGAAGAATATCTGCCGCCAGAGTAACATCCTTTATTGTTAAACTCTCATATACTTCTTCGGCAGTCTTATTTTTTTGAACCAACTCTTCGATTTCAGAGTCGTACTCCTTACTCCAGGTAATTGCTTTTTCAAATATCGTGGGGTTGGATGTAACTCCGCATATACCATCTTCCTCTACCATCTTTTCCAGCTTTCCCGAGGTGAGAATTGACCTCTCAATGTTATCATACCAGATAGACTGTCCAAAATTCTTGATCTGATAAACCGGATTCTTTTCCATTCTATCTTCCTTTCTAAAAGATTCACAACAGGCTCATCTGCTCCGGCCCCATTCCTTTTTCCTCTTCAAATATCTTTACTTTTCCGTAGACCCCGTCGTATCCCGGAGAAACCGTCACTTTCCTTTCCCTTACCCGGGCGATACCTTCGGCAATTTTGGGATGAATTTTATAAAGTTCAGCAAAGGAGACTTCCAACATAATTTTGAATTCACTGCCAAATTTTTCCACCAGGTAATGGTATAATTTATCCACTTCCGTTGATTTGGAAGTTTTTCCCATTGCATCGCCGATTACTTCCTTCAAAGGAACCAGACTCTTAAAAGGAATTGCGCCCTGGGGGTGGAAACCGACCTCTCTGTCGGCAAGTTCATACACGCGATGCATAACTCCTATGGTCAGAGGCTTACCACAACCGGGACATATATTATTATGACTTTTTGTCTCCTTGGGAGAAAAACATACGTTACAATTCCTGTGCCCGTCATAGTGGTATTTCCCTTCCTGGGGAAAGAACTCTATAGTTCCCAGGAATTTACCATTATCCTTATTCTTGATTGCAGAAACTATCTCCTTATAGTCAATTTTACAATTAAACATGTTGGCTTCCCTGCCCAGATTGGCCGGAGAATGGGCATCACTATTAGAAATCAAGGTGAACCTGTCCAGGTGGGAGAGAGCCCAGTTCATTTCCGGGTCGCTGGACAATCCTGTCTCCAGAGCATATATCTGGGACGTCAATTCCCCAAAACATTCCTCTATATCGTCAAACCCGGAATTTGCTCCAAAGAGAGAAAACCAGGGCGTCCAGATATGTGCCGGCACGACAAAACATTCACTGGAGGCTTCCAATACTATCTTCGCTAACTCCTTTGCCGAAAGTCCCAGGATAGGTCTTCCGTCAGAATGCAAATTGCCGATTCTTGAGAGTTCCCTGTTCACCTTGTGGACTATGTCAAAACTGGGAGCAAAAATAAGAATATGAATTTTTCTCACTTTTCCACCCTGGGAATAGATACAACTTATCTCCCCGGTGAGAAAGAAATGGACTCCCCCGTATTCATAAACACCATAGCTCACCGGCTTGAGATATTCTTCCAGTTCATCCAGCCAGTGCGGATGAGTAAAGTCGCCTGTTCCTAAAATATCGATCCCTTTAACCTTTGCATACTGGCTTATCTCCCGTACGTTCATCTCCCCCGAGGTAGCTCTTGAATATCGGGAATGAATATGAAAATCAGCGATTAACATTTTTCTTCCTGACCATCAAAAAATAGAGCATCAACCCTATCCCCAATGCGTCTATCAGAACATCGAACACAGAACCGTTTCTGGTGGGAACAAAACTCTGATGGATTTCGTCGTATATTGCATAAAGCAGGGAAAGCGCCCCGGACCACGTATAAGTCTTTGTAAGGTTAATCTTAACCGAGTGGAAAATCGCTCTCCACACAAGAAAGGCGAGTATTCCGTATTCAGTAATATGGGCAATTTTCCTGAGGACTATATCCCAGGTTCCCCAGGGTGTTGCCAGACTAGGAAGGCTGGAGAGGTAGAAAATGGTAGCACACCACAACCCCACCGGTAGCCATAACTTCAAGAATAGAAACATTTTCTTCATCTCTCTTCGCCTTGAACATCAATCGTCACTCACTTGTAGCATTCAAGAAATCTTTCCAGAGACCTGTCGTAAGTCCTCTCTACATTGGAAGGAAAAAAACATGCCGGCAGTTCTTTTGACCTCCAGTGGTACGCTATGCACTCGCAACAAATCCCTTTTCTTGAGCACGGCTCATAAGTACAATTACAATTCTTCCGATTCTTGCTTTCGTTACACTCCCTCATTATCTCTCCTTCACCAATTTCAATATTTAATGTGGAAATCGTTCGGGCGACCACAGAGTGTCGCCCCTACACTAATTGCTTTTTAGAAGCCGATTCTTTTAGACGGTTCACCCGCCGCTTTTATCGCTCCAAACTTTTCTTCATACTTTTTGATATTCTCCTGCAGGGCCAGGAGGAGTCTCTTGGTATGGCCAGGACTGGAAATTACTCTCGCCCTCACTTTCGCTTTCGGCTCCTGGGGCTGAACGTAAATGAAATCGATTGTAAACTCAGTCTCGCTATGCCTTATAAAAGCCAGATTGGCATATGCCCCTTGAGCCATAGCGTCGTCCAATTCGATTCGAATTTGCACCTGTTTTTCCTGCTGTTCAGGCATAACTTTAACCTCCTTGACTTGTCCTCCCCACTTGGTATAAACGTGGCGACCTTTCTGATATTTCTTCGGCTCAGTCATCCTGTAATGCTACGCGAAGCTCCCGCCTCGCCCCTCCTTTTGGGTGGCCACGGAGTGCCGCCCCTACAATGCAGAGCTGCCGTTCTCGAGCTACGACTTTGAAAAAATTAATATTTATAACCTTTATCAAAAGCTTCCTTGAAATCGTACCCGTGCCTGAAATCTTCAATACTATCTTTTTCTGTCTTACTCATAAGTCCGGCATCCACCATATTAAAAACTATATTGCCGAAATCTTCCGTCCTTGTCACTCCCCAATTCTCAAAGACCGTGCGCGCCATCAGCCCGAAACATTCCAGGCCATATTCCTTAATGCCTTCCAGCAGTTTCTGTCCGCTAACGTGCCGCGGCTTATGGAACTTACGCTGCGTGTAATTCAAAGCTCCCATAACGAAATCGTAAGCCTCCACTTTATAGCGGGGGTCGTTGGCCACAATCTCTTCCACGACCTGCAAGAAATCCGTCTTATTTTTCATCTTTGATATTTCCTACTTAAACTCCGTCCAGGCAAACCCTTTTGAAATTACAGGTCTTACAAAGTTCCCTGTTGAGCGTCCTGGCAAAATCATCCTGGGAAGCTATGTTCTGAACGGGGTCTACCAGTAATGCCTTCATTTCCTGGATGCTCTTTCTCATATATCCCTTGACCTCTTCTATGTCCCCGGCATTCAGCCTATTTGTAAAGCCTCTCTTATGGTGCAAATTATACTCAATCGTCTTGACTTTTTCCGAATCCACACTCCAGTGGTCAATGGCAAATAGAGTATAACAACCAAGTTGAACGTCGCTTCCCGCGCGTTCCGATTTACCCGTCTTCCAGTCTATTATGATGATACTGCCATTTATATCTCTGTAAGCAAAGTCCAATCTTACGTTGATTTTGGTATCTTCGAAAAGGAAAGACTGAAACTCTTCTATGGGCAACCACAGCGAGAAGTCGATATTCTTAACGGCCTCAAAAATATCCGAACTGTAAAAATTCTGAATGCATGTTTCTACGTGGTTCCACAGGTCTTTCCATTTTTCATCTTTCACTTCCACATCGTATTCGTGTTCAAACAAGGCACAGCTTTTAGGATCTTGCCAGTACATTTTGTTCTTCGAGGATTCGAAATCGCGCCGCATCTCTTCCCTGGTCAAATCGATGAGGCGATTCATCAGTGGCACTCTGCCGGCCTTCGTCTCCTCCAGGACATTCTTGATAACCTCGTGAACTACTCCCCCGGCCCACATAAATCTGTTTTTCAGCTTCCCCAGAATATATATCTGCCTGACCTCGTCAGGAGCATCAAACTCCCAGCCACCCCAGTGTCCATAATAGCTGTAATAGTATCTCCTGCGGCATTCCTTGAAAATATCATTTCTCGAATTTGACCAGGAGAATTCGTTTTTTAATTTTCCCATTTCTGTTCAGCCTCTTCTTACTGTTTTCCGCAGGCGCAACCTTCGGGTTGTGTCCCCATTAAAATTCAACCCGGGGGGCTTCAGCTTCTTCTTCTTCAACTTCGAAATAAGTTCTGGGCTCATCCAGGCCCCTTTTCCTGGCAAAGAAGCGCCCAAAAACTTCTCTAATGTGAGCATTAAAGGTCCTGACTGCCCGATTATACCTCACCCTCGCCACAGCGATTCTGTTCGTAGTTCCCGCCAGTTCGTCCATTAACCTGATGAAGGTCTGATTGGCTTTCAAATCAGGATACCGCTCAACCACTACAAGAAGCCGACCTAAAGCGCCTTCCAGTTCCCTGGCTGCATTAACCTTTTCGGCAACTGTCTTTGCTCCGGCAAGAGCTGCGCGCGCATCGGCTATGTGGGTAAATATTGCCCTTTCATGCTTCATATATCCCTTGGCCGTAGCCACCAAATCGGGAATTAATTCGCTTCTCCTCTTGAGCTGCGTATCAATCTGGGCCCAGGACTCGTTCACTTCCTCGTCCATTCTCACCACGCGATTAAGGCCAGAAATGTACCAGGAAACCCCCACAAAAATTAGAAAAACAAGAATAGCCAGAAAAATCCACGCCTTTTTCATCATCCATCCTCCTTTTGTAAATCAGTGAATGTTCCCTCTCACCTAAAAATATTTTGTGAAAAGCAATTCTAATGCGAGGGCATTTGGTGAAGCGAGCATTAGAATTTTTAGCCGAAAATCGAAAATTGTAGCCGCAAAGCGTAAGCTTTGCTAATTCCTAGCAGAGCTATCGCTCTGCAGCTACAGAGATTTTTGGCGGTGCTCAAAGAGCAAAAAATTCTCAGCGAGCGAACCAAATCCCGAGCATACCTAAGTGATGAACAGACTATTTTCTGATATCTCACCATCTCCCCGTCGCACCTCCGCCACCGGAAAGCCCTCCGCCAAATCCTCCGAAGCCTCCGCCAAATCCTCCTCCCCCTCTGCCCCAGAAACCGCCACCTCCCATAAAGAATAACCAGGGCAGAAGAAAAAACCTGCCTCCCAGGAATAGGAGAATCAAGAAGAAGTACAACAGATTCGCCAGAGCTTTCCTGCGCTGAGACCTCCCTGCAGGATCCACCTCATAATCTTCTCGAGGGAGAGAACTCAGGGCAGATAATTCGACTCCCTTTTCCCGGGCAACCAAATTGGCAAGAGTGGCCGTACCATTAAAAAGCCCTTCGCCAAACTCCCCTTTCCCGAAACTGGGGGCAATCTTCTGGCGAATAACCTCTCCCGCCGTGCCATCAGTAATGGTACCCTCTAAGCCATAACCGACTTCTATTCTAACCAGTCGCTCACGAACGCTGACGAGAATTAAAAGACCATTGTCCTCGCCTTTCTTCCCGATTCCCCACTCCTCAAAGAGGTCTACTGCATAACTTTCTATATCCCCTTCCGGTATGCTCTCCAGGGTCACTATGGCAATTTCAGAAGTCGTCTTTCTTTCCAGTTCCGTAACAAGAGCTGTCAACCGGGAAATATCGCTGGATGGAATAAGGTGAGCAAAGTCATTAACGTATCCCACCGGCCGGGGAAAGGAAGCCTCCTTCCCCACAGAAGAAACCTGTAAAATAAATAGCGCAATTAATGTTATTATCAGTATCTTAAATTTTCTCATTACACTTCCATCTTGTCGCAGATTATGCAAAGCTTCTCTACCTCTTCCATATAGTCACCGAAAAGTTTCTCCAGGTCACCCTCTACTTTCTTACCCTCTTTCATCTCGAGAACCTTTAAGAAAACTTCTCCGTTCACAGGTAACTCTTTTTCCAAATCGCTGATAATATCTCTTTTCTTAACCGGCAGGGCCTTTCCTTTCAGCCGCAAGAGGCTACGAAAAATGGGAATAAAAGAAGTGAGAGAATTGATTAAAAGGGAACGAATCCTTTTCTTCTTCATCCCCACTTCTAAATAGACCTGATATAGCCTGATCAGTCCCCCTTTTAACTGCTGCTCGCATTGCAGCCTGACATTTTTGCTGTTTACTTCCAGTTCGCCCAGTATGTCTTTTCCATAAATGAGGACATAATTATCCTTCATCTCCAGAAACTCTACAGGGAATGTATCCGTAGAAGACTTCACGTGCTCAACGGTGAGAAGAAGAGGAACAATCCCTTTTTTCCTTGCCTGGTTAATGAGTTTCAAGCTCGTCTTCAAATCGGGAGGGTCTATTCTCTCCATTACCAGAAGAAGATTGATATTCGATTTCTTGGGAATAAAATCTTCCCCCACAGCGCTACCGTAAAGAGAGATAGATTTAAGGTTATTCCCGTGCAAGGCAATCATTACCTGGCTGAAAGGCACCACAACCTTCTTCACGTGGCTATTCAACTTTTCCAGATTGACCAGGATGTCCATAAACGTCTCCTTTCCCTGAAATTATTCATAGGATTTTAACATATTTGCCCGGCTTTTTCAACCATTTAAGGAAGGGCTCTAAATTACTTTTGAGATTCTTCGGCAGGCAGATCTTTTGTCATATTCTTAAACTCTTCCCGATTCCTTACCAGGCGAGCTTCCCCCAAATCGACCTGTTCCAGGTAGAGCTCGACCCTCTCGATTCTATCGTTCGTGGGCGGATGGGAGCGAAAGAGATTTTCGAATGCAGTCGGTTTTTTCTTTTCCATAGCCTCAAGTTTCTCGAAAAACTCAACTGTCGCCCTGGGATCGTATCCGGCAGCGAGGGAATAACGGATTGCCGAATTATCCGACTCCAGCTCGTTCTTCCTGCTGTATCCCAGAAGCATCAGGGAAACAAAGAAATTTGTATATTGCTGGAGCTGGCTCAAATCTTTCTTGGTGAGAATTTCTCCTATAAGTAGAATCGTCTGGTAACCAAAAACTTTCTCGAATTGTTTCGCTCCGTGGCGATACACGACATGTCCGATCTCGTGCGCCATAACCCCTGCCAGCTGAGCTTCGTCATCCAGTTCCTTAAGGATTCCCCGGGTGACAAAAATGAAGCCTCCCGGAGCGGCAAAAGCATTCACCATAGGAGTATTAAGTACTGTGAAAGAATAAGTTATCTCTTTCCTCTCGGAAACGTCAACCAGTTTCTCTCCCACCCTATCTATATATTTGTCCAGTTCCGGGTCATCGTAAATGCCAAACTCATTTACTACCTGTTGAGCCGCCTGTTTCCCCAGGGCTACTTCCTGGCTCGTGGAAAGCAGCCTGATTTCTTTCTTTCCTGTAACCGGATGTACCGCGCATCCTACCAGGAAAACAAGAAACACCACTAAAACCATATGCAATATCTTTTTCATAGAATTTACCTCCTTAAACCGCAAGCCATCCCCCGTCAACAAAGATTGTCTGTCCCGTTATGTAATCGGAAGCGTCGGAAGCAAGAAAGACAGCTATTCCCGCCAGATCCTCGGGCTCGCCCCATCTGCCCAGAGGAATTCTCGCGTTTATTGCCGATAATCTTTGGGGGTCCTTCCGCAGAGGCTCGGTCAATTCAGTCGTAAAATAGCCAGGCCCAATAGCATTGACTCTAATGTTATATTTGGCCCAGTCATTCGCCAGAGACTTGGTCAGCTGAGAAACCCCTCCCTTGCTGGCTACATAGGCAGAAATATTCTTCCCGCCTATGAAGCTACCTACGGAAGAAATATTTATGATTTTCCCTTTCTTCTGTTTAATCATCACTCTCCCCACCGCCTGGCAACACAAGAAAGTCCCTTTCAAATTGACCTTGATCTCCTCATCCCAATCTTCTTCGGAAAACTCTTCCGCAGGCACCCTGGTAATCCTACCGGCATTATTAAACAGGAAATCTATCTTCCCGAATTTTTCCAGTGTTTTCTCTACCATCATATCAACGTCTTCCTTTCTCGCCACGTCCACCTGCAGGGGAAGTACTTTCCCTCCCCAACTTTTTATTTCCTCACCTACTTCCTCGATTTTCTTCAATTTTCTGCTGGTTATGGCAAGGTCTGCCCCGGCCTGGGCAAGACCGATAGCAATACCTTCACCCAGCCCGCGACTTGCTCCCGTCACTATTCCGGCTTTTCCCTTAAGACTCATCTTTTCCAGAATCATAATTCCCTCCCAAAAAAGGGGACAGGTTACTTTTTTTTCAGTATGCTTTTTATTTTCTTCGGTGGCTTAATTATGAACACCGCTATTGTAAATACGGCAAGAAGAACCGTTGGTATCTGTATTACCAAAGGATTAACATCAGGATAAATCAACTTCTGCAAATAATGGACGATAAACGAACCAGAATATACTGAAGATACCTCATACCTTAGCCTGAGTTCATTTTCCAGGATGGTTAAGGGGCAATATTTGCCCAGAATACTTAGAGAGGAAACATAGAAAATACCCAAGAGGTGGAGTGACCGGAAAAGCCACCAATCAAAGAACTTCTGTCGGAAGACCAGGGCAAATGCGGTAAGCAGAAATCCCAACAACATAAACAGTATAAACAGGAAATGCACCACAATGATTGCGTCCGCAAATATTTTATATGACATTTTCTATCAATCTTGTCCAAAATCGGGAAATGAGAAAATTTCTTAAGCAAGCTCTTTCCAGCTAACCAAGACCAGGATTATTATTGCCAAATTGACCAAAATTGCCAGTAGACTCACTCTCGCAGGTGAAATTATATTAAGAATTAGCACGATACCCGGAACAATTAAAGCCACCACTCCCGCTATTCGTCGCTTTTTCCTTAACCAATATCCGCCGAAACAATATAGACCACCAATAGCTAACATCAGAAGGGGAAATCCAACGCTCTTACCCATAGATATGGCGGGAATACCTATGGCGACAGCGCTAAATAACGTTAAAATCCCCCAAATCCAGGCCAGGGTGGAAGCTATCGATAGATATAATCTTTTATTAGACTCTTCCATTCCAACTCCAAAAAAGCTGCCGGGGGAGGATTCGCCTTCCGCCCCTAGCCCTTTCCTCCCCGGTGCTTCAGGCTGGGCGTTCGCTTCCGCTCATCCTTCGCTTTTCCTCCCATAAGGTCGGCGCTCACGCCCTTCGAATCCTTCCGCAAGTAAGCTTGGCTGCCGGGGGAGGATTCGAACCTCCACACCAAGATCCAGAGTCTCGTGTCCTACCATTAGACCACCCGGCAATCTATTCTTTTTGCTCTTCTTTTACCTCTTCTTTTTCTTCCTTCCCCTTTTTTACCTCGTCAACATAGTTCAGCTGTAAAGTAGCCAGGGCCTCACCGATTAACTTCTCTTCTTCCTTAACCAGATTCCCTTTTGACTTCTCTTTTAGCATTTCCATCATATCGATAGTTACCTTTGCCTGCTCCAAATTTCTGTCAATCTTACCCGTCAGGGGATTGGTAACTTTACCCATATGCTGCATTGCTGCCTGAGAAAGGGAAAGAACAAGACTCATAAAGAGCATGTTCAATTTTGGTTCTTCAGCCATCCCGCCTCCTTAGAAATAAACTACAGAAATTTTTTGATTGTATAATCTATTCTCTTTAAAACCTTGTCTCTGCCGAGAAACGATAAGAGAGCAAATAGACCCGGCCCTCGCGTGCGGCCGGAGACTGCCACTCTGATAGGATGGAAAACCTCGCTTGTCTTCTTACTGCCCTCCTTGGCATAGTTGCGAACTTCCTGTTCAATTTTTTCTTCTGAGAAATCTTTCAACCCGGAGAACCTATCCCTGCAATCGGAGAGTATCTGTTTAACGCCGCTAATTTTTAATACTTTCTCTTTCGCCTCGTTTTCGTAATCTTTGTCTTCTAAATCTTCCTTCAGCATATAACTTATCAAATAGGGGATATCTTTCAATAATTTTATTTTTTCCTGTTCTAAGGAAATAGATTTGGTCAATGCCATCCTGACCGATTCTTCAATCTCTTCGTATTTTTTATCTCCGACTAATTTTTGCTTTAATATAAACGGAAAGGCCTCCAGGGTAAGTTTTTCCGGTTTCATTTTCCTTATATATTCGCCATTCATCCAGAGAAGTTTCTGAAGGTCAAAAATAGCAGCAGATTTTGCGCACCTTTCCAAAGAGAACTTTGCAATCAATTCCTCTTTGCCAAAAATCTGTTGACTATCTTCCGTAGCCCAACCCAGAAGGGCCAGGTAATTCACCATTGCTTCCGGAAGATACCCTTCGTTCTGATAATATTCCAATGAAGTTGCCCCGTGTCTCTTGCTGAGACGGCTACCGTCTGAGCCGAGAATCATCGGCACGTGGGCAAATTGTGGCTTTTTCCAGCCAAGCGCTTCATAGAGGAGAATCTGCCGGGGAGTATTGGAGATATGGTCGTCACCACGAATCACGTGGGTTATCTTCATCTCATAGTCATCAACAACAACTGCAAAGTTGTACGTGGGAGAGCCACTCGATTTAAGCATAACAAAATCGTCCAGTAACTTATTCTCAAAACTTACCTTTCCTCTCACTTTGTCTTCAAATTCCGTAACTCCCTCCTGAGGAGTCTTGAAGCGCACCACAGGTTTCCTGCCTTCGTCTTTACATTTTTTCTCATCTTCCGCAGTGAGGTTGCGACATCTGCCATCATACTTTGGCGGTCTCTTTTCCTGTAGCGCCTTCTTTCTCATCTCCTCCAATTCTTCAGGAAGACAGTAGCAGCGATAAGCCTTGCCGGATTGGATTAGTTCCTCAGCATGCTTCTCATAAAACTTAAGCCTTTGCATCTGGAAGTATGGTCCGTATTTCCCTTTCTCTTTGATTTGTAATCTTTTGGCTTCTGGTTTTTTCTCCATTTTCAATACACCAGCCGCAGGCAGTTCAGCATAATCTGGACCCTCATCCCAATCCATACCCAACCATTCGAGTCCATGGATAATCTGCCGCACCGCTTCGTCTGTGGAGCGCACCTCGTCGGTATCCTCTATCCGGAGGATAAATTTCCCGTGCATCTTTTTGGCAAAAAGCCAGTTAAATAGTGCGGTGCGCGCTCCTCCTAAATGTAGATACCCTGTGGGCGAAGGCGCAAACCGTACTCGAACAGACATTAAACCTCCAGGAATTATTCCCCCTCACCCTAACCCTCTCCCCGAGGGGAGAGGGAACAAGAGAATAATGTTCTCCCAATGGGGAGAGGGAAAAAAGAGGGAACAAGAGGATAATGTTCTCCCCATGGAAGGAGAGGGAAGAAAGATGATTATGCTTTTCTAATAGATTACTTTGTTTAAGGGGTACTCTATTATTCCTTCAGCGCCAGCGCGCTTCAATTCGGGAAGAATCTTCTTAGCCATTTCTTCTTTCAGGATTACCTCAAGGGCAAACCAGCCGGGAACAGTCAAAAGGGAAACTGTTGGCTTCTTGAGCGCAGGCAGAATCTTCATAAGTTTGGGAACGTCTTCCTTTCTCACGTTCATCTTTAGCCCCACCATTCCCTCTGCTGCCAGGGCTCCCTGCAAAAGAATACCAATACTCTCAATCTTATTTCTCTTCCAGGGATTCTGATATGATTCCTTGTTGACAATGAGGCGCGTTGTCGATTCTATAACCGTATCTATGGATTTTAAGTAATTTGCCGCGAGAGAAGAGCCGGTCTCGGTCAATTCCACAATAGCGTCAGCCAGAGTCCCTGCCTTTCCCTCGGTTGCTCCCCAGGAAAATTCCACATCTGCTTTTACTCTTTTCTTCTTCAGATAATCTTTAACCACATTGACTAACTCGGTGGCTATCCTCTTTCCTTTCAGGTCTTTCACCGATCTAACTCGCGAATTGTTAGAAACAGCCAGAACCCACTTCACCGGGCGGTATCCCGACTTGGAATATACAAGTTCACACACTTCTTTTACTTTTGCCTTGTTCTCTCTAATCCAGTCATACCCGGTGAGCCCCGCGTCAAAAGTGCCATCCTCAACGTACCTGGCAATTTCCTGAGCTCTCACCAGCATAACTTCCAGTTCCGGGTCATCGCAAGAGGGAAAATAAGACCTCTCTCCCACGTAAATGCGAATGCCAGCTTTGCGGAACAATTCCACAGTTGGCGCCTGAAGGCTCCCTTTTGGTAGACCCAATCTTAGTTTTGGCATCTATTCCTCCCTTTCTCTGCGGACGGAGTTTACGCCGTCCCTTCCGGGTGGCCACGGAGTGCCACCCCTACGTTATAAATCTCTTTTCTCCATTACAATGGCGTCTTCTCCGGTATAAGCATAATAGCCCTTCTTGATTTTCGTCTTCCGGAAACCCCATTTCTCGTACAATCTCTGCCCTACCTTGTTGGAAGTTCGCACTTCCAGGGTGGCTAATTTGGCTCCCAAATTTCTTGCCTTCTCCAGAAGAAATCCCAAAAACTCACTGCCAAAGCCGCGCCCCCTGTAATCCGGATGTACGGCCAGATTGGTTATGTGCGCCTCTTTCTTAACCACCCAGAAACCACCATAAGCAATCATCCTCCCTCTTTTCTTTTCCTGTTCATCTTCTCTCATCACGTAAAAGTGGGAATAAGGCAATATCAGCTCGTGATAGAACATCGCCGTTGACCAGGGTTCGGGAAAAGATAGACTTTCTATCTCCACTACCTCCTTGAGGTCGCTATAATCCAGCGGGAATATGGAAAATTTTAAAGCTTTCTCAGTCTTTCCTTCTCTTCCCATTTCACTTCAGCCTCCGCTCTCCTTATATATAGCGGAAAGACTTCATCATACTTTTTCCCTTCTCCACAAACAAGTTTCTTCAGACCCAGCTCGGCAACCCGGGCTGCCGAAACGTAACGCCTTTCCTTCTTGACAATCTTTGCTTTCTTCTTCAGAAAATCCTTAATTAAATTTTCGTAAAGGTCGACTGCTTCACCCAGAAAGAGTATAGTCTCCTCTTTATCTTTCAATATTTTCAACCAGTCCTCTATCCCAATCAGTTGATGGGGAGTCAATCTCTTTCTTTCCTTATATAGGGCAGTGTAGATTTCTCCGCGCAGAGCATCAATCATAGGGGAAACGAGCTCTCCCGCCGTCTCCATACCAAAGGCCAGGCCATCGAGACTGGGAATTCCCACCAGGGGAATGTTTAAACTCTGGGCAAGACCTCTGGCCGAGGAAAGTCCCACGCGAATTCCCGTGAATGAACCCGGACCAACGGAGACTGCAATTCCATCCATCTCCCTGATAGCCGTACCATTCTTTTTCAATATTTCATCAATTAAGGGAATCACCCTTTCCGAATGGGAAAGTCCCAGAGGGAGCGAAATCTCGTCCCGCAACTTCTTTCCGTTTACGAGGGCCACGCTACAGGTTTTAGTTGACGTCTCTATTCCCAGAATTAACATTTATATTGACTTCCCTGCCAATCAGATTAGTTATCTTTATTTCACGATTGTCCCCGGAAATTATTCTTAATTCTATTTCCATTCTCTTTTCCGGCCAGAGTGACTCCATCTTCTCCGCCCATTCGATAATTGTCACTCCCTGATCATAGAAATATTCTCTATAACCCAGCTCTTCCACTTCGGATAATTTGTCAAGACGAAAGAGATCGAAATGGTAGACGGGAATTCTTCCCTTATACTCGTTAATTAATTTAAAAGATGCACTATTTACAGGGCCTTGGACTCCCAACCCCTGGGCAATGCCCTGGGTAATCGTCGTCTTGCCCGAGCCGAGCTCGCCAACGAGGCAGATTATGTCTCCCGGCAGAAGGCTTCTGCCGATTACTCTACCAATCTTTCTCGTCTCTTCCTCACTCTTCGTAAATTTTGAAAAAGGGGTCAGAGTCATTTTTTTCAAAAAGTGACAGGTACATTTTTGTACTTCCTTTGGGCGGCCACGGAGTGCCGCCCCTACACTGCAGAGCTATCGCTCTGCAGCTACAACTTTCTTATGCGAAATGTTCGTATCCCCGGCCTTTCAATTTAACTTCTTTACTTTCCTTATCCAGATAGCGCACTCCCCGACTTGCCGGCACAATTTCGCCAATCATCGTAGTATGAGGAACTTCTCTCAATACCTTCTTAACCTTCCCCGGGGGAACGGCAAATACCAGTTCATAATCCTCCCCGCCATAGAGAGCAAAGATTAGACTCTTGATAGGCCCTTCTTTATGAGAAGTCAGATATCTCAAACAAGGTGAAACAGGAATTTTCTCCAGCCAGATTTTGGCGCCCACCTTGCTCGACTGGCAGATGAACCTTAATGATAAGTCCAACCCATCACTACTATCAATCATCGCTGTTGCCAGCCTCTTCCCGGAAATAATTTCTGCCTCTCTCGCCCTCGCATGGGGAAGAAGGTGTCTTTTTATCAGATTCTTCTTGCACTTCCGAACATAACCGGATTTCCCGGAAATTTTCCATCTCCCCTTAAGTATCTCCAACCCGGCGGCTGAATCTCCAAAATTTCCCGTAACCAGTATCCCGTCTCCTACCCTGGCTCCGGAGCGATAAATCACCCTGCCTCTTGCCACCTCTCCCAGCAAATTCAGGGTAATTATTGCATTCCGGGGAGAAGAGACTACGTCACCGCCGACTATCCGCACTCCCAATTTCTTTCCGCACTTCATCATACCTTCGTATAAACCGTCCACATCTTTGGTCAAACTATCTTTAGATAGCGCTAAAGAAATCAGTGCATACCTTGGCTTCCCACCCATAGCAATGATGTCGCTGATTGAAGAGACCATCGCTTTATAACCTATCTTTTGAAAATCGGCGTCCTCGGTACTAAAATGGACACCCTCCACTATTGTATCAGTGGTAGCCACCAGGAGCTTCTTACCATAAGGCTCAATCACCGCGGCATCGTCGCCAATGCCAGCAATAATTCTTCTTATCTGAGAAGTGGGAGTACGTTTTTCTACTTTTTTCCTTATTCGCTCTATTAACCCAAACTCGCCAATTCTCGCTATCTTCATCGAAGCCCGTAAACAAAAAAGGGGCTCTCTTTAATAAGAGCCCCTCCAGTTTTATGTTTGATTTATTCCTTCTTCTCTTCAGAAGCTGGTGCTTTTGCCTCTTCCTTCTTAGCGGCAATCTTATCCTTAATGCTGCTAATACCAGCAATTATAGCAACCAATCCTCCTCCCACCAACATAGCCGGAAGAACTCCTTTAACCACTACCCACAATTCAAACCAAAGCTGCCCGGCCAGAAACCAGATTACGCCAATAGCCGCAACCACTAATCCACCAATGATACTACCCATTCTCTTCACCTCCTGTTAAAATTGTTTGCCCTTTCTGGCAAATTTTAATTTTCCAATACTTCTCTTATCGCCCGGGGTATCTTCTCCACGATATCTGAGGCGATAAGGCTCATCTCTCCCCTCTCGCGTCCGGCTAAATCTCCCGCCAGACCATGCAGGTAGACTCCGCAGATTGCGGCAGAAAGCAGACTATTTTCAATTCTACTCGCCGATAGCCTAAGCTGGCCTGCCAGCCCGCCAATCATCCCCGCCAGAACATCCCCGCTACCTCCGCTGGCCATTCCCGGATTGCCCACTGGACTGATAAACACATCTTCTCCTTCCGTAACTACCGTCTGGTATCCTTTCAGGACACATATCAAACTATTCTTCTCGGAGAATTCCAAAGCATATCCTATTCTTTCTCTCTGTATATCCTCTGCTTTCTTTCCCAGCAATCTCGCCAGTTCTCCCGGGTGGGGAGTGATAATAATTTTGGCTTTTGCCTTAGCCAGAGTTGCTTCGCTGGCTAACGAATTTATTCCGTCGGCATCCAGGACACAGGGCAAAAAGACTTTATTAAGTATCTTCTTTACCAGTTTTCCCGTGCTCCTGTTAGTGGAAAGCCCCGGCCCGATAACAACAACGTCCACCTTCCTCCTTTCTATAAAATCCAAAATTTCGTCTATTCCTTTTACACTCAGACTCTTCTCTTCGGTTTCCGGCAGAGGAAGTGTCATAGCTTCAGTAATTTTAACTTCCATAATAGCGTTCAGGCTTTCTGGAATTCCCAGGGTCACCAATCCCGCTCCTACCTTCAATGCCCCCTGGCAGACTAAAGCCGCCGCTCCCGTCATACCCCAGGAGCCGGCCAGAATCAGAACGTGCCCGAAGTCTTTCTTATGAGCGTCCTTTCTTCTCTTCGGCAATATCTCCCTGATTTCCGAAGAGGTAATCATATTCCATCGGGAAGGTAAATCTTCGTCTCTTATTCCGATGTCGACAGCCCTGATATTTCCCGCAAACCTGTAACCCGGATAGAGGAAAAGCCCCTTCTTGGGATAAGCAAAAGTCACAGTCAAATCGGAAGCCACGCAGGAACCGCCCACTTCTCCCGTATCGCCATTTACTCCCGAGGGAATGTCGCAGGCAACCACGTACTTCTTGGAACTATTGATGGCTTCTATTGTATCTTTCGTTATATCTCCTGTGGCGCCGGAAAATCCCGTTCCGAAAATGGCATCGACTATTATATCGCTATCAGAAATCTGTTCTTTTATTTTTTCAAGGGAAAGGTCCTCAAAGGGGATAGGATTCACTTCATCCCGCCTCGCCCGGGCCAGATTGGTCTTTGTGCCCTCTTTCATTTCCTCCTCCCGGGCAAGAAGAACCACTCTAACCTGAGCTCCCAGCTCCTTCAATTTTCTCCCCACTACCAGCCCGTCTCCCCCGTTATTCCCCCTTCCCACAAAAACAAGAAACTTTTTTTTTACTATGTCGGGAATCTCTTTCCGGAGAAGCGTAACCATCCCGGTCCCCGCCCGCTCCATCAATTCAATTCCCGGAGTGCCGTGAGAAATCGCCTTCTTATCCAGCACTCTCATCTGTTCAGCAGAAACAATCTTCATTTCAATCTACTATTCCTCACATCTTTTCCCTCGCCCCTCCGGGGAGAGGGTTAGGGTGAGGGGATTATTCCACCACTATCGCCTGGGCAACCGCATAGTCGCGGGAGTGGGTCAGGCTAACCAGAATTTTCAATGGGTCCAGCCTCTTACCTTTAAGATAAACCTGCGGCTGGCCATTTGATCTGTTCCTAATCTCTATATTTTTTAGACCCACGCCTCCTTTGCCCAGCGCCTTCCAGACCGCCTCTTTGGCAGCAAAGCGCACCGCGTAGTGGTCATACTTTTTCCTCTTCTTTTCGCAATACCTGATTTCGTTCCTGGTAAACACGCGGTTCTTCAACCGCTCATCTTTTTCCATCAACTTCTTGATTCTATTAATCTCAATTATATCTATGCCCGTGCCGGAAATCGGCATTCCTCTTCTCCTTGTAAACAGACTACCTGACAATTACGCTTTTTTGGTTATGATACAAAAAAGTATCGGGAAAATCAAGTCCTTTTTCTACAGGATTATTCTACAGTGACGCTCTTGGCAAGATTGCGCGGCTGGTCCACATCGCAACCTCTGAGGGCAGCAATATGGTAAGCTAACAACTGCAGCGAAACCACGTTGACAATGGGAGATAATATTTCTAACGTCTCCGACATATAAAATACGTGGTCGACTTTCTTCTTAATTTCCTTATTTTTCTTCGTAGCCAGGGCAATCACAATCCCGTCGCGGGCCCTCACCTCTTCTATATTCGCCACCACTTTTTCGTAGACTTTACTATCAGTGGCAATAGCCAAAACAGGCATATTTTCGTCAATCAAAGCAATCGGGCCATGCTTCATCTCGCCGGCAGGATAGCCCTCTGCGTGAATATAAGATATCTCTTTCAATTTCAGCGCGCCTTCCAGGGCGATGGGATAGTTTATGTGTCGCCCCAAATAGAGAAAATCTATCTTCTTGAAATAATTCTGGGCGCAGGCAATAATCTCCTCCTGGTTTTCCAGGACCTCTTCCACCTGGTGAGGAATGCGCAGAAGATGCATCAATATCTTCCTCGCCTCTTCTTTTTTCAAAGTTCCCCTCACTCTCCCGAAAAGGACCGCCAGAAGACAGAGAGCCGTAAGCTGGGCAGTGAACGCTTTGCTGGAAGCCACTCCGATTTCCGGCCCGGCCCGGGTATAGATTACGCCATCTGCTTCCCGCGTGGCTGTAGAACCGAGCACGTTGCAGATAGCTAAAGTCTTCCCTCCCTTCTTCTTCGCTTCCCTCAATCCCGCCAGCGTGTCCGCCGTCTCTCCCGACTGGGAAATCAAAAGAACCAGAGTATTTCCATTTATGATAGGGTCTCTGTAGCGAAATTCGGAGCCGATGTCCACCTCGCAGGGAAGCTTCACCAGTTCCTCCAGGAGAAATTCCCCGTAGAGCGCAGAATGGTAGGAAGTGCCACAGGCAACGATATACACCTTCTCAATCGCTTTAATCTCCGCCCGGGAAAGACCCAGCTCCTCCAGGTAGACCTCACCCTTATCCGGCGCCATCCTTCCCCGGAACGTGTCCCGGATAGCCCGGGGCTGCTCGTGAATCTCCTTGAGCATAAAATGTTTATACCCGCCCTTTTCCGCCATCACCGGGTCCCAGCTTATTTGAAATACCTTCTTTTTTGTTTTCTTTCCCGACTTATCGTATACCTGCGCTCCCTCGGTAGTCACCTCGGCCGTCTCACCGTCGTCAAGATAGATTACTTTCCTGGTATGCCCCAGGATTGCCGGAACATCGGAAGCAATAAAAAATTCTTTTCTCCCCAAACCGATAACCAGAGGGCTCTCCTTGCGGGCGCAGACAATCTTATCCGGTTCATCAACAGAGATAACTCCCAGAGCGTACGAACCCTCCACTTCCTTAAGCGTTCTCTGCAGGGCGGAAATAATATTTTTCTTCCCTTTCGCTCTGGCAAGATATTTTTCTACAAGATGGGCCAGAACCTCGGTATCCGTTTCCGATTTAAATCTATGCCCTTCCCTTATCAATCCTTTCTTCAACGAGAGATAGTTCTCAATAATTCCATTATGCACTACCACCAGTCTCTCCTGGCAATCAGTATGAGGGTGCGCATTCTCTTCCGAAGGCCTGCCGTGGGTCGCCCATCTCGTGTGACCCAGGGCTACACTACCCTTACAGGGCTTATCCCGCAAAACATTTTCCAGATTGGTAATCTTGCCCACGCATCTTCTCAACTCCAGCTTGCCCTTCTCAATCACGCCGATGCCTGCCGAGTCATAGCCCCGATATTCCAATCTCTTCAATCCATCTATCAAAATCGGAACAACGTCCTTATTCCCGATATAGCCCACAATCCCGCACATAATTTACTCCTATCATTTGATTAATCTCTTCATCTCCCGCACAGCTTTAGCCAGCCCGACAAATACAGAACGACTAATAATAGAATGTCCGATATTCAAATCTCTCATTCCGGGAATTCTTGCTACCGGTCTTACGTTATCATAATTGAGCCCATGGCCAGCATTGAGACGCAACCCCAACTCCACCGCCAGCTTACCCGCCTGCTTCAATTTCTTCAGTTCTTTTACCTGCCTCGCTTTCCCCTTTGCCTCTGCGTAGGTTCCTGTATGTAGTTCCACGCAATCCGCGCCAACTTCTTTAGCCGCTCTCACCTGTTCCGGCTCCGGGTTAACAAAAATACTGACCAGAATCCCTTTCTTCCTAAGTATCTTAACCACACCTGCCAATCTTCTCTTCTGCCCCCGGACATCCAGCCCGCCTTCAGTAGTCAACTCTCTCCTCTTTTCAGGAACTAAACAGACCTCATCCGGAACGACTCTCAAAGCAATCTCCACAATCTGGGAAGTAGCAGCCATTTCCAGATTAAGTTTTGTTTTAACTATTTTTCTCAAAGAATAGACATCTCTATCCTGAATATGCCTGCGGTCTTCTCTCAAGTGCACAGTAATTCCCTGCGCCCCT
>CAYFRM010000002.1:0-8397 GCA_964345635.1 uncultured Clostridia bacterium
CTTTGGACATCAGACCAAAAGGTGGAATCCTAAAATGGCTCAGTATATCTTCGGTGCTCGTAACAACATCCACATTATCGACTTGCAAAAGACTTTGGCGAAGATAAAAGAAGCTTATAAGTTCGTTCGCAACATCGTAGCCAACAATCAGACGGTGCTGTTTGTGGGAACCAAACGTCAGGCCATGGAGATCATAAAAGAAGAAGCAGAAAGGTGCGGGATGTTTTACGTCAATCAACGGTGGTGGGGAGGAATGTTGACCAATTTTTCCACCATTCGCCAGAGCGTGGAGCGACTGAAGAAACTGGAGCAACTGCAGCAAGAATCAGAGTCTACTACTCTCACCAAGAAGGAATTGGTCAGGATAGAGAAGGAAAAATTGAAGCTGGTGAAGGGGCTGTCAGGGATTAGAGATATGGAGAACTTGCCGGGAGCTATCTTTGTTATTGATCCGCCTCAGGAGGCAATTGCCGTCTCGGAAGCAATTAAATTGGAGATTCCGGTAGTGGCCCTGGTGGACACAAACTGTGACCCTGAAGGTATAACTTATGTAATTCCCGGAAACGATGATGCTATCAGGTCAATTAAATTAATTACTCACATAATTGCCGAGGCGGTGATTGAAGGTAAAGAATTAAGAGAGAAAGAAGAGGTTACTGAAAAAGTAAAAGAAGAAGTTCCTCAGGAGGAAGTAAAAGAAGAAACCAGAGAAGAAAAAGCCATAGATATCGAAAAGGAAGGAGAAATAGATGCAAATAAGCAGGGACTTAATTCGGGAACTGCGGAATAAGACGGGTGCGGGTGTAATGGATTGTAAACGGGCGTTATTGGAGGCTGGCGGAGATATGCAAAAGGCTCAGGATATTTTGAGAGAAAAAGGGAGCGTCGTAGCGATTAAACGTTCCGCGCGGGATACAAAAGAGGGATTGATTTCTTCTTATGTTCATAGCGGTAGCAAATTAGGCGTTCTTTTGGAGATGAACTGCGAGAGCGATTTCGTTGCCAAAACGGGCGAGTTTTCTCAACTGGCAAAGGAAGTGGCAATGCAAATAGCAGCCATGGACCCCCTGTGGATTAAGCCCGAAGATGTACCTGATGAAGTCATTGAAAAGGAGAAAGAGATATACAAGAAACAAGCACAGGAATCGGGAAAGCCAGAAAAGGTCGTAGATAAGATTGCTCAAGGCAGACTGGAAAAATATTTTACTCAGGTCTGTCTTCTGGAACAGCCGTATATTAAGGACCCCAAACTTAAGATAAAGGACCTGATAACGGATGCGGTCACCAAACTGGGAGAGAACATTAGAGTGGGGCGGTTTAGCCGGTTCAAGATAGGAGAGGAATAGAAAACTGGAGTTCTCCCGAAAGGGAGGAGACCAGAAGTATCTCCCCGATTTTCATCGGGGGAGGAATAGAAAAGGGGGTAAGATGACCAAGGTAAAATACAAGCGGGTTATTTTGAAAATGAGCGGGGAAGTTCTGGTGGGCACGCACAAATATGGAATCGATCCCCGGGCGATTAAGTTCTTCGCGGGAGAGATAGAAAAAGCTTACTCTCTGGGAGTACAACTTGCCGTGGTAGTCGGCGGGGGGAATATATGGAGAGGGATTTCTCCTTTTGCCCAGGAGATTGACAGGGTTACGGCCGACTATATGGGAATGTTAGCAACAATAATTAACGGGCTGGCTCTACAAGACGCGCTGGAAGAGCTGGGAATTCCTACCAGAGTGCAGACGGCCATAGAGATAGCTAAACTCGCGGAGCCTTTTATTCGCCGCAGAGCAATCCGCCACCTGGAAAAAAGGAGGATAGTTATCTTTGCGGGAGGAACAGGGAACCCTTATTTTACAACCGATACAGCTTCCGCCCTGCGGGCAGTAGAAGTTGGTGCGGAAATAGTTTTGAAAGCCACGAAGGTCGACGGCGTTTATGACCGGGACCCCACAAAGTACAAAAAAGCCAGGAAATTCAGTAGTCTCACGTTTATGGAGGCAATAAATCGTCGATTGAAGGTTGTAGATGCGACGGCGCTTTCCCTTTGCTGGGAAAACAAGATTCCGCTTATGGTATTCAACATAAACAAAGCGGGGCAGATTAAGAGAGCTGTCCGGGGAGAAAAGGTAGGTACAATAATCAAATAAGGAGAGAATAGCGCGTATGGCAAAGAACATTTATGATAAGGTTAAGCTGCAAATGGAGAAAGCAATCGAGAATTTGAAGCACGAATTTACGACTATTCGTACAGGCCGCGCTTCCACTTCTCTATTGGAAGGTATCCGGGTTGCCTATTACGGAACTCAGGTTCCCATCACTCAGGTTGCCAATGTTGTCATCCCGGAGGTAAGATTGATCGAGATAAAGCCCTGGGATAAAAGTGTCCTTCCGGAGATAGAAAAGGCAATCATAAAGTCCGATTTGGGATTAAGCCCGCTCAATGACGGAAAAATTATCCGGCTCAAGATACCGGCCTTAACCGAAGAGCGGCGCAGGGAGCTGGTAAAGAGAATCGGAAAGATTGCTGAAGACCACAAGGTAGAACTGCGTAACATCAGGAGGCAAGCCAAGGAAGAGTTGAGGGAATTGGAGACGAAAAAAGTCATTTCGGAAGACGAAAAGTTTAAGGCTACGGAAAAAATCAGTCATACGACGAATGAATATATTGGAAAGATTGACGAAACTCTCGGGCATAAAGAGAAAGAGATAATGGAAGTATGATTACAGATTATAGATTACAAATTACAAATTACAGATTACAAGTTACAGACGATAGAGATATAATACAAACGGGTGAAGAAGTTGGCTGAATACGAGGAACTTCTTAAGTCAATTAACAGGAAGAGACTTCCTCAGCATGTAGCAATCATTATGGACGGTAACGGTCGTTGGGCGCGAAGACATAAGCGGAGACGCATTGAGGGCCATCTGGAAGGCACCAAGGCAATAAGAAGAATAGTAAAATTCTGTGGAGAAATAGGAATCAAAATGCTTACACTGTTTGCTTTTTCCACAGAGAACTGGAACAGGCCCAGAAGAGAAGTTCGGGCGCTGATGAATCTGCTATACAAATTCTTAGGACAGGAGAAACATAATCTGCAAAAGAATAACATCAAGCTTCTTGTTTCGGGACAGATGGAAAGACTACCCGCTCAGGTGCGTGTCGAATTATCCAAAACGATAGATGCCACCAGGAAAAACAGTAGACTGATTTTGAATTTGGCCCTGAGTTACGGCGGGCGGGAAGAGATAGTTCGCGCCTGTCGCGAGATTGCCAGGCAGGTTTCCAATAAGACAAAAAAAATAGAGGATATTAACGAAGAATCTTTTAATAATTATCTTTATACCGCCGGTCTGCCCTACCCCGACCTGTTAATTCGCACCAGCGGCGAATTCAGGATAAGTAACTTTCTTCTCTGGCAAATTGCTTATTCCGAAATCTACGTTACCCCGGTTCTCTGGCCGGATTTCGATCGCCGCGATTTGCTTTTGGCGCTGATAGATTATCAGAATAGGGAGCGGCGTTTCGGTAAGCTGAAAAGCGGATAAGGAAGATAATGGAACGAATAAAGACGCCGTTGGTTATTATTCCTATATTGCTATTGATAATACATTGGGGGATTATCCCCTTTTTTCTTTTGGTTATTGCGGGAGTTATTGTAAGTCTTCTGGAATTCTACAATTTGATGGAGAGAAGAAATTACCATCCCCAGAAGCTCCTGGGAGTGCTGGGAGGTTTTTTTCTTTGTCTGAGCTTCTTTCTCTTTCGGGGAAAGTTATCCGGAGGGATGGCGGGATTCATTGTTACCATATTTTTGTTCCTGATTTTGATTGATGTGGTCTTGAAAAAAGAAATCAAGTTTGGCGTCTCTTCCGTTTCCGTAACTTTCCTGGGAATATTTTATGTCTCCTGGCTGTTAAGCCATTTGATTCTCTTGCGCGACCTTCGCCCCCACGGAGAAGGGCTGATATACCTTCTGTTCATAACTACCTGGTGCGTGGATACCGGCGCATATTGGGCAGGAACAAAGTTTGGACGGCACAAGTTGAGCCGTCTGATAAGTCCCAATAAGTCCTGGGAAGGAGCCATTTTTGGTTTGCTGACAGGGATTGGTGTAGTTTTTGGCTGCCGGGCGCTATTGGGATTAAGGTTTTTTGCCCGCCTCAACTTAGACATAAATTTTATTACTCCTATGGAATGTGTGGTCATCGGGTTTCTCCTGGGAATTGGCGGACAGGTGGGAGACCTGACTGAATCACTGATCAAGAGAAATGCCGGAGTGAAAGATTCGGGCAAGCTCTTTCCTGGCGGCCACGGAGGAATGTTGGACAAAACAGACAGTCTGATGTTCAATGCTCCCCTGCTCTATTACTATGTCCGGTTTTTTCTCGGCTGAGGTGAGGATAACTTGAAAAGGATTGCCATTCTCGGTTCGACTGGTTCCATAGGGGTTAATACGTTAAATGTAATAAGAAAACTGGGCAAAAGTCATAGAGTTACGGGAATCTCCGCCCAGAAGAACGTAAACTTACTAATAAAGCAAATAATCGAATTTAAACCAGCAATTGTAGCCCTGGGAAATGAAAGGGCAGCCCGGGAATTAGAAAAGAGAATCCGCCGTTTTCGCCCTCTTCCCAGAATTTATAAGGGAATTTCCGGATTAGTTGAGTTTGCTCGCACTCCCCTTTCTAATTTTGTTGTTTCGGCTTTGGTTGGCGCAGCGGGACTGTTACCCACATTGGCAGCAATTGAAACGGGAAAGGATATCGCCTTAGCCAATAAAGAAATACTGGTGATGGCGGGTGGGTTGATTATTAAAGCTGCCAGGAAAAGAGGCATTAAAATCTTGCCTCTGGACAGTGAGCATAGCGCCATATTTCAGTGTTTGCGGCCGGAAAAGATAGACAATGTTCGCCGTCTAATATTGACAGCTTCCGGGGGGCCTTTTTACAGATATAAAAAGAGTCAACTGGAAAAGGTAACCGTGGAAGAGACTCTGCGTCACCCCACCTGGCAAATGGGCAAAAAGATCACGGTTGACTCAGCGACCCTGATGAATAAGGGCCTGGAAGCGATTGAAGCCACTCACCTCTTCGGGATAGACATCAATCGTATTGAGATATTGATTCATCCGCAAGCAACTGTCCATTCGTTGGTGGAGCTTGTCGACGGATCGATTCTGGCTCAACTGGCAATTGCCGACATGCGCATTCCCATTCAATTTGCCCTGACCCATCCCGAACGCTATGTGAGCAGATTGCAAGGATTAAAATTGGAAAAGATGGCGCGTCTTACTTTCCACAAGCCGGATTTAGGCAATTTTCCCTGTCTCGGCCTGGCTCTCAGGGCTGGCAGGTTAGGGGGAACGATGCCGGTTGTTTTGAACGCAGCCGATGAGATAGCCGTAGAGGCTTTTCTGGAAAGAAAAATAAAATTTACCGATATTCCCAAAATCATCGAATGGGTAATGAAAGAACATAAAGTGAATAAGAAACCGAGTTTGAAAAAAATTTTGGAAGTGGACAGCTGGGCGAGAAACAGGACGAAGGAGAAGATAGAATGCTCTTGACCATATTTTCCATAATAATCACTTTTGGCCTGGTCATCTTCTTTCACGAGTTAGGCCACCTTATTGCTGCCAAGAGAATGGGAGTGAGAGTAGAAAAGTTCTCTTTAGGATTTGGGCCGGAATGGTTAGGTTTCACCAGGGGCGGGACGCGATACGTAGTCTCCTTGATTCCCGTGGGTGGTTACGTCAAGATGGCCGGGGAGCATCCCGCAGAGAAAAGAGAAGGGACACCTGATGAGTTTCTCTCTCAGAAATGGTGGCGCAGAATACTTATCGTAGCTTCGGGCCCGGCAATGAATTTCATCTTGGCGATTGTTATTTTCTCCTTGATGGCATTTTTTGTAGGGATTATGATTCCCCACTACGAATCGACGGAAGTTGGCAGCGTGATACCGGAGATGCCGGCGGAGAAAGCGGGAGTGTTGGAAAAGGATAAGATTATCTCCGTAGACGGGAAAGAAGTCGACAACTGGAGTGAGATGGCGGAAATAATCCATTCCCGGCCTGGTGAAGAGATAAGCGTAGAAATCTTGCGAGGAAAGGAAGAGGTAATTCTCAAAGTCGTACCGCAATACGATGAGGTAAGAGGGGTGGGCCTGATAGGTATCGGCCCGGCCTGGCATACGAGAAAGTATAATTTCATATCTTCTATTCTGGGAGGGTTTCAACAGACAGCATTCCTCATAGTCCTCACACTCAAATATATATGGTTGATGCTCCTGGGAGCGGTGAAGCCCGCGGTTACCGGTCCTGTGGGAATTGCCCAGATGGTGGCACAAGTGGCAAGGACAGGAGTCTATCAATTGCTATCGTTGATTGCGGTAATCAGCGCTGAGATTGGTCTGTTTAATCTTTTCCCTATCCCCCTTCTGGACGGCGGTCACGCTACGTTTTATCTTGTGGAAGGAATTACCGGCAAGCCCCTGGATGAAAAGAAGATGAGAATTGCCCAGACAATCGGAGCGGCGATAATCGTTTTTCTTTTAGTTCTGGTCACTTATCAGGACATATTAAGGCTAGGAAGGTAAAAAAGGGGACAGGTACTTTTTTCTATGACGACAAGGAAAAAGACACGCAAGATAAGAGTGGGAAATCTTTTTATTGGCGGCAATTATCCCATTTCGGTGCAATCTATGACCAAGACGGATACCCGCGACGTCAGGGCTACTGTCGACCAGATTAAGCGATTGGAAAGAGTGGGATGCGAAATAGTCCGCACGGCTGTTCCCGATATGGAAGCAGCCAAAGCTTTAGGAAAGATAAAGAAAAGAATCAATATCCCCTTGGTGGCTGACATTCACTTCGATTATCGTCTGGCGATAGAAGCTATCAGGCAGGGGGCAGATAAGGTAAGGATAAACCCGGGAAACATCGGAAGCAGAGAAAAAGTAGAAGCTGTAGCAAGGGTAGCGAGAAGCGCGAGAATCCCCATAAGGATAGGAGTTAATGCGGGTTCCCTGAAACTCCCTTTGGCGCAGAGGAAGGGGAGAGCTAACGTCTATGTGAGCGATACTTCTTCCGGCGGAAAAATGAGCAAAGCCAGAAAGATGGTTACTTCCGCGCTTCAATACGTAAAGATTCTGGAAAGACAAAATTTTCATCAAATCGTTATTTCTCTTAAAGCATCGGACGTTCCCACTACTGTTCGGGCTTACAGGTTGATATCCCAGAAAACAGATTATCCTCTACATCTGGGAATTACGGAAGCGGGAAGCGAATTCTCAGGGAGCATAAAGTCCGCTGTAGGTATAGGAGTACTTCTGTGGGAGGGGATTGGCGATACAATAAGAGTGTCGCTCACCGCCTCGCCGGAAGAGGAGGTCAGGGTCGGTTATGAAATTCTGAAAGCTCTGAAATTGAGAAGTTTTGGGCCTGAGCTGATCTCCTGTCCTACTTGCAGCCGCTGTCAGATTGACCTGATTAGCGTTGCTCATAGAGTAGAAGAAAAATTGGATTCTCTTTTTCCGCAAAAGAGTATTATTGCCGGAGTTAAACCCTCCCGATTTCATCCACTTAAAGTAGCCATAATGGGCTGCGTGGTTAACGGTCCGGGAGAGGCCAGAGAAGCGGATGTGGGAATCGCCGGTGGCAAAGGCGTGGGACTTCTTTTCCGGCGAGGTAAAATAATTAAGAAAGTCAAGGAAAAAGAAATGATAAATGTTCTCATAAAAGAGATTGAAAAAGAAGTAAGAAGGAGATAGCGCCCTTATGGCGAGGAATAGAATGGGAAGCAGTTACCGCATAAGCCTCAAGGAAATGCCTGAGGAAAAGAAGCCTCGCGAGAAATTAATAAAATATGGTCCTGACGTTTTGAAAATTCCGGAATTGGTCTCCATTATTCTGAATACGGGATACCGGGATGAAAATGTTCTGGAGTTATCCCACAGGATAATCAAGGAATACGGCTCCAAGGCGATTGCCGGTGAAAAGAATGTGGAAAGAATGATGGAAACCCTGGGAATTCCACAGGTGAAAGCTTGCCAGATAGTTGCCTGTTTTGAACTGGGAAGGAGATTCTTTGAGGAAGAGCCGGGAAAGATGCCCACCGTCAGAGGGCCGGAAGATGTCTATATCTATCTGGAAGATATGAGAAAGTTAAAGAAAGAACAGTTTCGAGGATTATATTTGAACGCGAGAAACAAGATTATCCATGATGAAGTAATCTCTATCGGAACGCTAACTGCCAATCTGGTTCATCCCCGGGAAGTATTTCAACCGGCAATAGAATATCTCGCCTGTGGGGTAATCGTTGCCCATAACCATCCCTCGGGTGAGCCGGAACCATCCCGGGACGATTTAGAAATTACGAAGAAGCTTGCCGCAGTGGGAAAG
>CAYFRM010000003.1:0-24637 GCA_964345635.1 uncultured Clostridia bacterium
CGACTATCTCCTTTATCGATAAGACTCCCATAAAAAAGACAAGACCAATCAAGCTTAGCTTCAAAGCTCCCGGCCAATTTATGGGCACCACTATCTCTCTCTTACAACGGGAAGCCAGAAGGCCCATAACGAAATAGAAATAGACTGCGCTCACGATAAACCGCATATTGACCGAAACAAAGCTATGAGCAAGAATGGCAGCCCCTGCGGCAAGCCAACCGACAGTCAAAATTTTCCCGGACCCAGGATCAGAATTTTCCTTCAACAGTATCTTCCCTTGAGCAAAGAAGGCAAAAATCGTCCAGATAAAGATGCCGATTCCAATAAGACCTGTCTCCGACCAGATTTCCAGAAACTCGTTGTGAGCATAATTGACGATAAACCTCTCCTGCGGCAGAATCTTCAGAAGTTTTTCCGAGGCGTAGCGGGGGAAATATATGTGGAATGCTCCGATCCCCACTCCCGCCGGGTTTTGGAGCCCCATTACCAGCGTATCTCTCCATATCAGCAAACGTTCGGTGCGCCGGGCAAGTACCTGGTGAACTTTGCCCGCGCCTCCTTCAATCGTCTTTTTATATTTTTGGCTCGTAGACATTAATCCAAAATGTAAAAGAAGAATCAAAAACAAGAAAATAAGAAATATTAATTTCCCCCTCCGGAAATTCCGCCACCGCTGTCCCGCGACCTGTTTACCGTAAAGTATTGCAAAAATCAGAAAAGAAAATAGGAAACCGGCCCAAGCCCCCCGGGTTGCCGTGAAATACAAATTGAAAAGCAGAAACAAAACGCCAAGGCCGAACAGGAGTCTCCCTCTCTTCCTTTCAATCAGGAACATAGAGAAAAATATCGGCAGGCAAATTACTATGTAACCGGCAAAGAAATTGGGATTGCCAAAAGTAGCAAAGGGACGCTGGTTGGGCCCGTAGTAGGCGATACCCAGGAATTCTCTCACCGGAAGGTGCAGCCATTTGTCAATCGTTGAAAAAATTCCGGCCAGCCAGGAAAAAAACGAAGTCAAAACATTTGCCGGATTCTTAACTGCCCAGAACGAGCTAATGCCGATTAGCGAAACAAATATACTTCCCAGAAGCCAGGCAGAAAGTATGTAATTTAAGTTTTTTCTATCGCGGATATTGTTGGCAACGACAAAGAAAACGAACACGCAAATTAACATTCTCTGGAATTCATTCCTCGCCACTACCTTATCCCGGGAAAATATGTAATAGAGAGAAATTGCCAGGCCGTAGAATAGAATGGGTAAATTGAGGAGGTTACTCTTGAGGACAAGGCGCCCCTCGAGAAGCATTCTCGCTATCCAGAAGACCAAAAGCAGGATAACCGATAATTGCATCGCGAAGAGTTTATAGCGGGTAAGCTTAACGTCGATTGCCAGGGCGGAGAAGAGCACGAAAAATATGAATATTCCCAGGATAATTTTCTCGAAATAACCCGTTAATATCAGAGAAAGATTAGATTGCTTATCAGCCCCCGCCCTGTCCACGGACGAGCCACGCTTTTTCACTTTTGCTCCATATAAGTTATATACGCCGGACGACCCCGACGCAGAACATCAAAAATTACTCCCTGCGAAAGGTTTATTTTATCAACCACTTTCTTAAACCGTTTACAGTCCACCGTGGCTTGTCGGTTTATACTCCTTATCAGGTCGCCTTCCACAAGACCCATCTCTTCAGCCTTACTGCCGATTTCAATCTCGACAATTACCACCCCTTCTCCGTCTTTAATACCATAGTTTCTGGCCAGGTCAGGGGTCAATGCCTCTACCTTCATACCTAGCCACTCTTCCATTTCTCCCTTTGCTATTTCTTTTTCTTCCTCTTCCTTTACTTCTGCCTCCTCAAGCGTCTCTGGCATTTCTGCCAATTTTATGGTGAGTGCGACCTCCTTTTTTTCTCTAATTACCATTACTTTTACCTTTTTTCCCGGTTTTGTTTTGGACACTACTTCCTGGAGGTCTCGCACGCCTTCGATTTTACGGTTATCAATTTTTATAATCACATCCCCTCTGTTCATTCCTCCTTTCTCCGCGGCAGAATTTTCCATTACCCTATTAACCAGAACGCCTTTTTGCGCGGGAAGGCTAAACTGCCTGGCTATAACCTCGTCCACTTCCCTTATCTCTATACCTAACCAACCACGCACAACCCTCCCTTTCTCTATTAACTCATCAAGAATCTCTTTCGCGTTATTGATGGGAATGGCAAATCCAACGCCGGCAAAGACTCCCGTGGGAGCGTAGATTGCCGTGTTTATCCCGACGACTTCTCCCCTGATATTGACCAGCGGACCGCCACTATTACCACGATTAATGGAAGCATCCGTCTGAATCATATCTCTATACTCTCTGCCTTCAACGAAAAGCGACTGCCTCTTCGCGCTAATCACGCCCACGGTCAGGGTCTGCTTTAACCCAAAAGGAGAGCCAATGGCTATTGCCCAATCTCCGATCCTTATCTTATCCGAATCGCCGAGTTTAGCTGCAGGAAATTTTTCCTTCGCTTTAATCTTGATTACAGCAAGGTCGGTTCTGGGATCTTTACCCACCACTTTGCCGTCGTACTTTTTCTCCTTGCCATTAGACAATGTGACCTTAATCTCTTCCGCTCTGGCAATCACGTGGTAATTTGTCAATATATAGCCCTGGGGATCGATAATTACTCCCGAACCCGTTCCTTCCAGCCGCCGCCGGAATTCCCTTTTCTCCGGCTCCGGCCGCCTCTCTCTCGGCTTGCCAAAAAACTCGTCAAAGAAATCTTCGAAAGGGTCGCCAAAGTAGAATTGATAATAAGGAACCTCCGTCTTGAGAATTTGCACGGCAGAGATGTTTACCACCGCAGGCTTTACCCCCTGAGCCACACCGGTGAATGCCTCCTGCAGCTCAATCACTCCGCCAGGAACGGATACAGCTTCTTCGGAAGAGGTGTCCTTCTTGGTTAGCAGTATCTCTTTCCCCTCCATCTTGCCTTTGCAGGTGAATCCTAAGAACAACGAAAGAGACAAAACCGACGCCAACACCAAAATCCAAACTCTATACTTCTTCATTTTCCTCACCCTCCTTTAAACTGTCATTGAGAGGGAGCGAAGCCACCGAAGCAATCTCGAGATTGCCACGCTCCTTTCAGTCGCTCGCAATGACATACCTATGATATGGAGCTTCATGCTGCTTAATACTTGGCTCTTATTGCAGGGATTTCTACTGCCTTATCTTTTCTGTAAACGCCGAGTATATTTTTCTGATTCTCTCCTCGCGGCAGAACGAGGTCGATAATATTTGGACTGCTTCTTCTGTTATTATTCAAGGACAAGTAGGCGCCGCCAAATGAGAACTCATCGTTTGTTTGCTTAACCTCTCTCACTTTCCAATTTCGCGGCGCAGCCTCTCTGTCGTAAGACAAAACCATGGGCAAATATCCCCAATTCCGAGGATCTCCGCGAATAAACTTTCGGGGGACATAAATGGTGACTTCTGCCCTGGCGGGATTGACTCTCACTTCCAGGTCTGTCAATTTAACCGGCTTGCCAGCCGAATCTATCTTGTACATCGTCTGTTGCCAGCCATCCACGGAGATTGCATATTCCCAGGCATCTTCAGCCCTGGCGTAAGCATTCCTTCCCGGAAGAAGCTGCATGGAGCCAGCTCCCATCCTGTTATTCAGGTCAATATAAACGTCGATAATCTGTAGACTGAGGCCCGCAGGAGAATTCCAGGGATTTTCAATTATCCCCAACCTAAACTTAAAAATCACATATTCCGGCCCTTCACTTACGGAAAACTCACGAATATCGAATGAGCCGGGCTTGAACATCGAAGCAACAGGATAAGTATAGGTTCCTGGCCCATAATCATCACCCACAGGGTCGATAATTTTTGAAATACCGGCTCCCTCATAAAAGAGCTCGGGGAGAACCATACTGATAGGTCCGGAAGGCGGCACGCTCTCCAATTCCACACCCTCCTCTACTGCCACGGCAATCATTCTCAATGCCTCTCCGCCTGAAACGTTAAGGTATTTAAGGGGTATCCCGATTTCCAATGAATAGGCTCCCACCCTGATAGAATAGAGATCGGTGATCGGTTGCCAGGTATCTTTTCCGGTTGCGCTGGAAAGGACTGCCCTTCCTCTCCCCACCTCGGAATCCAGAGTAAATTGGTCAAACCAGATTGCCACTTCGTTAGATAGTCCAAACCCCAATGTTCTTCCCAGACCAGGGGCCACGTGGCGAGTAGTAAGATTATATTTCCCCGCTCCCGGCGTCCCTATGTAGAATCCAAGAAAGAATTCCGTTCCTTTTCTTTCCGCGAGCAAATCTTTAGTATCCACCCGGAGATAGAGATTAAACCTATCGTAACCATAATAGATTTTGTCCAGTATCTCACTCCCCTCAGCCACGTAGTAGCCCGCGTTATCCCATTCCCCTTCATCAATTATGCCGTCAATCTGGGGAGTAATTAAGTCCACGATTTCCCTTTCCGGGACAAACTCTTTCTCAGCAACAATCGGCTGGAACAGTCTCCCTGGCGGTTCCACGCCGATAGTCTGATAGACTTTAATCAACAGGCTCCTGTATTCCTGGTCAAAAATCTCATCCCTGCCGGAATTCTGGTCCTGGCCGTACCACCAGAACCACTTACTATCGGAAGCTTCTAAAATTGTTGCAAACGCTTCATCCAGTTTTTCAATTTTCGCTTTACCACTGTTTTTATAATTTTCCAAATCTAACCTTGCTTCAGCCAAAAGTTCCCAGGCGATATTCTCTTCTTCTTCGCCGATCCAGCTATCAAAATTTCCATTGACCAGAGAACCCGGCCATAGTTTTTTCATACTCGCTTTTGCAGGATAGTCTTCCAGGTACTCCTGTAAAGTGACAGTCTTGATTGAAGGGTCTTCCTCGAGTCGATTGAAAAGCTGACTCAGAAAATATACGCTCTCGTCATTATCCATAATTATAGTCACCAGAGGAGGCGATTTCTCTCTCCATTTCTGTTGAATGGAATAGAGACGTTCCATAAAATCCTCTACCGCTTCTTCTCCGCTCATCAACGGATAGACAAGATTGATTCTATCGCTTAGCACCCTGTCCCGGAAAATCACCGTTAGCTTTCTTTTCTCTCCGGAAACAATATAAGGCCGATATAATAACTTAGGATTCCGAAGCCGCCCCTGGCCGTTCCTGGCCAATTCAATGTTCAACGAACCTTCCAGAACTTCCTCGCCGGAACCCATCCACTGCAATCTACAGTCGCCGACAATATCCAACACTTCCTGCGCTACCGCACCTTCGGGAAGCCAGATCCCTCGAGGAAACCTGTCGAAATATTTGCGATAGAAACTTACTCCTTCCATTATTCTGGCTCTAACATCTTCGGGATGTTCGTATTTCTTGGCAGGCAAGGAAACCTCTGGCATAGACACACTGGCTAAATCCGTATCATAAAGAAGGGGAAGAACGGGACGGCCGGGAGGCACCATTGCCACTGCAATCCGACCCGAATCCTGCAGTCGCCGGCAAATTTCTCCGGCACCAAAACTCATATTTTCAATCATTTCCGGAGACAAATTGAAAGTCATGTTTATCCAGGGATAACGTTCTAACAATGCTAAAAGATTCCCGATCGTCTGGGAATTAACCTTACCCGCACGGGGCATCTCCCCGTTCCAGATAAGAGCGAGGCAGAGGAGTTGCCGGGGAACTTCCGGTGGCTTCACGGGAACTCTCTCCACTTTTCTTTCTTTTGGCGGCACCCCGGCGCAGCCCAAAAGAAAAAGAAGAAGAGACACTATGAAGTATATGGTAAGTAGACTTAAAATCTTTTTCATTTTCCCTAACAAATTTATCTTTTTACATCCGTAACTGACAAATTTTTATTATACTAAATATTATTTTAATTTGTAAAGCACAAAGGAGAAAAACCATCAAATTTTGCACTATCATTCACTTGACGAAGTCCGATTGTCTACGGGAAAAAAGTCGGTGGGATAAGGAGGGATACCAGAAATGTCAGCACGCCCCCCTTCTGCCTCGCCTTTTCATAATTCAGGTCATTCTATTACCGGGATTCTGGGAAGATGAGAGCCCTTCACACCCTCTGTGGGGAATAAAGACAGGTGCACAACGACGTGGATATTAAATCAGTTGGAAGGGAAACGGCTATCCAGAACTGCCATGATCAAAAATTTGCAGGCACCTAACCAGTGCTTCTTTGTCCCCCAACCCTCCTGGCTTCAGAATCAAGTTGTACTTCCCATCCAGAGTCCGACAAAAGGCAATCCCGGGTGATACGGAAGAAATGATTTGAAAGGTATCTATCTCCAATGCCTGGCAGATATTAAAAGAAGTATCTCCACCGATAAGAATTAGATTACGAAAGAACCCGCCCTTGCAGAGCCCCGTGGTCAAATAGACAAGCGTTCTAATAATCTTTTCTGCATCCGGCTTATAGATACTCTTTTTAGGATAGATTAATATATGTTTAGCATTTTTCGCATCCGGTATTTCTACCCGGTCCCGCTCGAAATCTATAGGCACAGCCACCAGTCCCCTCTTCCATTTCAATTTTTCAATCTGTTCATAGGTAACCGGCTGGACGCTCCCGGAAACAATCAGCACGGCTTTTGGGCCGCGAGTTACAGCCCCGGATTCAATATCCCTGCTTAATCCCGCCTTCCCCCAGAATTTGACCAACTCTCCGGCCAGACCGCTCGCTCCGCATACAGTTCTGTAATCCGGGATTTCTCCGGCGATATTTTTTAAATCGCTCTGAGTTCTTGCATTGTATACTTTAATCCTGTCAGAATAACGGGATGTCTCCTTCAGCAAAGTAGGTATATGAGGTTCGGTCACTCGCTTTCTGGGGTCCCGCGCAAACTCTGTTCCGGTAACCAGCTCTCCCCAAACATAGTGGTAACCTTCTACCGTAGTCCTTCCTGCCCGGGGAAAGGCAGCACAAAAGGGAAGTTCTTCTATGTTCAACTCATCGAAAAGCGCGTCAATCTCCGCACCGATATTTCCTCGCAAGGTAGAATCTATTTTTTTGTAGATCCATTCTATTTTCAATTTCCTGAAGAATCTCAAAACGCGTTTAACCTTCTCACGAGCTGCTTGCGGCTCATCGAACCTGCTTTCGGTATTCACTACAAGAACGTCGCAGTCAACATCGGGCTTCACGTCTCGGGACAGGCGCTGCGGCTGAGAAACAAGGACAATTGTCCGTAATCCCCCGTTTGCGAAATGTAATCCCACATCGCCGCAACCGGTCAAATCATCAGAGATTATGCCGATCATTGACATCCCCTCACCTTTATTCTCTCCCCCTCACCTTTATCCTCTCCCCCAGGGGAGAGGAATAATGACATCCATCGTTCAGGAATTATCTTTTATTCTGGGGAATAAAGGCTTGCCTGTCTTAATCCTTGTCCCCGGTTTCAGCCTTCCCCACTCTGCTTCTTTACTTTTTTGCTTAAAGATTTTCTCTTCTATTCCCAGCCTCTCCCAGATTCTCTCCCCTGTCCGGGGCATAAACGGAAGAATATACAAGGCGACTATTCTCAAAGTCTCCAGAAGATTATATAACACGGTTTCCAGTCTCTTTCTATCGGTCTTTTCCAGCTTCCAGGGAGCCGTATTCTCAATGTATCTATTAGCGTAGTCGATAACTTCCCAGATGGCTCCCAGGACACTGTTCAATTCCAGATTATCGTAATATTTACTGACTCTCTCCAAAAGTCCCTTCACTTTTTGAATTAATTCTTTACCCTCTTTCTTATCCGGGCCCGGTTCCGGCACCCTGCCCGCAACGTACTTTTCCACCATTGTCAGGCTACGGCTCAAAAGATTACCTAAATTATTCGCCAGGTCAGCGTTATACCGCCGGATAAGCGCCTTTTTGGAAAAATCGCCATCCTGGCCAAAAGGCACCTCCTTCATCAAGAAATAACGGAAAGGGTCGACTCCGAATTCGTCGGAAACTTCCACCGGATCCACCACATTGCCTCGAGATTTGGACATTTTCTCTCCCTCCACGGTCCACCAGCCATGCCCAAAAACCTTTTTGGGGAGAGGTATCTCCAGAGCCATCAACATTGCCGGCCAGATGATAGTGTGGAACTTAAAAATCTCCTTACCCACCAGATGGACGTCAGCAGGCCAGAACTTTTTAAATTTTACTTTATCATCTAAATATCCACAGCCAGTGAGGTAATTTATCAAGGCGTCAAACCAGACATAGACGGTGTGTTTTTCATCAAATGGCACCGGTATTCCCCACTTGACAGCCGTGCGGCTCACGCTCAAATCCTTCAGCCCTTCCCTAACAAAATTCACCATTTCCGCTTTGCGAAAAGGTGGCTGCATGAACTCGGGGTTCTCGTCAAAATAATCGAGAAGTCTCTTCTGATATCTGGATAACCTGAGGAAGTAACTCTCCTCTTTCAGTTTCTCCGCCACTTTCCCGCATTCGGGGCACTTACCTTCGTCAAGCTGCGATTCCAGGTAGAAAGTCTCACAGGAAGTGCAATACCATCCCTCATACTCTCCTTTGTAGATGTCACCTTTCTGGTGGAGTTTTGCAAAAATCGCCTGCACTGTCTTTTCGTGTCTGGCTTCCGTTGTCCTGATAAAATCATCGTGAGAAATGTTTAGCTTTTCCCAGAGTTTCTTGTCCTGGGAGACAATATAATCTGCCCATTCCAAAGGCGTCTTCTCTTTCAAACTGGCTGCCCGGGCTATCTTCTGCCCGTGTTCATCGGTACCGGTAAGAAACAGAACTTCATCCCCCAGCCAGCGCCGGAAGCGGGCCACCACGTCACAAGCTATGGTGCAGTATGCGTGCCCGATGTGCAGCAGGTCATTCACATAGAATATGGGAGTAGTGATATAGAATTTCTTAGCCATAGAATTTTTTAACCTTCCGATTTCCTGAACTTCAACTTTCCAAAGAATCCTGCCGGGGAGACCTCATTCCGGGACAACTTTTTCGACATTCCGTCTCCGTATTCCACGGTAATTTCTTCCCGCAAAATATTGACTGCTTTTACTACCCCTATTCCGCTCTCCGTAGTCACCTTGGAATTTATTTTGGGGAAATTCTTTTTCGATTCATGATAAAAATCGCTCTCGTACGCCAGGCAACACATCAGGCGACCACAAACTCCGGAAATCTTTGCCGGATTCAGAGATAACTCCTGCTCCTTAGCCATATCAATGGAAACCGGCCGGAAACTTTTCAGAAATGAGCCACAGCAGATGGGAAGCCCGCACGGCCCAAATCCCCCCAGCATCTTGGCCTCGTCCCGCACTCCGATCTGCACCATCTGTATGCGGGTCTTCAACAGGTACCCCAGGTCTTTGATTAGTTCCCGGAAATCTACCCTTCCTTCGGCAGTATAATAGACAAACAATTTGTTACAATCAAAAGTATAGTCCACGCAGGTCAATTTCATCTTTAGTTCGTGTTCTTCCACTTTCTGCATCACCTTCTGAAAGGCTTCTTTCTCCTTCCTGGCATTTTTCTTTATCACTTCACAATCGCCGGGTTCCATCTTTTTTATTACCCGATGAAGCTTCTTCTTGCTGCGCTCAACCATTCTCTCCGGCGAAACGACCTCTCCCAACTCCGTCCCATTCTCTGTCTCCACCAGGCACCTTTCACCTATGGTCAGGTCTATTCCCCCCGGGAGGAAATCGAAAATATCCTTTGTCCTTCTTATTTGCACCCCCACGACAATCGGCATATTCCCCTCCTTACGCTTGGCTTCAGTCGGTGACCTGCCTGCTCACCGACTCGCAGGCGTCGCTAACCCGTTCCTCCTTATTCGTCGGAACAGCGATCCTCCTTGTGTGAATTCTTTCTTTTCGAGACATTTAAAAATAGTTTGTGAATAGTTCTTGCAATTTCAATAGCATTCCATCTATTGCCAAATTCACATTGGCGTTCCTCTTAATCAAGTCGACCGTTTCCATAACGATTTCTATCTTTTTCTGTCTGAGGATAGACGGATTTTCCGCAAATTTCCTGCCCAAATCACTCAAAAGAAAATTCAACAATTCCAGCGTAGTTTCTCTATCACGGGAAATTTCAGCCGAAAATTTAAATAGACTGCCGTAATCTCCCACTGCCGGACTCTCTTTTTCAAAAATCTCCCTCAGCCGCTCCGCAAACTCAGGAGCTTCCCTCTCCAGATAGTAAAGCGCCCGGCCAATACTTCCCGACGAAAGCCAGGCATAGGAGCGCGCCTCTTCCGGCGCCACTTGGTAGCGGTCTCTCAGTAACTTTTCTATTTCAGCGCGGGGGATTTGTTTGAACAGTATCAGTTGGCAGCGAGAGCGAACGGTGGAGAGAAGACGGTAAATGTTTTCAGTTATGAGGATAAAAATTACCTGTGGAGGTGGCTCTTCCAAAGTCTTCAATAGACAATTGGCAGCCTCTTCGGTAGCACTGGCAGCATCGTCTATAATATATACTTTCCACTTTCCTTCCAGTGGCTTATAGGAGACCCTTCTCTGAAGATTTCTAATCTGGTCAATGGAAATTGTCAGAGTGCCCTCGCGGGGGCTAATCAACTCCACGTCGGGATGTGTTCCGTTTTCAATCTTTCTACAGGAATCGCACCGGTCGCACCCATCGGAACCAGATGAGCGGCAATTCAAACCCCGGGCAAAGGCAATGGCCGTAGTCCGTTTGCCAACGCCGTCGGGGCCCACAAATAAGTAGGCGTGATGAGACCTTTTATTCTCAATCGATTTCTTTAATATATTAACAGCCGCTTCCTGGGCAACAATTTCGGAAAACTTCATACTATAACTATTTCTGCACGGTTGAAACCGTGTCTACAAATTTTTCGTAGTTAAAGGCGGCCGCGGAGTGCCGCCCCTACAATGCAGAGCTATCGCTCTGCCACCACATAGCCACCAAACTATTTTAGCAATTTTTCAATAACTTTTACAACCTCTAAATGCGTCTCCTCCGGAGATTTCTTCGCTCTAATTATTTTAACCCGGCCGGGCTCCCGGGAAGCAATCTCCCGATACCCTTTTCTCACTCTCTCATGAAACTCTACGGACTCCCCCTCCATCCTGTCGATCCTCCTGCCAGGGGTTCTTCTCACCCTCTTTAAACCTTCTCTCACGTCAAGGTCAAGAAGTATCGTTAAATCGGGTTTCAAACCAGACGAGCCAATCCTATTCAACTCCTTAACCATTCTAATATCCATCTTTCTTCCGTAACCCTGATAGGCAAGAGTAGCGTCAGCATAACGTTCGCAGACGACAGTTTTGCCCTGCCGCAGTGCGGGAAGAATAAGTTCTGACGTGTGTTGCGCCCTGCCCGCCTCGTAAAGGAAAACTTCTGCAACTTCTGAAATTCTGTTTTTAGGATTCAAAATTATCCTGCGGAGAGCCTCAGCAATACTCGTGCCCCCCGGCTCCCTCGTGCGCACTACCTTATGACCTTTCCTCTTCAGGTATCGGGCAAGGAGTATAGCCTGGGTGGACTTCCCCGAGCCATCGGGCCCTTCCAGCGTAATAAACAGACCTTTTTTCTTTCGCTTGTCCATAAATCTTTCTTTTACCCCCTCACCCCCAAAGAGAGCAATATCTATCTTTCCTTCTTTCGGTATGTTAGCAGAGCTATCGCTCTGCAGCTACACTTCTTTCCTGTAGCAGAAAAGGTAAGGGGTATTAACGGTTGCGCAAGAAGATTCTCTTTCTGGGGAAGGTAATGCTACCCTGCTGGCCTCCGGTTACCGGAGTCTCAACAGTCAGGTTCGAGATATCCACCTGAGTGGGACTGCCTGTGGAATCGAGGATGAAAAAGACAGAGGCAAGGTCTTCCGGCACAAGGTCAGTCGTAGTTCCATCAACTACCCGTTTCAGACTGTCGCCGGATTTGTAGTACTGGAACTGCCTCCCATCAATACGGGTGAAACTTATCATTGTATTCTCATCTTCACCAGCCTGCTCGCCAACCACTATTGCAGTCACAGGTCTTGCCTGCCTGATAAACCTGGTCATCTCGTCCACAGCTGCGCGCGCCTTCTGCTGCGCGTCAATCTGCTGGCTCGTCTGCCACCAGGTTCTGTAGGTATTGGTGAAAAAGGTTACTATCGCATATCCTAAAATACCCAGTAGAGCAATAACGAGGGCCAGTTCTATAAGAGTGAATCCTTTCTGCTTTTCCATCTTACCCTCCTCATTTTACCACGCATATCTTCTCTGTTGCGTTCTCTCCTCCCACCTCTATGTGCACCAGGTAGACTCCACTGGCCACAGTTGAACCCTTTTCATTCTCTCCCGACCAGGGCTCCAGGTGCATCCCGGTGTTTTTATTCTCACCTTCCACCAGACTCATCACCAGCTCACCCATCAGGTTATAGATTTTTAGATTAACTTTTCCCGGATTTATTATGAAGTACTTAATAGTAGCCAAGTTGTCTCCCTTCCTGGGATGAATCAAGTTATTAGCTATGTCGAGTAAGCGGACAACCATTATGCCGTCGCTCCAGTCAGACCAGCCACTCCAGCCACCGCCACTCTGTGCTTTGACGCGAGCTTCGTATGTTTTATTATATTCACATCCTGAAATATTGTAACTCTTAACATTACCTACGCTGCCGTCAAATACTGTTCCATCCTCAGATCTCACCTGTAACCTGTAGTTATAAATCGCTGTCTCCGGGTCAGGATTATTCTGAGTCCACCGAAAGCGAATTGTAGTATTGTATGTATACTCGCCATCGTCAGTGGGCGTCTCCGGCGCTGGGGGAGCTGACGTATCCTCAAAATGGCCTTCATCAGACCAGCCACTCTCTGTTTGCTCTTGAGACCAGCTATACCCCAGACCGGTATCTATTGCCTGAACGTTCCAGTAGTAGCCCTTGGCGTAAAGTTTGAAAGTGCGAGTATGCATCTGTTCGACACCCACAGTAGCAGTACTTTTAGAAACAAAATTCCCTAAAAGAGGGCTCCCATATCTTGCTGCCACAAGGTCGTCTTTCCCCGATTCCGAGCCAATGCGAAAGTTATAATACAGACCAGATGGTGGAGTAGTTTCGTTGTCCGAGCCGGCAGGCCAGCTTATGGTAAGTTCCTGAGTTCCGGAATTATAAGTTGTTTGGAACTGGCTGCTTTCAGGAGGGGTGGGAAGATCGTTTGCAGATTCATCATTCTTATATATTTTCGTAACCGGGCCACTGCCAGAGGAACCGGACAGAGCCAGGTCAATATCCCTGTCTCCATCATAATCACACCAGGCAACGCTCCCTTTCTCCACATCTTCTAAACCTTGTCCGGCGTCGCTAAAAGTGGTACCATTATTCTCATATATTTTTGAACTGGGCGTCTCCGGTTCTCCACCGGTTAATCCTATCACCACCAGGTCAAGGTATCCATTATTATCATAGTCTCCCCATGCTAAAGAACTGTTGTAAACCCCGGTTAAATCATATGTCTTGGTAAAAGTTCCATCTCCATCGTTCTTCCAGATTTCACATTTATATCCGCCAGTTGCTTGTCCACAGATGGCTATATCTAACCATCCATCATTATTGTAATCTCCCCAGGCCAAAAAACTGTTCATCACCCCGGTTAAGTTTAAATCCCCACTTGTGGAAAAAGGGCTCGTCGGGTTAGTTTCGTAGTCGTTCTTATAAATCTTGCATATATACTCCCCTACGCCCTTCTCGCCACTTAAGGCCAAATCTAAATCGCCATCATTATCGTAGTCTCCCCAGGCGACAAAGCCACTGGCCACACCAAATAAATCTGTTATGCCGCTATCTTCAAATGTGCCATTTCCTTTATTCTTGTATATTTTGGCAGTATTCCCTATCCCCATACGAAATCCTACGACCACCAGGTCTAAATCGCCGTCGTTATCATAATCTCCCCAGGCGAGAGCGCTGTTATACACGTCTACCAACTCTATACCGCTATCGCTAAAAGTTCCATTTCCATCATTCTGGTAGATTTTAGTAGTGCCATAATCTGTTACCTTGCCCGTTACCGCCAGGTCAAGGTCGCCATCCCTATCGTAATCGCCAAAGGATAGATAACCATTGCTGACTCCGGTAAGACTCTGCGCAAGAGTCAACTTATTATTCGCTCCATTTTTATAGATCTGGAAATGCCTGTTTGTTCCATCCCAACCCATCATAGCCAGGTCAAAGTCTCCATCATTATCTATGTCTCCCCAGGCAATAGAGCTATTGTCCAGATCGGTCAGGTCCATTCCCGAATCACCAAGCGTGCCAGATTCGGCAATCTTAATACCACTGCCGAGACTTAACAGGACCACAAGAAAAAAAAGAAATCTCTTTTTATTCAATTCAAAACCTCGTAGTTAAAGAGAATCGGTGGTTATCGCCCATTTTCGCGGTGTTCATTCCCCAGCCGTAATCGAGCTGAAAACTTTTCCATACGAAACCCACCCCGCAAGTAAATGAATCCAAATCATAGCCAGCCTTATAGCCTGCTCTCAAGGCAAAAATTTCTCTATACCAGTATTCCATACCCCCGCTTCCTCTGAAATCATCATCGTTTGGCTTTACTGCCTCTACGCTTATGGTAAGTTTGTGTTCTTGTTTAAAGTCCATCATATAGGCAGCGCCCGCTCTCACTGTCAAAGGCAAACTATCGCCTTCTTCTTCAAACTTAATCTTCGTCCCCAGGTTCTGTCCCGTGACTCCCAGTTGCAGTCTGTTCTTCCCCACTATGAACTTTCCCAGTAATCCCACATCAACCGCATAGGCCATAGCCGAATACTTCTGTACCAAAGTTGAATATACGAACTTAACGCCCAATCCCAAAGATACTTCATTACTCAGTTCACCAATAACCCTTGCCCTGCGCCTTCTTTTTTCAACTTTTTCTTCACTTCTCCATATAATGTAGCCAAAACCTAAATTCGCTAAATAGTCTTCCTCGGCACGTACAGTGTTACCTTCCGGCTCGAGAACCATCTTTCCCGCCTGCAAAGAAGAAACACCTAACGCAATTGTTCCCCGGTTTCTCCGCGCCTGTATTGACTTAAACCTCCTACCCCGCTGCCTTTCTACTTTCCCTCCTATGGGATATGCGTAACCAATGAATCCAAACCAGGTATCTACCAAACTATCCAGGTACATCACGCTAATTTCATGGCTTTTAATCTGGACCAATCCGGCGGGATTAAAATTGAGAGCATTCACGTCATCAGCCAGAGCAACGAAGGCCTCTCCCATTCCCAGAGGGCGGGCGCCACTGGTCTGCTTCAAAATTATTGCTCCACTCGTGCCAGCGGCGAAGCAGGTCAATGCAGCGTGACAGCAGAAAAAAATTATAAGGATAAATATAAAAAAATAAGGCCTTTTTTCCATCTCTTATATGGACTAAATTATTTTTACCGCCATTATAACTCTTGCCAGGACCTGACGATAGTTGCCGCTGGAGACCCCGTTATGGGAATCTGGAAACCAAGTTCTCCCCACTGTATAGTCACATTTGCGTCTACGTCGATGGTTCCACCGGATTCTATAACTCCGTTTATATCAACATTTGCATTAGCTTCCACTTCCGTGCTGCCGGAAATGAGACCGTTAATCTTAACGTTGGAGTTTATCTTGATATCGGCCTGATTCCATGTCCCTCCCGAGCAAATAAGATTCACACATGCATACCCACCATCCGGGCCATATACGTTGGAAGCAAGTTCCAATCCGTAATCCTGCCCTGACCCACCGCTTACCCAGACTGTACCCTCTCCCAAAAACTCAACGTTGGAGGCAAACTTGACTCCCTGTTCAAATTTGTGTACTTTACCTGCAAGATCGAACGTGGCCGCATCAATAACGGTAAACTCAGGATATATATAATCTGATTCAACCATATTATCCAGTGCAACCAAATCTACGGAATTATAAGACCCTATGGGATTTGTATCCCCAGAGGTATCTCCCTCCACAATCAATGGATCCCCGGCCTTTATCCTGCTCTCCTGGTATATGCCGGTTTCTGGCGTATCCCCACCCATATCTGCATTGGTGGGACCCCTGGATTTTATCTCTCTTCCTGGCTGCATATACAGATTGCCGGTAATATCGACACCCCTGGCCATACCTGTGCTCGTATATATTGAGCCATCGCTGGCTCCGGGTTCGCTCGGTTCAATGTACACATTGTTACCCAGTGTTATCTGACCGTCGCTCTTCAAGTCCCCCCTAATCGTAATGTTGGAAGCAACCGATATCCCTTCCTTTGCTCCTATAGCATAGGTAGGCGTGCCCGGCACTATATTGACGACGGAACTTACCGTGCGCGTCTCTTTAGGATTGGTAGCATCGGGCACACAGCCTGTAGAAGTTATTGCATAATGGTTGGCAGGGAGCCCCAGAGTGGAAATGGTAACGCTAAATTCCCCTACATTAGCTACGGAATAAGATGTCGGCCCGCGGTAGCTTGTATCTTCCTGCAATTCGTTAATAGCAAACTCTATCCCGCCGTCAGCAATATACAGGGCTGAATCTGATAACCTCTCCTTGACTGAAAAAGTCGTCTCATGTCTACTCAAAAAAACCATCCCTACAGCCAGAATAGACAGGACGACCGTCAGGATGAGCGCCAGAACAAGGGCGACTCCTTTTTCATCTCTTATGTTTAACATTTTTCTTACCTCCTACCATTTATCTGCAATTAATGTACTAACATTAATATTTTCGCTCTGGCCTCCTTCGGTCCAGATTACCTCGATATCTACGCGCTTAAGCGAAGCTGCCAGCGCACTTACCCTTACGTTGCGAGTGAACGTCATTCCTGACTGCACCTGTGTTTCTGTCTCCCAGATAGCGGGAGCCCAGGGATTACCGATACCAGCGAATGTCTCATTCTTTATCTCTTCAATCTTATCGCCCGCATAATTGTAAGCCAGAGTCTGAAACTCCATGCTCGTAACGGAAACAGTGGTGTTGATGAAAAGTTGGCTAAAAGCCATAACAATAAAAGCAATAATTGCCATGGCTATTGCAAGTTCTATATAAGTAAAACCTTTATTATTATTGAATCTTATCATAACTTTATTATACCCCACTAATGAAGTATACCACAAATTAATAATAGCGTCAAGCAGTATTAGGGAAAAGGGGTCAGAGTCATTTTTTCCCGCACTCCTCGCCACGGCCCGCTATTATGTCCAGAGCGTGCGGTATCGCCGCCAGAATTACCTCCAAAGACTCTCTTACCGCCTTGGGGCTGCCGGGCAGATTAATAATAAGGCTCTTTCCCTTTATTCCCGCTACTCCCCGGGAAAGCATTGACCAGGGAGTCTTTTCCAGGCCTTTCATTCTCATTGCCTCTTCTATGCCCGGCACCTCCTTAGCGATGACTTCCCTTGTTGCCTCGGGCGTAACGTCCCGGGGAGATAGACCCGTGCCGCCGGTGGTAAGAATCAAGTCTATCCCGTTATCCACCATTTCTTTCAATTTCTCAATGACAGCTCTTTTCTCATCGGGGACAACTTCGTATTTCTTAACCTCCGCCGCCAATCTCTGCTCAACAATCTCCTTAATCACTGCCCCACTCTCATCAATTCTCTCGCCCTTCGACCCCTTATCGCTAACAGTCAAAATCCCCACCAAAATTCCCATTCATGTCCTCTCAATCTGTTTGTAGCCGCAAAGCGTAAGCTTTGCCTTCTCTGTAGGGGACGGACTCTGTGCCGTCCCTCTTTTGGGCGACCACAGAGTGTCGCCACTACAATGCAGAGCTATCGCTCTGCAGCTACATCTTAACATATCTTCCACTCCTCCCTCCACTCTTTTCCAACAAACATATATCGCCAATCACCATTTCTTTCTCCACTGCTTTACACATATCGTAAATAGTCAAAGCTGCCGAAGCCACAGCAAACAGAGCCTCCATTTCGCATCCCGTAGCATCCTTTGTCTTCACTCTCGCAGTTATCTTGACGCCAGCTTTCCCTCTCTCTCGGGACACGCCCCGCCGCAAAAATTGGAAATCCATATCGCAACCGGTAATTCTTATGGGGTGCGTCAGAGGAATCAGTTCGCTAACTCTTTTCGCTCCCATAATTCCGGCAATTTTGGCTATGGTTACTACATCCCCCTTAGCAATTCTATTTTTCTCGATCAAATCCAGCGTCTCCTGTTTCATAAAGATTGTTCCCGTAGCGCTGGCACTCCTTCTGGTCATTCTCTTTTCCGTAACATCGACCATCTTAGCTTTTCCTTCACTATCAAAATGGGTAAATCCCTTCATCTTAACCTCCGATTTGATTCATATACTGATACTGTTTAATACCATCCAAATTGTGCTTCTCAGGTTTCCCGGAAACCGCCTCATAAAAAGCTCTTCCCATATCTCCTTCCTCTCGCAAGACTCTTTTCAAATCGACACCCTTTCGGGAAAATAGACAGGGAAGAAGCGTGCCTCGAGACGTCAACCGCAAGCGATTACACTGGTTACAAAAAGGTTCCGAGCGAGAGAGAATGAATCCAATAACGTTACCGCCATCCAGGGACTCAAAATTCCTCGCTGGCCCGGAACCCGGAAGCCGAACGCGAATCATCTTATTTTCTCTTATAATTTCATCCATAATCATCTTAAGGGGATAGAAATAGTCCCTTCCCGATAAAGACATAAACTCAATGAAGCGCACGTTCAAAAATTCCTTCTTCCCCCACTTAATGAAGTCCATAATTTCGTCATCGTTTATCCCTCTCATCACCACCACGTTAATCTTAACGGGAAAAAAGTTTAGCTTCCTCGCCGCATCGATTCCGGAAAATACCTCTCTTATATCCCCGCCGCCGGTAATCCGATTAAATCTATCTTCTTTTAACGTATCCAGGCTGATATTGATTCGCGAAAGTCCGGCATTAAACAGGTCCCGCCCATACGTTTTTAAAAGCATTCCATTAGTAGTCAGAGAAAAATCTATCTCCATTGCCGCCAACTTTTCTATAAACCCAACAATTCCTTTCCTGACTAACGGCTCTCCCCCGGTAATCCTGAATTTGCCAATTCCCAGCTCACGGGCGCATTTGATGATTTCGCTTAATTCCTCGTATTTCAGAATCTCCTGAGAGGAAATCTTCCTGATTCCCGCCGGAGGCATACAATAGAAGCATCTCAGGTTACATCTATCAGTAACCGAAATTCTCAAATAATCTGTCTTCCGGCCATATCTATCCACTAATCCCTTTTCCATCTTGATTATACCTTCAAAATCGGATTCTCTCAGTGACCTCCATCACACAATCAACGTGACTTTCCTCACATCCCAAATGCGAGGAGATTTGGGCGTAGCGAGCATCATTCAAAAACGTTAACGCAGGAAGCCTTAAAGGTAAAATATACCCGCATGCCCACTTCCAAGCCCATCTCTTCTTTCGACCTCCTGGTAATGACAGCAACAAAGGGAGTAGAAACCGTTTCGGTTTTCGCGCCCACTGACCCGGCAACCGGCTCCACAGTAACCCAAATAATTCCACCTCTATCCTCCATATTTGTTATCTCGCCCGGGAAACTATTCCGGGCGCTGGAATGTAAAGGTTCCCGGGAAAGCAGAATATCCTCGGGACGGATAGTGGCAAAAACAGAACTTCCTGTTTTCTCCAATTCCGGGTGAGGAACAATCTCAATTTTTATCTTCCCCAAATCCAGCTTTTGAGCGTCTTGTTCAAAAATTATTTTGCCTTTGAAGAGATTCCCCACTTCCACAAACTCAGCAGCAAAAGAAGAGTGGGGATAACGAAACACTTCCTCAGCCGTTCCCTTCTGTATAATTTCTCCCTGTCCTAATACGAACACCCTCTCGCCAAATCTTCTCGCCTGCAACAGGTTATGGGTCGCCATAACAATGGTTACATTGTACTTACTCTGCAGCTTGAGAATCAAATCCTCTATGATTTTCGCGCTCAAAGGGTCAAGATTGGCCATCGGCTCATCTAAAAAAAGAATCTCTGGCTCCAGAACCATTGACCTTGCCAGGGCCACCCTCTGACCCTCTCCGCTGGACAAAGTCAGGGCAGATTGGCCTTTGCTGCGCAAAAGCTTGACAATCTTCAATACTTCCGCAACTTTTTCCGCTACGTCGCTATCTCCTCTCAACTTCAATCCATAAGCAACGTTTTCCCACACAGAAGTATTGAACATAAATGGGTTTTGCATTACTAAACCAATTTTTCTCCGGAGCTTAAGTTTTTGTTCCCCCGATAAAGAAGATGCAGCCCAACCGTCAAAATAGACCTCTCCCGAGCTCGCTCTATCCAGGAGGGTGAGAATCTTGAATAGCGTCGTCTTCCCTGCGCCATTCGGTCCAATCAGGCAGTTGATTCTACTTTCCGTAATCTCCATATCGATATTTCTAAGAACTTCCTTGCCGTTAAAGCTCTTGCAGACTTTTTTCGCTTCGATATTCACCTGCCCGCTCCTTGCGTTGCCTGCAAAATAATATTGACCGCAAACGCAACAATTAAAAGAATAATCCCCAGAGCAACCGCCAGTTCGAAATCGCCTTTCATCGTCTCCAGAGCAATAGCAGTAGTCATCACTCTGGTAGCTCCCTTGATATTCCCTCCCACCATCATCGTCATACCCGTCTCTCCAATCACGCGGGCAAAACCCACAATAAATGCCGCCATAAGGGAACTCTTCGCCTCTTTGACCACAGTAAAGACCATCTGCCAGCCACTGGCGCCTAAACTGACTGCTGTATCCTTAACCATAGCACCGACTCTTTTCAATGTTTGTTGCGAAAGGCTGGTAATAATCGGGGTAGCCAGAATAGCCTGGGCAATAATCATAGCCCAGGGCGTATAGAGTAGCTCCAGAACCCCTAACGGTCCCCGCCGGCTGATAAAAAGATAGACGACCAGCCCGATGGCTACTGCCGGCACTGCCATTAAGCTGTTTATAGTATTTACAATGAACCTGTTACCGGGAAATTTTTTCAGAGCAAGTAAGAGACTTAAAGGGAGGCTAAATAGAGAAGACAAGAATACAGCAGTCAGTGAGACGGAGAAAGAGAGTAAAACGATACTGAAAACTTCTTTATCCAGAGATATGATTAAAACGAAAGCTTTGTTTAAGGCGCTAAGAATACTCTCCATTATTCCTTCTCAGTAGTTCCGGAGATTGGCAGAGGAAAAAAGAGAGGCTGCCCATACTCATTTTGACCGTAAGTCCTGATAATATCCTGTCCCTCAACGCCGGCAATGAATTCAACGAGTCTCATTGCCAGTCGGTAATTTATGTGTGGATACTTTTCTTCAGAAACAGGAATCATACTATAAGGATTATAGAGATTCTCATCTTCTTCCACAAAAATACTTAAATCCAGTTCTTTTCTGTGGGCGAGATAGGTTCCTCTATCAGTCAACGTATACGCTCTTTTCTCATTGGCAATCCTCAAAGTTCCCACCATTCCTGTTCCGGCTTCAACGTACCAGTCTCCTGCAGGCACGATTCCGGCTATCCTCCACAGTTCCCTCTCTTTTCCGTGTGTTCCCGAATCGTCTCCCCGGGAAATAAAAGTAGATTTTGATACAGCAATCTTCTCGAGCGCTCCCACTCCTTCCTTCTCGCCTCTGATATCTGCCGGGTCTTCTTCTGGCCCCACAATCGCAAAATAATTATACATAACAGTATATCTTTTCACCCCATAACCTTCTTTTACGAAAACCTCCTCGCGAAACGGGTCGTGGACTAAAATCACGTCTGCATTACCCTCCTCAGCCAGGCGAAGTGCCTGACCCGTCCCCACGGCAATCACCTTGACTCTGCACCTGTTCTTTGTCTCGAATGGCGGAAGCAAAACCTCCAGAAGTCCCGAGTCCTGCACGCTGGTAGTGGTAGCCAGAGTCAATTCTCGCCTCTTCCCTCTTCCTACCAATATCAGAACAATCCCCAAGATTACAAAAAGGGTGACAAAAAAAGTGACAGGTACTTTTTTCATGTCTGCTCCAAAATAAAAAATCCAGCATTCCGCGCCTGCAAAATACTGGACTTAATCTCTCCTTCTCAAGCACGGAAAGCACACCGATTTCTCAGCGCACTCTATCGGCCATCCACCCTATCTTTTAGACTTAGGTAAAATGGCTCGGAGAACACTTTCAAACTATGCTATAATAATCTTATCCTTCTGTCAAGGAAAAAGGGGACAAAAAAGGGGACAGGCTACTTTTTTTCACGAGTTCTTTGTCGCGCAATTAAGTATTGTGTCCCCATAATTCTTTTCACAATCAGGGCGCCAACCACAATCTTGACTCCGTCCCCGGGCAAAAAAGGCAAAGCACCCAGGAGGAGCGCCTTTACCAGACTCAACCTGGCTACCCACATCAACCAGCCGATTCCCGGCAGATATATCGCCAGAAGTCCCACCACCATAGCCAGAACTATCAACCCCAGGGGAGGCTTTTCCCTTTTCTCCAGAATCCACCCCACAAGGAAAGCCGCAGGGATAAAGCCCAAGAGATACCCGCCAGAAGGTCCCAGAATAGCACCGATTCCGCTTGCACCCTTGGCAAAAACTGGAAGCCCGACAACTCCCAGGAGAATATAGATTAGTTGACTCAAAGCTCCCAGATATTTCCCCAGTATAGCCCCTGCCAGAAAAGTGAAAAATGTCTGCAGAGTAATGGGAACGGGAGTAAAAGGTAAGGGAATGGCAATCAATCCTCCCACTCCGGTCAAAGCTGCAAATAGAGCCGAGAGAATCATCCCGTCTGTCTTCAGTTTCATCTTCCGCTCCGGAAAATCCAAGACTTACCTCCTAATCAAAATCTTCTCAAAACTGTAATTTAATCCCCCAGTCAAGCAAACTTCCGGGCATAACCATTCCCGGTATCTCTTCGTAGGAGACATCCAGGAGATTGGTAGCCCCCAAGAAAAATTCTATCAGCCCCAGGGTTTTCGAGAACCGACCGTCCAGAACAAAATACCCTCTTTTATGTTTCCCCTTTTTATATGTCCCCCTCAGATTCTGGCGAATTTCCCAGGGAAGAGCAAAACTAATGCCCAGGAAAACCTGATGCCGGGGATGACTCAGAGCGTACTTGGAAATATAATTTTCCAGCTCTTCCGACTCCGATTTTAGAAAGGTATAACCGAGAGAGAGTCGAGTTGAACTCCTCAATCCAATTTCGCAGACGGACTCCACTCCGTAAGTGTAGACCTTGCCAATTTTCACCGCCTCCCACGGTGACAGAGAATCCTTCCTCACCCAATCAACAAGATTGCGTCCATTTCGGAAAAGAAGGGTATTTCTGGAATGTAGCCAGTTATTTAAGCCAAAATCACCTCCCAACTCATATGACCAGGCCTCCTCAACTACCAGGTGGGGATTACCTACATTTTGGGGACTCCAGTAGTAAAGCTCCGTATAATCAGGGGTTCGGAACGACCTTCCCCAAGAAGAGTGCAGCCTCACCTTGGAGGAGGCACGGTAACCCATATTGATTGCGGGAGAAAACTGCCAGCCCCATCCCGAGTGGTGATCTATTCTAATTCCTGGATTAACAGTGAACCTGCTGCCTAAGGAGACCCCGTATTCTGTGTAGATTGCTCCCCTAACATTTGCATGGTCGCCCAGCCGGGTGCTTTCCAACTCCTCTTTCGCCACCTCTGTGCCCAGCACAAATTCTCCTATTTTTTCCGATTGAGTTCTAACCTGGACTTCGCTGCCATAAAGATAAGTAGTGTGATAGTTCGCATAAGAATCTGGGTCGGTGATATCCCCCATAAATTTGTCGTCGTGCTGACGGTAATAGAGCATCGATTTAATCACCAAATTTTGCCATTTTTTCCATTGTGCTCTTATGCTTCCCAATATGGTATTTGTCCACTCCCGGGAAGGCCAATCCCCGTAGAAACCGTTCGCTCCGAACTCCTTTTCTAAATATCCAAAAGAGAAACCGATAGAGCCCCTGGAAAAATCTAATGTAGAATTATTGGAAAAGGAGAAGTGTTTAAAATCAGTATCAAAACGGTAACCATCGGACATCTTCCCTCCCAGAGAGAAACGGGTGCCAAAATTTCCCAACAAATCGGAGAAGGAAAAAGTTCCCCCTCTTGTTCCGTTTCCACCAGCTAAAGCTTCAAAACTTACTTTACGTCGCTGGGGAGTCCGGGTAATAAAATTAACCACCCCTCCAAAAGCGTCAGCACCGTAGAGAGAGGAACCGTGTCCGTGAAGCACTTCAATCCTTTCCAGGTCTTCTAAATTTATTGGCAAATCGAGATTGTGATGTCCAGTCTGGGGGTCGTTCATCCGCACTCCGTCGAGAAGAACCAGGACCTGATGGAAAGTAGCCCCTCTCAGGCCGAGGTCGGCCTGTACGCCGTAAGGGCCCCGCTCGCGAAGGTCCACACCAGGAATGTATTTTAAAACTTCTATAGGCGAGTGGCCGGGAGAGGATTTAATCTCATCACTATCAATGATGCTCACGTTTCTCAAAACAAGAGAGGCAGGCCGGGGAATCCTTGTGCCCGTGATAACTACTGTGCCCAGGTCGCCAAGATAGGATTCATCTTCCATAAAAAAAGCTAAAGGATAGTCCCACGAGAATAAAGCCAGGAGAAAAATTAGAAATATTTTTTTCACTTCCACCAGTTCTTTTTACGTAAACCC
>CAYFRM010000004.1:0-21055 GCA_964345635.1 uncultured Clostridia bacterium
ATGAAGCCGCTGATTACAAATTCCTGGCAGCAGATGACCCATGCCCGGGTATCGCCGGATAAGAAATGGGTTACCTTTACCCGCTATACTAATAGAGGTAAAGACGGTTATGCAACCGAGAACGAGGCTAATTATGAGAGGAAAGGCCAGCAGTACTTAGGAACCGAAGTCCTGATTATGCGAATAGACGGAACTGATGTAAGAACGCTAATCCCGCATCAAAAAGACAAAACGGCTGCAAACAGCTACTGGACACCTGATGGTAAGGGCCTTATATATGTTTCAGTGCCTAATGAAAAGGGGCTTCCTCAGATTAACCATATTATTCTTGATGACAATATGCGGGTAAAAGAAATTACAAAACTTCCCATTCCTGACCACATTATCCCTACAGACCCGCACTGGGTAGGTGAGTGGGTGGTGTTTCCGGCAATGGATATTAGAAAGAGAAAAAGAGGTATTTGGCGGATGAGATATGACGGCAGCGGACTAGAGCTTCTTGCCCAGACGCCCAAGAAAGCCGAGATGCAGGATAATGACCCCAAGCTTTCACCTGATGCCTCCAAAGTAGCCTTTATGCGTAAAATGAAAGAAGGTCCTTTTTTTCATGTTGTGGTAGTAGATGTAAACACAAAAGAAGAAAGAGATTTTTCATCAGGGTATCTTCCGCAGGAGACCAGAGCCGCTGCGGACTTTCCTCCAGAATGGTCTTCTGATGGAAAATTATTGATTTTCTCTCATATACTTGCCGACGAGAAAAAGGCCGTAAGTGAGATGCATACAATAAGACCTGATGGTACGGGGAGAAAAAGAGTGCCCCTACCGCGAAATTATGTATACTTCCATACTTCTTTCTTTCCGGGCGAGGGTTCAGGAAAAGAAGCAAGAATCATATTTTCAACCAGGAAGATAGGTACTTCAGACAAAAAGCCACCGGCTAAAGGAACAACAACGAGAGGTTCTTATGAAAGAATCAATATCATCGGCGAAACTGCCAACAGGGGAGTTTTTGATCCGGCCCTTGAATATAATGAGGACGGTTCTATAGGATGGATGGTCTATTCTGCTTTGGAGCAGCCGCCTGAAAAAGTCAATCGCCCTTTCCCAAAGTATATACACACTCATTTAGCTAAGACCCTGGACAACGGCAAGACGTGGGAATTCATAAAATGTCTAAATGAATCCAAAGAAGATACAGTGGTAATCGAAGATTCAATCGACCCGCGCGTAGTCAAGATGGCAAAAATTAATAACGGAAGGATAAAAGGTACCTGGCGCCACGAAGTCGCCACTTTGGTTCATGACCCGGATGATCCGGGTAAAGAGTGGAAGTTATTCTGGCATAAGTATTTTTCGATAGAGAATCCTAAAGGCGGCAAGCGCATGCGGGTTATGGAATATAGTTGGATTATGTACAAATGCGCAAGTACACCCGAGATGCTCAATACTGCACAGGCTGTCGAGCTTTTTGGTACTGATATAACTCTTACCCGGGCAAGGTATAATATCAATAGAATGCCCGGATTGGAGGATTCTCTCTATTGTTCAGAGCCGGGCTCGCTTTACAAAGACGGTGTTCTCTATCTTTCATTGAATTCGGGAAGGATGAAACACGATTCTCATAAGCAGGTACTTCTGTCTTCAAAAGACCATGGAAGCACCTGGACTTACATAAATAAGCTTACAGACTATAGTGATGCAAAGTTACTTCCTTACTCTGGAGATGCGGCTTGCGCGGCCTTGCTTGCCTGTACATTAGCAGAAGACCGCGGAAGGTTATTTTTACTTTCCTCCAAAGCAACTTCACGAGGCCACCGCGGTACCTATATTTTTGAATTTGAAGATATCACAAAAGGCAAATTAAAAAGAGATAAAGCCGGCAAGTTGATTGTCCATAAATTCTTGCCCCCTTCGATTCTTCTTCCTAGGAATAATGCCGGTGAAAGCGATTATGACGAACATAACACTTACGGCGGGATTATAATGCCTCAAGGGGATCCAAGTTCATTCCCAAGGCTTGGCCAGATCTTCAGCACAAAAGAGCGAATAGTAACCTCTGTAGCTTACGAAAAGATCAATATTATTGGTGAGACCGCTAAATTAGGGACTGCCGACCCTTCTATTGAATATGACCAAAACGGAGTAGGCTGGATGTCCTATTCAGGCGTAGAACAAGACGAGGAATTTGCTTATGTCAGCACCCACCTGGCAAAGAGTACCGACAACGGGAAGACCTGGACTTATGTATCTACTATTAATCGCTCAACCAAAGATACAATTTATCCAATCCTGCCTGTAATGATTAAAAAGTATGGAAAGAAAATCGAAGGTACCTGGTTCCATGAAGTGCCAACTTTAGTGCATGACCCGAATGACCCGGGTAAGGAATGGAAGCTATTCTGGCACAGATATTTTATGAAGCCCAAGCTAGGGGCCGCCGGCAGGGTGCTTCATTATGGCTGGGTTGCATACAAATATGCATCAAACCCGGCAGGAAAGTGGTCAGAAGAGATACCGCTTTTTGGCGCAGGGGCGTTGCCCCTTAAGCCGTATAAAGCAAGAATCAACCTGAATGAGCTGCACCCCGATTTGAAAAAGTTCATAACATACACTGAACCTGGTTCACTTATCAAAGATGATGTATTGTATTTGACATTGCAAGGACATATAATAAAAAGACATATAGTAAAAAGAAGAAAAAATATAGCACATATCATATTGATTGCCTCACATGACCATGGCAAAACCTGGCGGTATGTGGATACCCTCTTAAGAAATAAAGATGCGCAGGATTTTGGAGGTAAATATTTTACTGGTTCAAGTTTGGCGAAAGAGGGCGGCAGGGCCTTTTTGTTCGCAAGCCCTGAAAATGACGAGGACATAAAGACAGCACACAGGGGCACGGTTATATTTGAATTCGAGGATTTAACAAAAGGAACATTAAGGAGAGATAAAAAAGGCAATTTAATCGTTCATAAGTGGCTTAAACCAACACTTTCAAGGGGTGGTCAAAGCGATTATGACGAGCAGAATACCTATGGTGGAATTGTGATGCCAGGCGTGGATGTCGTGAATCCAAAGATAAAGAAGCGATTTCAGATTTTCAATACTAAAGAGGGGATAATATCGAGAAAACAATTAAAATAATAACGAAAAGAGGGCAAAGTAATTTTTTTGCTGGCGATGGGCATAAGACGCTTGAGCGCCCCGGGTACGAAGGACCGCTGGAGCTACGGAGTCTTTGGAACGCAAAAAGATGCGAAATTCAAGAATGAGAATAGGAGGTTGAGAAAATGGCAAATTTAGGCAGGCTGATTCTGTGCAGTTTATTCATAGTGACTCTTCTCTCTTTTCCTTCAGGAACAGAGGATCTTACTTCACAGCCGGTAGAAGAAGCGGCAATCGAAGTCAACCCCGAGGGACAACTTAGTGCTTCCGGCGGGATTGTTCTGAGAATCGAATGGAATAACCCTTTTAATCCGGAAGCATCGGATCCCGATGATCGCTATACCAGAATATATTATAAGGTAAGAGAACCGGGAACAGATATCAGAATCTATTCGATCAACGGAGAACTTGTGAGGACATTGGCAGAAGATAAAGCGGAAATAGAAGATACCATAGTATGGAATGGGAAAAACGATAAAGGCAAGATTGTGGGAAACGGAGTATATCTGGTCAATCTAAAGATTGGTAAATCGTCAAAGACCATAAAAGTTGTCATTCTAAAATAGGAGGTGTTATGAAGAAGCTGTTCCGTTCTGTCCTTATCCTTTTTACTGTTTTTCTTGTGGCGTATCTTCCGGTTATAGCTTTCGCCGCAACGGCAGTAGGCACTACCACCGGGAACTTTCTGAAAATGAATATCGGCACAAGGGCCACCGGAATGGGAGAAGCATTCTGCGCTTTGGCCGATGATGTGAGCGCAATGCGCTGGAATCCGGCAGGACTGGCTTTCGCTTTTACCCCGGAATTAGAGACAATGCACACTTTCTGGCTGGGTGGTATAAGCCACGAATTTTTGGGTTACCTGCAGCCCATACCTTTTGGAACTCTGGGAATAAACGTTTCCTATCTCTATATGGGCAAAATGGATAAGATAAGCCAGGGAGTGGCGCAGGGCAAGTTCAATGTTTACGATATTTACGGAGGTCTTTCTTACGGGATACCCGTGTCAAGATCCTTCTGCTTCGGCTTTAACTTGATGGGATTGGAAAGTAGAATCGACCGCAATAGAGCTTCTGCTTTTTCCTCCGACGTGGGAATTATGCTTTCCACTGTTAACCGCGCATTTTCCTTTGGCTTGGTCGGGCAGAATCTGGGAACAACACTGAGGGGTGAGAAGTTGCCCATAAATATCAAAGCCGGTTTAGCCTGGAAGATTAAATTTTCCCAGGAGAGAGTCGACCTTTCAATTGCCCTCGATGCAAATAAGCCTATTGAGGGAGATTTTAATTTTTCATTAGGAGTGGAGCATGTTTTGCTGGAGACTTTTGCAGTTAGAGCGGGATATAAGTATGATTTACAAAAGACGGGATTGAGCAATTTAGCCGGACTGAGAGTGGGCGCGGGCTTACGCTGGATGGGACTCCTGACGAATTACGCCTGGGCGCCGTACGATTCCCTGGGGACAACTCATAGGGTCTCCCTGGGATATAGATTCGGTAAGGCAGGAAGACTCCCCACGATAAAGCTTGTACTGCAGGCCGATCCCGGTGTCTTCTCGCCCAATAATGACGGAATAGACGATATTACTGACCTGGTAATAGCGGGTGAAAATCTGGAGAAAGTAGAAAAGTGGAAATTTCAAATAAAAGATAGAGACGGTGCCATTATATTAAGAAAGTCCGGGGAGATTCTACCCATCTCTATCGCCTGGGACGGAACCGATCAGGAAGGCAAGATGGTTCCCGATGGACTCTACACCTGTCAGATAGAGACAAAAGAGTGGGGAAGACTACCGGCAAGATCGGAATGGACACCGATTTTAGTTGATAATACTCCCCCCGTGGCTGAGATTATCCTTACTACAGGAACATTTTCTCCCAATGGCGACGGCATTGACGACAAAATTACTCTCCAGCTTGACGCGGAAGACGCCAACGAGATAAAAAACTGGAGCGTTGAGATATACAATAAAGAAGGGAAGCTGGCGAAAACTTTCAAGGCCGAAGAGCCACCTCCCCAATCTATTGTCTGGGATGGTAAGGATGACTACTATAAAGCAACTGTTCCCGCCGGGGAATACAGGGCAAAATTGGTCGTCTACGACGTTGGTGGAAATAAAGGAAGTTCTTCCTCTAAAAAATTGAAGGTGGAGATACCGTTACCCAAATTCGGAGAAGGAATAAAAGTAGAAGAAGAGGAACGAGGGCTAAAGATTACTTTCTCGGTAAAGGTTCTTTTCGGCATAGGGAAATCTGTTCTTCGTAAAGATGGTTACGCTACTGTGGAACAGGCGATAAAGGTTCTCCAGGCGTATCCCCTCAATAAGGTCTCTATTGAAGGGCACACCGATAGCGTGGGAAGCACCGCTAATAATCAGAAATTATCGGAGAAAAGGGCTAAGGCAGTCTACGATTATCTGGTAGAGGAAGGAAAAATAGACCCCGCTCGGCTCAGCGTCAAGGGTTGGGGAGAAGATAGACCAATTGCCTCAAATAGGACTGTGAGGGGGAGGGATTTAAATAGAAGAGTAGAGATAATTGTTCTCAAGAGAGAGGAGGAATAGAATGAGAGGCGGCGCAAGAATTTTCTTCGTACCGTTTTTTACTTCTCTTATTGTTTCCGCGGCGGTATGTTATCTTTTCTTTACTTACGGTATCCCATTTCTGGAGAAGGTGAAAGTGCCGGATATAAGAATGGCAACCGTTGACCAGGGCAGGCTTACTCTGGAAGACAGAAGTCTCTCCTTGCTTGTAGAATCGGAAATAGACGACCCTGTAGCTCCCGCAGGCGCAATTATCAGTCAAAATCCTCTGCCGGGCTCTCTGGTCAAAAGAGGCACCGCGGTAAGCGTTGTAGTAAGTAAAGGTAAAATGGGAGTAACCGTTCCCCATCTCTCTTCCGTTCCCCGGGAAGAGGCGCAGAGGAGATTAGCGGATATGGGGCTTAAAGTAGGCAGCGTAACCGAGCAGTCTTCCGACTCCATTGCCAAGGGTTCGGTAATTTCTACTTTTCCTTCTCCCGATACAATGGTGAAAGAAGGGACAATAATAGACCTCGTCATTAGTACAGGCAAGGGAGCAGTCATCGTCCCTAATGTGCTTGGCAGAAGGTTGGGACAGGCAAAGGATGTGTTGGAGAGAGCGGGCTTGAGAGTAGGCAGCATAGATTATGTGTGCGATGTAGAAAAATTATTCGATATTATTTTGCGCCAGAATCCCCGGCCGGGAAAGAGTGTTCCTAAATCGACGGCGGTGAATCTTACCATAAATGCCGAAGAGGAGGAATAACAGGATAGTCTGCTGGAGAGGTGTCCGAGTGGACGAAGGAGTACGCCTGGAGAGCGTATGAACGGGAAACCGTTCCGTGGGTTCGAATCCCACCCTCTCCGAGCCATATGTCCCTCTCCCCTTTGGGGAGAGGGTTAAGGGTGAGGGGGAAGTTGTAAGTGAGCGGGCCGGCTCTGAGGCTCTGGGAGTAAAGGGAAGAGCCGAAGAGGAATCCCACCCTCTCCGCTCTGATACACAGGAGGGATTCGGAAAAAGGGGTCAGAGTCATTTTTTTACGACCCGATTTGGGCGGGTTCCGATTTATCGGAGCCCCTGCATTTGGCAATATTCGAGAATAGGGAGATAGTAGAATGGGTAAGAAAAAGAGTGTGCTTGATTTTTTGAAGATGAAAAAAGATAAAGAAAAGATTACATTTCTCACGTGTTACGATTATCCTACTGCCACTTTTGCGGAAACGGCCGGTTTGGATATGCTTCTGGTTGGCGATTCCCTGGGTATGGTTGTTTATGGGTACGAAGGTACTATACCGGTAACAATGGAACAGATGATCGTTCATTCGGAAGCTGTGCGCCGGGGAGCGCCCCATACTTTCGTTATCGGCGATATGCCTTTTATGTCCTACCAAGAATCCGTAGAGAAGGCAGTATATAATGCCGGCAGGTTCTACAAAGAAGCAAATATGGATGCTATCAAACTCGAAGGTGGCAGGAGAGTAATCAATCGCATTAAAGGCATCGTAGATGCAGGAATGGTAGTAATGGGCCATATTGGATTGACTCCTCAAAGTTCCGGTCAGTTAGGAGGATTCAAAGCTCAGGGTAAGACTGCCGAAAGTGCCATGGAGTTAATTCTGGATGCAAAAGCGATTGAGGAGGCAGGTGCTTTTTCTATTTTACTTGAGGCCATACCGCCGGAAGTAGGAAAGATTATCACCGAGAGAAGTCAGATACCGGTTTTGAGTATTGGCGCAGGAATCGACTGCGACGGGCAACTATTGATTGTGAGCGATATGCTGGGATTGTTTGAAGCATTCACTCCCAAATTTGTGAAAAAATATTCTTCTCTGAGTGCGAATATTACGGAGGCTTTTAAGAAATATGTGCAGGATATAAAAGAAAAGAGATTCCCCGAAGAAAAACATGCCTACAGAATGGAACCGGGCGAGAAAGAAAGACTAGAGAAAATGGTCTCCCGGATATAGTCGGGTTTCCTTCCAAAAAGAGGGTTAAGAAAGATGAAAAAACTAAAGAAGATTATTCTTATACTTTTTATTATTTTTCTATTTGTCTTTGTGGGGGGAACGATTGCTTTAAGAATTGCTTTTCCTCCGGCAAAAGTGAAAGCTATGTTGATAGCCAGGATGTCCGAGGTCCTCCGCAGGCAGGTGGAAATGGAAAGTATCTCCGTTGGTCTGAGAGGGCTCAGGGTGAAAGATTTCAAGATCTCCGAGAAGCCGTCATTCGAAAAAGGAACATTTGTGCAGGCGGGACAGTTTCAGATAAGGCCAAAACTTCTTCCCCTTCTTAAAAAGCAGATTTCCATAAGTGAAGTTAAGCTCATCTCTCCGAAAATAAATGTTGTCAGGAATGCAGACCGCTCGTTTAATTTCAGCGACCTTATGGTAGAGAAATTAACCGAGACAAAGAAAGAAGAAAAGGTTAAAAAGGCAGAAAAAAGTCGGCCGGCGAAAGTTAAGCCGATAGCTTTCTCTTTTCTCGTATCGAAAGTATCTATCTCCGGGGGAGAGGTGAAATTTGTGGACAGGACGCCACAGAAGCTATCGGCAGATTTGAAGAACATTGACCTTAGCGTTTACGGCATTTCTCTTGTTTCACCTTTCTTTGTGGAAGCCTCTTTTGACGTGGCGAAGGAGAAATTGGAGGGGTCACTTGCCTTTAAAGGAAGCGTGAACATAAAAGAAGAGAATATCAAGATTAAAGAGGCTTCGGCCAGTATGGCGGGTGCAGGGATAAGAGCTACCGGGAGTGTGGAGAAGTTTATGGAGCCGGAGAATCTCTCCTTTGCCGTTAATATAAGAGGGGGAGATTTTGCTCTGGAGAAGCTTTCCCGGACATTCTCTTTCCCTAAAGATTTCAAAATTTCCGGCGAGCCGGATATAAATGCAGATGTATCCGGGAATTTGAAGAGAATCAAGATTAAAGGCAACGTCGATATTAGAAAAGTCGAGGCATTGTTCAAGGACTCATTCCGCAAACCTTCCGGTATTGATGGGGGAATGGCTGTCGATATTTTTCTTGAAGACGCCAATATTCTGAAACTGAACTCAATATCCATGGCCCTGGGTGAGATAAGAGCTTCCGGCTCCGGAAGGGTGGTAGGCCTTAGAGAGGAGAGAAGACTCGATCTAAGAGTTTATCTGGAAAAATTTGATATGAAATCTCTCCATGGGTTGGTTTCTGTCGCCAGGGACTACGGGCTGGGAGGAACGGTGGCAGGGGAGACAAGGATTTCCGGTCTACCGAAATCGATAAATATTTCCGGAAAGATAGGCGTAAAAAATGTAGAATCGGTTCAGAAAGAGATGAGCGTGAAACTGGACAGATCGGATTTAAAATATTCGGGAAATATCAACAATTTCAAGAAGCCGACTATCAATTTTGACCTGGATACGGGCACAGTGGAAGTGAAGGCGGCGGAGGAATTGAAAAAGCCAGAAAAAGGGAAGCCAGGAACAAAGGAAACGAAAAAAGAGCCACCGGCTGTACGAGGGAAGCCATCTCCTAAAGTCGGGATTCCACCGGATGCTGCGGTCTCCGGAAAAATCAAGCTCAAGAAACTGACCTTTCAAAACTATCAGATATCCGACTGTTCGGCGAAACTGGACATTGCTAAATCGAAACTTAATCTGAAACTTCTTTCTCTATCAGCGTATGATGGTAATATGAAGGGCTCTCTCTCAGCCGACCTTAAAGATACTTCTTTAGAGCAACTCAAATTCAGTCTCGATAGTGACGTTAAGAATATCGATATGCATAAGGTCATCCAATCTACGGGTAAGAAATTGAAAGGGCAGTTTTACGCCATAGCTTCGGGAAACCTGAAATTATCCGGCAGGGGAAAAGATTTTTCCAAATTGAACGGCTCGGGTCTGGTAGAGATAAAAGAGGTGAAGATAAAGGGAATAAAGATTCTGGACAGAATTGCCTCTGCTGCGAAGATTCCCGAACTTAAAGAGACAAATTTCAAATCGGCAAACGGGAAGGTTACCATTAAAAAAGGAAAGGTGTATTTTACAGACGTGAAAACAGAAGGCGGAGACAAACTGGATGCTTATTGTTCCGGCAATGCCGATCTGGTTAAGAAGAGGCAGGATGTAAAAGGTGATATTAAACTTACCAAAGAATACTCCGGGGGAGATTTTGCCAAGTATGCCGGTGACGCGGAAGGAAGAGTAACCGTGCCGTTTAAGATTGACGGAACATTTGAAGACCCGAAAGTTAATATTGACTGGGGGAAATTGACCAAGAAGGCAGCAGAAAAGGCTGCCGAAGACGTTTTGAAAAAAGAGATAGAAAAAGGCCTAAAAAAACTTTTCAAGAAATAGAATCTTCCCCGTGTGAATCCTCTCCCCTTGGGGGAGAGGGAAAGGGTGAGGGGGAGAGGCTTGAGCGGAGCGAAAGGCGATGGGGCAGTAGTTCAGTTGGGAGAACGCATCCCTCGCACGGATGAGGTCAGGGGTTCGAATCCCCTCTGCTCCACATAATTATCCAGGAAAGGGGTCAGAGTGATTAAATGTCCGAAATGCGGTTATGAGAACAAAGATGATGCATTATACTGCGGAATGTGTTATGAACCGTTCAGGAAAATGGCGGAACCTCCCAAATTTCCTGACCCCGAAGAAGAAAAAGCTTCGTTTTTACAGAAAGACGCATGTATTAACCATCCCGACCGCCCGGCGCAGGGATTTTGCGCAGTCTGTCAACGCGATTTCTGTTTTGAATGTCTTCAGGAAAAAGACGGACAATTAATGTGCAGTCAATGTTCCCAAGGGGTAGTGTCAAAGAGAACAAAATATGGTCAAGGAATCACACGCGAGCAATACGGGATAATTGCCCCCGAAAAAGGTTTTTTCCGCAAATGCTGGGAACTGATTATATATCCCAGGAGATTTTTTGAAGAACTACCTCAGGAAGGCGGTTATGGCGCACCGATAAAGTTTTACATAGTAGCGCTGGGTTTGCTTCTTGCGGCAATTTGCATGCCTACGTTAATATTTTCTCTCGCCAAACCGATAAATCAACTCGCCGCCCTGACGGGCGTGGGGATTCTGTTCTTGATGTTCTCTTTAATTGGCTTGGTGGGTATATTGGGTCTCTTTATTAATGCGGGCATTTACCATTTCTTTGTGATGTTATTTGCCGGAAAGAGAGGTTACGAGCAGACTTTTCGCGTGGCTACTTATACAGCTGTAGTCACCGGTGTCTGGACTATTGGTTTATACCTTCTTTTACTTATTTTTGTCGGAGGCGATCTATTGTCTACATTCCTCGCTGCCGGGGCCACCAGATCACCTGAAGCTATTCTATATTTTGCCGGACAATTTAAGAGCACTCTAATGTTCTGGACAATAATTTATGTTCTGTTCTGGCTTTACGTGACTTTTGTTGTTCAGGTGGAAGGATTCAAGAAATTCCAAATTCTTACCACTCCCAGGGCAATTGGGGTTGTAATTTGTCCTGTTGTCTTCTGGGGTCTATTCAGTTTTCTTATTCCTGAAAGAGAAAAAGTGCCGTATCGCAAAGAATATAAGATAAGACAAATAGATTACCATATGGAAGGTTACGATGCCTTACCTGGTATTAGCGCTAAAATATAGACCGCAAACGTTCGATGAAATTGTGGGGCAGGAGCACGTCTGCGAGACTTTAAAGAACGCCATTGCCTCAGGCAAAGTTGCCCACGCTTACCTCTTTTCAGGCCCCAGAGGTATAGGCAAGACAACCACGGCGCGCATATTGGCTAAAGCATTAAACTGCAAAGAAGGTCCCACGTCCCAACCCTGCAACAAGTGCACATCCTGCGTGGAAATTGCCCGGGGCAGCTCCATTGACGTTCTGGAAATCGATGGCGCATCCAACAGGGGGATTGATGAGATAAGGGCTTTGCGGGAGAACGTAAAATTTGCTCCCGTCTCTTCTCGCTACAAAATCTATATTATTGATGAAGCGCATCAGATTACTCACGACGCTTTCAATGCACTTCTGAAGACTCTGGAGGAGCCTCCTCGCCATATCATTTTTATGCTGGCTACCACTCAGCCGGAGAGGATTCCGGCCACCATCCTTTCCCGCTGCCAGAGGTTTTCTTTTAAATTGATTCCTCAGAAGAAAATCTTTGACAGGCTGAATTACATTGTGGGGAAGGAAAAACTGAAAATAGATAAAGAGGCACTCAATCTAATTGCTTACAGAGGAGAAGGGAGTCTCAGGGATGCCCAGAGCCTGCTCGATCAGGTTATCTCTTACGCTGGTGGCAAGAAGATAAGTCCGGAGGAGACAAATTTCATTCTGGGCGTTCTTCCCTTTGAGCGCCTGGTAGAATTTTCCGACCTGATTGCCGAGCACAAAGCCAGGGAGATTCTCTCCCTGATAGATGAGATAACCGAATCCGGCTATAACCTTCACCAGTTTATCAAAGACCTGAGACAACATTTCAGAAATATGCTGCTTATGAAAGTGGCAGGAGAAGATACAAAGATTCTGGAACTTCCCGATAAGCATCGGGAAATCCTTCTCCGGGGAAAAGAACAGTTTACGGAAGAAAACCTGGTGAGGATTATCGACCTTCTCAGCAAGACCTACGAATCTATGAAGTGGAGCGAACAGCCGCGGCTGGTGATAGAGGTAGAAATGTTCCGTCTCTGTCAACCGTATATTCCTATTGGAGAGATTATTGAGAGAATCGGGAAACTGGAAAAGTCGCTAACTATTGAAGAAAGAGAAAAAACGCCACCCGAGGAAAAATATGTCTCTCCAGCGGAAAAAGCTTCTCCCAAAATTAAGGAGAAAGAGAAACCGTATGCTGCAGGGGTTTCCCGGATTGAAGAAATTACAGAGCGCTGGGAGGAAGTTCTGGAATCTGTCAGGAAACAGGATACTCCCCTCCACGCTTGCCTCGTCGAGAGCACGCCCGACCGTCTGGAAGGTAATATCCTTTATCTTGTTTTCCCCAGGAGTCACAGTTTCCATAAGGATAGGGTGGCGAAGAAGTCAAATATTGTTGAAGGAGCTTTGCAGGAAGTGCTGGGCAAGGAAATAAAGATAAGGTGCATAACCGGCGAGACTGATACTACCTCCCGTGCCAAAGAGAATACAGAGGAAGAGATGGAAGCAAATTCTGAAGAGTTTTTGACAGAGCCCGAGCCGGAGCAGGAACTGGAAGCTCCGCCTCAAGGGCCGGCTTTCAACTCCGGGGAAAAGAAAGGAGTTGACCCAGTCGTAGAAAAAGTGCTCAAAATGTTCGAAGGAGAAATTGTGAAGGAGGAGCCCGAAGAGAAATAATTTCGGCAAAATTCAAATGCCTATCCATTCCGAAACTTTACAGAGACTAATATCGGCTTTACACCGTTTGCCAGGCATCGGGCCGAAGAGCGCCCAGAGGTTGGCATTCCATATATTGAAGAGCTCCCGGGCAGAGGCTAACGAGTTGGCTCAGGCTATCCTGGGGGCAAAGGAGAAGATGAAGAGCTGCTCTGTCTGTGGGAATATTACCGATAACGACCCTTGTTCCATATGCGACGATTCTACCAGAGACGGAAGTATGGTCTGCGTCGTGGAACAGCCGCAGGACATATTCGTTTTTGAAAAGATGGGAGAGTATAAGGGGGCGTACCACGTGCTTATGGGCGCGCTCTCTCCGCTCGACGGAGTCGGACCCGACGATTTAAGAATGAAGGAACTGGTCACAAGAATTAATCAGGGCAAAATTAGAGAAGTGATAATCGGTACAAATCCGAACGTGGAAGGCGAAGCAACCGCTACTTATCTCTCAAAACTAATCAAGCCTCTGGGAGTGAAAGTAACCCGCCTGGCGCAGGGAATTCCTATGGGTGGAGATCTGGAGTATGCCGACGAAGTCACCCTGGCTAAAGCCCTGGAAGGCAGGCGAGAGGTTTGAAATTAAGATTCCTCTCCTTAATTGGTCTCTTCATTTAAAGTATGTCTTCCCCTATGATGGGTAACTTCTGGAAAGAATATTATCTTTCCTATGAAACCCTGGGGTTCGGACTCTCACGATGCTCTTTTCTGGAAACAGAATAGTAATTCAGGGAGGTGAATGGCAATGGCAAAAATCATAAAAAAAGTATCAAGGAAAACAGGCCTTCCGCCAGGCACTCTGATCCATGTGGGTAAGAAGGGAGAAGAAAGGGTAAATATTTCCATCATTGATTACGATGAAAAGCGCTATCAGGAAAAAGAAACAGAAAACGTTGAAGAGTGCTTTCCTTTCAAGGATAAACCGACTGTAACCTGGATAAATATAGGGGCCCTTCATAAAACAGAAATCATAGAGAAAATAGGAAAACATTTTAATCTGCATCCTCTTTTGCTGGAAGATATTTTGAACACCGACCAGCGCCCCAAAATAGAAGATTTTGGCGATTATATTTTCGCCGTCCTAAAAATGCTCTATTATGATGAAAAGGAGAAAGAGATAATTTCCGAACAGGTTAGTTTAATTATCGGTTCAAATTTCGTCATTTCATTCCAGGAGAGAGAAGGAGATGTATTTAATCCCATAAGAGACAGAATTAGAAATGCCAAAGGGAGAATAAGAAAAATGGGTGCGGATTATCTTGCTTACGCTCTGATAGACGCAATTGTGGATAACTATTTCATAATTCTGGAGAAAATCGGGGATAAGATAGAAAGAATGGAAGATAAGCTGGTGAGGAATCCCACTCCTGAGACCTTGCAGACGATACACAATCTAAAAAGAGATACGATTTTCCTGCGCAAGTCCGTGTGGCCCCTGAGAGAAGGCATTAGCATTCTGGAGAGGTCAGAGTCTCCCCTTATTCAGGAATCAACGCGGATATTCCTGAGAGATGTGTATGACCATACTATTCAGGTTATTGACAGTATAGAGACGTTCAGGGATATGGTTTCCGGAATGCTCGATATTTACCTTTCCAGCGTCAGTAACAGGATGAACGAAGTGATGAAAGTGTTAACCATAATAGCTACCATATTCATTCCGTTGACCTTTATTGCCGGTATTTATGGGATGAATTTCAAATATATGCCGGAACTGGAATGGCGCTGGGCGTATTTTGGCGTCCTGGCCATTATGGTTATTGTCGGCGTTTTGATGATTTCTTATTTCAGAAGAAAGAAATGGTTCTAAAACAAGAAGGAGGCATTTTATGAATCTACTGTTATTCATATTTACAGTCATTGTGTCATTCATAGCGGTAAGAATAGGAGCCATTGCATTCCAATTGACGGGTCTGGAATGGTCTCTGGCCAAATTCCAGGCGCTCTCCTGCTTTACGGCGACGGGATTTACCACAAAAGAAGCGGAACTGATTACCGGCCACCCGCAAAGACGGCGCATTGCCACAATTCTTATTGTGATAGGTCACGCGGGTTTTGTTACCTTAATTGCCACATTCGCCAATTCATTAAGACCACACGCTGGTATGCCCAAGTTTACCATTCCTTTTTTACACGCTATCATTCCTTCCGGCCTGTTCCCATGGATAAATTTGATAATTATCATATTTGCCGTTTACGTCATTTATAAAGTTTCTACGCGCACCAGATTTGCCGCAAAAGTAACCAGATTCTTAAAGGCGCGTATAGTTAAAAGGGAAATTGTTAAACCCGTTTCTTTCGAGGAGCTTCTGGTGGCCACTGGCGGTTACGGTGTCTCCAGTGTCGAAATTCGTAAAGACAGTCCCGTATTGGGTAAAACAATCCTTGAGTCAGATTTAAGACAACACGACATTACAATTCTGGCCGTGGAGAGGGAGGGACAGACGATTCCTAACCCTGCGGCGGAGACAAAAATTCTCCTGGGTGATAAACTTGTATGTTTCGGGAAGTTAGAAAATATCAGAAAAGAATTAAGCTTATCCCTTCAATAATTATAGTAAGGCCCGGGAAGGCAGGAAAGAGCTCTTAAGTTAAGATTTCTCTTCTTTTAGTAGCGGAGAAGATATCAAGAAGTCAGCCGTGGAGTGATTACAGGCAATAGGTATATCGTGCAGGACAGCCAGCCTGAGGACCGCTTTTATATCCACATCGTGCGGATGGATGGATAAGGGGTCCCAGAAGAAAATAATAAGGTCTGCCCTTTTTTCTGCTATCATCGCTCCCACCTGGGAGTCTCCTCCCAGAGGGCCGCTCAGAAGAAGGTTGACCGGCAGTCCCGTATCTTTTATAATTCTTTCTCCTGTTGCCTTTGTTGAATAGATATCAAACTTTTCCAATGTGCCTTTGTTGAATTTTACCCAATCAACCATATCTTTCTTCTTGCCATTATGGGCGACAAGTACCATAGTCTTCTTTTTCATCGTATTTGTGCTCCTCTCACTAAATAATTTCTTCAGAGTAGCTTCAATATAGCATATCTGACAGGGAAAGACAATATATTTGGCTTTTCTGTAGCAGCCAAGCACAAACTTTGTTCCTCGTAGGGGACGGACTCTGTGCCGTCCCTGCCTTGGGACGGCCACGGAGTGCCGCCCCTACATTGAGGCAGAGTATTGAAAAAAAGGAGGTCCAAATGAAAAAAGTTCTTGGCATTGCGGGAAGTCCCCGCAAGGGAGGTAACACTCATATCCTGGTTTCTGAAATTCTTAGAGGAGCAAAGAAAGCCGGTGCAAAGACTGAATTAGTCTCTCTCAGCAACTTGAGAATCAAGGAATGCGACGGATGCCATACCTGCTGGGATACCGAAGTCTGCTGGATAAATGACGGGATGAAGAGAATCTATGAAAAACTTATGGATAGTGATTGCATAATTTTGGCCACGCCTATGTACTGGTTTGGACCAAGCGTTGCCATGAAAGCCCTCATAGACAGGCTGGTCTATTTCTGCGATTCAAAAACTGCAGATAAAATAAAAGGGAAAGAGGTCGTTTTGGCTTTAGCTTTTGCAGGTGATGATCCGCGTGACGCAAGGCCTCTTATGAAAATGTTAACAATGACCACAGACTACCTGGGAATGAGGCTAAAAGGAAAGATACTCGCACCCGGAGTAGGAGAAAAGGGCGCAATAAGAAAGAAGAAAAGGAAGCTGAAAGAAGCTTTCAATCTGGGCCGCTTAATCGGGAAATAAGGAGGCGAATCGGAAATGGTGGAAACCGCGTGGTATTTCCGGCTTTTCTACGTACACGTTTTAACTTTTATTATGCATGGGCTTCTTCACGTAATTATAAGAGCGAAAAGAATGGGTCTGCCACCGGGCAAGTTCTGGATAATAGTTACTTTGACAGGCGTCTTTGCAGGGTGGATATTGATGTGGTTTGTTTCCTTTTCCATTAATCCGGCTTTCTGGATCGGGCTGGTCATAATTGTTTTTGGGAATGTGGTATTATCCCTGGGCTACTTCGCAATGAGGGAGCATCCTGAGAAAAAGAAGGCTGTTGTAGATTGGGGCATTTACAGAGTCAGCAGACACTCTCATGTCCTGGCAGGTACAATTTGTCTTCTGGGCGTGATTGTAATGGGATGGAATCCAGCATCTGCTATGTATAAGTTGCTGTGGGTCTACTTTGTCGTATATAGTACCGCGACCCATTTTTATGTCCTGAGCGAAGAGAAAATAAATATAGAAAAATTCGGGCAAGAATATGCGGATTATATGAACAGAACGCCAAGATATATAGGAATACCAAGATCAGATAAGAAAGAGTGAGGAAACTTTTTGACAAAGAGAATAATTTTTGCTAAAATTGACTGGACTTTTGTCAAAAACCTACAAGGAGAAAGAAAAATGGCAAAACTGATAGAAGTAAGATTCCATGGCCGGGGAGGCCAGGGAGCCAAAACAGCAGCCCAGCTTCTGGCAGAGACAGCTCTGGGTGGGGGCATGTACATTCAGGCATTTCCTGAATATGGGCCCGAAAGGTCGGGCGCGCCGATGCGGGCTTACACCCGCATAAGCGATAAGCCGATAAATCTCCACTGTGGCGTAACAAGTCCGGGCGTTGTGGTAGTAATAGACCCCACAATTATGGACACAGTAGATGTTGCTGAAGGCCTGAGAGATAAGGGTATTCTCATTGTGAACACAGAGGAGAAACCGGAAAAGATTCGTGAGAAGACGAATTTCAAGAAAGGGAAAGTATTCACCGTAAATGCTACGCAGATTTCCCTGGACACTCTGGGCAGGCCAATGCCTAATACCCCGATGCTGGGAGCACTGATAAAAGCTACAGGAATCATAAAAATGAAAGATCTGGAAGAAAAACTAAAGAAGAAATTCCTGAAAAAGATCGGGGAGAAAGCGGTTAAGGGAAACATAGACGCCATTGAGAGAGCTTATAAAGAAGCGAAATCTGGCTGATTCCGATAGGAGGATTTATGAAAGAGAAAGGCTGGAAGGAGATACCTATTGCCGGATTGATTATTGAAGCAGGAAACGCTGAACAATATAAGACAGGTGACTGGAGGACTTTTAAGCCCGTGAGGGACGTAAAGAGGTGTACTAATTGTCTCAATTGCTGGGTATATTGTCCCGATTCATCGATCCTCGTAGCCGAGGAGAAGATGACCGGTTTTGATTATGACCATTGCAAGGGCTGCGGCATCTGCGCCGCGATATGCCCCGTTAAGTGCATCGAAATGGTCAAAGAATAATAAATTTGCAATTTGAAATCTGAAATTTGAAATCTGTAATCTGTAATCTGTAATTTATATTGTAGTGGAGGACAAATAATGAAAGATAAATTAGCATTAACAGGAAACGAAGCAGTTGCCCACGCAATGCGCCAGATAAATCCTGACGTGGTAGCAGCCTATCCCATAACTCCGCAGACAGAGATCGTAATGGCATTTTCCCAGTTCGTGGCTGACGGATTAGTGGATACAGAGACGATTCCTGTGGAATCGGAACATAGCGCAATGAGCGCCTGCGTGGGAGCATCCGCCTCGGGAGCAAGGACGATGACAGCCACCTGTTCCCAGGGTCTGGCGCTGATGTGGGAGATAGTCTATATTGCCTCCTCCCTGAGGCTCCCCATCGTTATGCCTGTGGTCAACCGGGCGCTCTCTGCCCCGATAAATATCCATTGCGACCATTCAGATTCTATGGGAGCGAGAGATTCTGGCTGGATACAAATTTATTGCGAGACCGGGCAGGAAGCGTACGAGTCTACTCTCCTGGCAGTAAGGATTGCCGAAGATGAGAATATACTTCTCCCGGTTATGGTATGCCTTGACGGATTCATCACCAGCCACGCCGTGGAACGGATTGAGCTTCTGGAGGACAAGGTAGTTAAAGACTGGATAGGCGAGAAAAAAGCGAGATACTCTCTTCTGGATATCGATAATGCCGTCACTTACGGCCCGCTCGATTTACAGGACTACTATTTTGAGCACAAAAGGCAGGAAGCAGAGGCAATGAGAAAAGCGTATTCAGTCATACCCGGTATTGTGAACAAGTTTCAGAAGATTGTAGGAAAGAAGTACGATTACCTGGAAAAGTACAAGATGGACGGCGCGAGTCTGGCAGTTCTCGCTCTCGGTTCCACCTGCGGGACAGCAAAGACAACAGTAGACCGGCTGCGGGCAAAAGGCATAAAAGCAGGTATGGTCAAGCTAAGATTCCTGCGGCCTTTCCCGGCGAAAGAGTTAGTAGATGCACTTTCCAAAGCAAAAGCAGTAGCCATACTCGATAGAAGCGACACATTCAGCAATAGCGGCGGGCCGGTATTCAATGAGATAAGATCAGCCCTGTATGAGAAAAAAGATAAACCTTTTATCGTAAATTACGTTTATGGTCTCGGAGGAAGAGACATCAACGTTGAAGATATAGAGAAAGTCTACACAGACCTGGGAAAGATTCTCAAACAAAAGAAAGTAGGAACTTTAGTAAACTACCTCGGCGTCCGAGAATAATCAATGAAATTTCCCTCTCCCCTGGGGGAGAGGATATAGGTGAGGGGGATAATAATGGCAACCATCAAAGAACTATCAAAAAGACCAAAAGTTTTAACCGGCGGCCATCGCCTCTGCGCTGGCTGCGGGGCTTCCATAGGTATCCGCCAGGTCCTTCTGGGAACAGAAGACCCGGTCGTTGTGGGATGCGCCACAGGTTGTGTGGAAGTAGCCACCACAATATATCCGTACACAGCCTGGAACTCGCCATTCATACACAATGCTTTTGAAAACGTGGCAGCCACAATAAGCGGTGCGGAGACCGCCTATCGCGCTCTCAAGAAGAAAGGTAAGATAAAGAAAGAGATAAAGTTTATCGCCTTCGGCGGCGATGGCGGAACTTATGATATAGGAATACAGTCACTCTCCGGAGCCCTGGAGAGAGGCCACAAAATGGTTTACGTCTGCTACGACAACGAAGCTTACATGAACACGGGAATACAGCGGTCTGGCGCCACGCCCTGCGGTGCTTCCACAACCACTGCACCAGCGGGAAAAGTGAAGCCGGGCAAGGAGCAATTCCGGAAAGACCTGACTTCAATAGTAGCTGCTCACCACATACCCTATGTAGCCCAGGCATCAATATCCCACTGGAAAGACTTGGTCAACAAGTCAGAGAAAGCATTCAAAGCCGATGGTCCTGCATTCATTAATATACTCGTTCCCTGCCATCGGGGATGGCGCTATCCAATGGAAAAGACAGTAGAAATTTCCAAATTAGCGGTGGACACAGGATTCTGGCCTCTCTTTGAAGTAGAGAACGGAGTCTGGAGGATAACTATTCGTCCCAAAGAGAGAAAGCCAATTATGGAATGGATAAAGAGCCAGGGAAGATATAGCCATCTATTAAAAGAAGAGAATAAGGAATTTCTGGAAAGGATACAAAAGGAAGTAGACGATTACTGGAAATATATTGAAGGAATGTGCAAAGCCACCCAACCCCAACAATAATATGCTATAATATTTGGAGTCCTCCCGAAAGGGAGGGATAGTGGTATGTAGCCGCAGAGCGAAAGCTCTGCCTTCTAATTGAACATACGGTTCCCCGGTAGCTCAATGGTGGAGCATCCGGCTGTCTTTGGCAGCTTTCCCAAGCAATTGGGATTGAAAAAGTGGGCGAATTCAGGGAAGCCTATACCCTAAATCCTACGGGGTCTAGGGATGGTAATCCTGAGCCAAGTCCCCGATAATATATCGGGGAAAGGTGCAGAGACTATCCTTGAAAAGGGAGTACTATAAACCAAGTTAGGTTTATGGGAAGCGCTCACTACCCCGGAGAAAAATATATTTACGGGGTAAAGAGATAGTCCGAGCCCTACGGAAACATAGGGGCTGCTCGTAACCGGAGGGATGTAGGTTCGAGTCCTACCCGGGGAGCCATTTTTTGAAAATAGCGCTTTTTAACCAAATTGGCGCTTTTTGCTACAGTAATCTGGGAGGTTATAATTACCTACGAAATCCCTGGCAGGTTC
>CAYFRM010000005.1:0-31996 GCA_964345635.1 uncultured Clostridia bacterium
CTAAGTACCTTAGAAGAAAAGGCATACCTGAGGCACGGATTGACGCGGAAGTTTTGCTGGCGCACATTCTGAAAATAGAGAGGCTGGAAATATATTTGAACCTGGATTGCCAGTTGACCGAGAGGCAATTATCTGCTTATGATAGATTAATTGTAAGAAGGCTGAGACGGGAACCCGTAGCTTTTATTATCGGCCATAAGGAATTTATGGGACTTAAGTTCTTTGTGAACGAAGATGTTTTAATTCCCAGGCCGGAGACCGAGATCCTTGTGGAAAAAGTAATAGAGAAAGCGCAAAAGACACAAAAGGAGAGAAGTTATGAATCCTGGAGAAAGACTACCCTGACCATTGTTGACCTTTGTACCGGGAGCGGTAATATTGCCGTAAGTCTTGCCAAGAATATCCCCTCGTGTAAAATTTATGCTACGGACATAAGCGAAGAGGCTATACAGGTGGCCCGGAAGAATGCGAGGTTTCATAATGTTACAGGAAAGGTAAAATTTCTTTTGGGGGACTTGTTCAATCCCCTGAGAAATCTTGACCCAAATCTGGCAGTAGATTTCATAGTGAGTAATCCTCCTTACGTTAAGTCAAAAGACCTGGTGCTGTTTCCGCCTGAAATTAAGAAAGAGCCTATTTGGGCACTGGGAGGAGGAAGTGACGGTCTCAACTTTTATAAACGCATAGTCCCGCGAGCTTCAAAATATTTGGTCTCCGGTGGCTACTTGATCATGGAAATCGGAGATGACCAGGGCAAAGCGATAGTGAATCTTGTCAAAGAAGAAAAACAGTTTTACCCGTCCCGGTTACTTAAAGACTACGCTGGACTGGATAGAATTGTTCTGGCCCAAAAATTAAAAAAGTAAAAAAGGGGTCAGAGTCATTTTTCTGAGTGAGAATAACCGAATCGGTATCTTCTATGAAGATGGTTGGGAACGAATGGGAACAGGAAAATCACTCTGACCCTATTTTCCCATTTTCTCAAGGAGGAGGAAGTGGAAAAGATTCTTATTACTGGGGGAAAGAAACTTTCCGGTACAGTGAAAATTAGCGGTTCTAAAAACGCTTCCTTGCCAATACTGGTCGCTACTCTTTTGACGGATGAGGACTGCGTGGTAAAGAACGTACCTCGTCTTCAGGACGTGGAGACGATTCTGGCGTTATTAAAGATTCTGGGGAAGAAAATTTCTTACCATAATAAAAAGATAAAGATTTCTTCTACTAATAGATTGGATGGTGAAGCTCCCTATGAATTGGTGAAGAAGATGAGAGCTTCTATCCTGGTAATGGGACCTCTCCTGGGCCGGCTCGGTCAGGTGCGGGCTTCTTTACCCGGGGGATGCGCTATCGGGGCCCGCCCCATCAATCTGCACCTTCGGGGTTTCAGGAAACTGGGAGCAAAGGTGAGTCTGGAGAGAGGATACGTTCAGCTGGATGCTCCCAGGCTCCACGGAGCAAATATATATTTGGATTTTCCCAGCGTAGGGGCAACAGAAAATTTGATTATGGCGGCAACCAGAGCTAAAGGAAGAACAGTCATAGAAAATGCTGCTTCCGAACCTGAAATTAAGGATCTGGCCAGCTTTCTGAACAAGATGGGAGCCAAGATTAGAGGGGCAGGGACCAATATTATTGAAATCGAAGGTGTAAATGTGCTTTCGGGCACGGTTCATGAGGTTATACCGGACCGAATAGAGACAGGTACATTTATGGTGGCAGCAGCAGTCACCGGAGGGAAAGTGGCTATTCGGGGAGCAGACCCGGAGCACCTGGAGGCAGTGATAACTAAACTTAGAGAAGCCGGGGCAAAGATTGCCTTAAATAACAAAGAAATTAAAGTTATTTCCGGAAAAAATCTTAAGGCGACTGATATCGAAACAATCCCTTATCCCGGCTTTCCCACCGATATGCAGGCGCAATGGATGGTTCTGATGAGTCTCACTAGAGGCACCAGTATAATTACGGAAACTGTATTTGAGAATAGATTTCTTCACGTTGGTGAACTGCAAAGGATGGGTTCCAATATCCAGGTCAAAGGTAATAGTGCGATTGTTAAGGGTGTCCCCAAGCTCAGTGGTGCTCCCGTAATAGCCACGGACTTGAGAGCTTCGGCAGCATTGATTCTGGCAGCTCTGGCTGCAGAAGGTAAGACCGAGATATTTGGAGTCAACCACCTCGACCGGGGTTACGAAGATATTGAGAAAAAGTTGCGGCGTTTGGGAGCGAGAATAAAAAGAATAAAAGAATAAGAAAATGTAGCTGCAGAGCGATAGCTCTGCATTGTAGGGGCGACACTCTGTGGTCGCCCAAAAGGAAGGGACGGCACGGAGTCCGTCCCCTACATAGAAGCAAAGCTTACGCTTTGCGGCTACAATCTTCGATTTGTGGCTAAAAATTCCAATTCTCGCCAGACCAAATCCCTCGCGTTAAGGTAGTTTCTCGTCCTCGTTTTTTGGCTGAAATTCCAATAGGTCTTCACAAACTATCTTTTAATTGTCTGTGGAAAGGGGTAACCAAAAGGGTTGAAAACGGTAGAAAAAAAAGTCAGAGAAATTATGGGCAGGGTAAAGAATCAAGGTGACAAAGCTTTACTCTTTTATACAAGGAAATATGATGGCCTTATTTTGAAGCCAGCCGAACTGAGAGTGAAAAAGAGAGAGATTGACAGAGCTTTCCGGAAGGTTGGCTTAAATTTTGTCAGCCTGATAAAAAGAGCGAAGAAAAATATAGAGAAATTCCACCTTGATGAATACAGGGAGATTACGAAAAAAAGCCGGCAATTTTCAAATTCCGCTTTGCAGGGGATTCGTTTTCTTGAGCTCTGGCGTCCCGTGGAGAAAGTGGGAGTCTATGTGCCGGGAGGGAAATTTGCCTATCCCTCTTCGGTGTTGATGACCGTGGTGCCGGCGAAAGTAGCAGGGGTTGACAGGATTGCCATGGCTTCCCCGCCGGGTAAGTTGAGTTCCGAGGTCCTGGCGGCTGCTCGGATATGCGGAGTGGAGGAAATCTACAGAGTCGGCGGCGCCCAGGCAATTGCTGCTTTTGCCTATGGAACCGAGACAATTCCCAGAGTGGATAAGATTGTTGGTCCGGGGAATGTATACGTGACGACTGCCAAGAGGCTTCTTTTTGGCGACGTGGGAATCGATATGTTGGCCGGTCCTTCGGAAATATTAATTATTGCTGACGGGAAAGCCGATCCCGACTACATAGCATCCGACCTTTCGGCGCAGGTAGAACACGGCGGAGGCGCCACTGCCCGACTGATCACTACTTCCCGGAGAATAAGAAATATCGTTCAGAAAAAGATAGGAATAAAAAGCAAAGGTATCAGTCTGATGCGGGTAAGGAGTATGAAAGAAGCGGTGCGTTTTGCCAACGAGTTCGCTCCCGAACATCTGGAAGTTCTGACAGAGAAACCGGAGAGAATTTTGCAGGAGATAAAGAACGCAGGAGAAATATTTCTTGGCAAATGGTCTCCCGTCGCTATTGGCGACTATTACGCGGGGCCAAGCCATGTTTTGCCTACAGGGGGCAGCGCGAGGTTCTCTTCCGGCCTGTCGGTGAAAGATTTTTTGAAAAAGATGGTGGTGGTGGCGTGCTCCGAGAGAAGTTTGAAAAGTTCAGCTCGAGACATAATCAATTTTGCAAAAGCGGAAGGGTTGGCAGGTCACGCGGAGTCAATAAAGGTAAGACTGAGGAAAAAGTAGATGCAGAGCGATAGCTCTGCATTGTAGGGGTGACACTCTGTGGTCGCCCAAAAGGAAGGGACGGCACGGAGTCCGTCCCCTACATAGCAGCAAAGCTTACGCTTTGCTGCTACAAGCGATTAATGTAGCAGCAGAGCGATAGCTCTGCTAATGAATAAGTCTATTTTTGGAGGTGAAATGAGAAAAGCAAAGATAGACAGAAGGACCAGGGAAACACGTATTAGAGTAGAGCTAAATTTAGAGGGAAAGGGTAATTATAACATAAGTACGCCAATCCCTTTTCTTAACCATATGCTGGAACTCGTGGCCAGGTTCGGTTGCATTGATTTGAAGATAAAGGCTTCCGGTGACGTCGGCATTGACGATCATCATACTACGGAAGACCTGGGAATCTCTCTGGGACAAGCAATAAAAAGAGCATTGGGAAAAAAAGAGAGAATATCTCGCTATGGTTTCTCCCTGGTGCCTATGGATGAGGCGCTTTCGGAAATCTGTTTGGACATCTCTAACCGGCCTTATCTGGTATTCAATGTCAAGTTCAAAAAAGAAACCAAGAAGAGAGAAGAGTTCAATTTTGGGCTAATCGAGGATTTCTTTCGAGCATTATGTATTAATGCGGGTGTTACTCTGCATGTTAATCTAAGGTATGGCAGGAATAACCATCACATTTCTGAAGCAATATTTAAAGGCTTTGGAGTAGCCTTGCGGGAAGCGGTTAAGATAATTCCAAAGTTAAAAGGGATCCCTTCAACCAAAGGTCGACTATAAATATGCTCGGGGATTTGGTTCGCTCGCTGAGAATTTTTTGCTCTTCAAGCACCGCCAAAAATCTCAGGAGTTTCCCCCGTCTTCGCGGGGCTAAACTCTTTTCTTCGATTTTTGGCTAAAAATTCTAATGCTCGCTACACCAAATCCCCTCGCATTGAGAAATAGAGGATGGAAAAGTTAGCGTTGTGGGGGGGAGAATGCTTGTTATTCCGGCTATTGATATTCGGGGCGGGAACTGTGTTCGCCTGATTCAAGGGAAGTTGGAACAGGAGACTATATTTTCCAAGGATCCCGTCTTTGTAGCGAAGCTCTGGCAGGCGCAGGGCGCTAAAAAGCTTCACATAATCGACCTGGACGGTGCCTTTGCTGGCGTAATCCAGAATCTTGAGCTGATTGCGGAAATTGCAAAGAGTATCAAAGTTCCCGTAGAAGTGGGCGGTGGTATACGGGATATGGATACTATCAAGAGAGTATTATCCAGAGGCGTTGCTGAAGTTATCCTGGGCACTTCCGCAATTTATGATACGGATACGGTGAAGAAAGCACTGAAAAAGTTTAGAGATAAAATTGTAATAAGCATAGATTCAATAGGCGGAAAAGTAGCCATCGGAGGCTGGAAGGAAATTACGTCTGTTCGGTCGGTGACTCTGGCCAAGAGAGTGGAAGAGATAGGAGTGAAAAAAATAATCTTTACTGATATAAAGAAGGACGGAATGTTGAAAGGGCCCAATGTGAAGGCGATTAAGACTTTTGCCGAGAAAGTTAGAGTTCCGGTTATTGCCTGTGGCGGTATTTCCACCCTGGATGATGTAAAGAGAATCAAAGAACTGGAAGAGCATGGCGTTTCCGGAATGATTATTGGCAAGGCGTTATATACGGGTGGTATAAGACTTCAGGAGGCTATGGAAATAGCAGAAAAGTGAGGATGAAGGGATAGATTTCGGAGTCGCTCGGTAGTGTAGGGCTTTATGCCCGTAAGGATTACGCCCATAAAGGGCTACACTACGGAAAACCTGGCGGATTTGAAGCTCCTGCAACTATCCCTTCATCCTTGAGGTAGTGATGGGAGGTAATGATGAAGTTTATGGAAGAGTTGAAATTTGACAGCCAGGGTTTAATTCCAGCGATAGTGCAGGACTACGATGATGGCGAGATTCTGATGCTGGCTTATATGAATAAGGAATCTTTAGAAAAGACAATGGCCACGGGAAGGACCTGTTTCTGGCGTCGCTCCCTGGGGAGACTGTGGACTAAAGGAGAACAATCAGGACATTTTCAGGAGGTCAAAGAGATTTTTTTCGATTGCGATGGCGACACCCTACTGGTAAAAGTGAAACAACTGGGCGGCGCTGCCTGCCACACGGGGTACAGGTCATGTTTCTTCAGGAAGGTTAATAAGGAAGGAAAATACGATATTGTCGGGGAAAAAGTTTTTGACCCGGGCAAGGTGTATAAGAAGAAGTAACTAGAGAAAATCAATGTTCCATCCAGGTTTTAGTCAATTCAAAAGACTCGCAAAAAAGGGGAATTTACTTCCCGTCTTCAAAGAAATCCTCGCCGATATGGAAACTCCCGTATCTGCATTCACCAAGGTTGGCATGGGAAAGTATGCCTATCTTCTGGAAAGTGTGGAAGGGGGAGAGAAGCTGGGGAGATATTCTTTCCTGTCCAGTAGCCCGGCATTGATTTTTGAAAGTAAAGGGAAAAAAATAACGTTGAGCCTTAAGACTAAGGCGATGCGGCAGGTAAAAGAGACGGATAATCCTCTCGAAGAATTGCGGAAAATTATGCAGAAATACAAACCTGTAGAAGTGGAAGGGTTGCCCCGCTTCTACGGAGGAGCTGTAGGCTATATGGGATACGACATGGTGAAGTTCATCGAGGATATCCCCAGCGTTAATCCCGATGACCTGGACCTGCCTGACTGTAAATTCATATTTACGGACAATCTCCTTATCTTCGACCACGTAGCTCACACAATTAAGGTTGTCTCCTGCGTCCATTTGGATAAGGAAAACGTTAATCTGAAAGGTTTGTACAAAGAAGCGTGCAGGAAGATTGAAAAGTTGATAGCCGAGTTGAGAAAAAAACCCAGAAAGAGACCCGGGACAAAACGGACAGGAAGCTCAAAGATAGTCCTGCAATCGAATTTTACGAGAAACGGTTTTGAGGGAATTGTGGCCAAGGCCAAGGAATATATAAGACGGGGAGACATTATCCAGACTGTTCTGTCGCAGAGGTTGGAGACGAAAATTAGCGCTCATCCTTTCGATATTTACCGGGCGCTGAGGATTATCAATCCTTCACCTTATATGTATTATCTTTCACTGTCCGGGATGAATATTGTCGGCTCTTCGCCGGAAATTCTCGTCAGGCAGGAGGGAAAAACGGTTGAAGTTCGACCTATAGCGGGTACCAGGCCGCGGGGGAAAGACGAAGTTGAAGATAAAAAATTGGAAAGAGAATTACTCAAGAGTTCCAAAGAGAAGGCGGAACATCTTATGCTGGTCGATTTGGGAAGGAATGATATCGGTCGCGTCTGTGAGTATGGTAGCGTTAAGGTGCCGGAATTGATGGTCATTGAGAGATATTCCCACGTAATGCACATTGTCTCCGGAGTAGTTGGAAAACTAAGGAGGGGAATGGATAGCTTTGATGTCCTCAGGGCCTGTTTTCCCGCGGGCACGGTTTCCGGCGCGCCTAAAGTCAGGGCAATGGAAATAATTGAAGAGCTGGAAAATTTGAAAAGAGGGCCATATGCCGGGGCAGTGGGATATTTCAGCTTTCAGGGGAATATGGACATGGCGATTACAATCAGGACCATCCTCATAAAGGGAAAGAAAGCCTTTCTCCAGGCAGGGGCAGGGATTGTGGCCGACTCGATTCCCAGGAATGAATATGAGGAAACGCTAAACAAAGCGAAGGCATTATTTGAGGCGATTGAGATGGCAGAGAAAGGATTGGAATGATGATTCTCGTGATCGACAATTACGACTCTTTTGTCTATAACCTCGTGCAGTATTTGGGAGAGATGGGAGAAACATTGAAGGTTTTCCGCAATGATAAACTCTCTCTTTCGGATATCGGTGAATTGGCCCCGGAAAAAATAATTATTTCCCCCGGCCCGGGCCGACCTGAAGATGCGGGGATATCCTGCAGTATGATAAGAGAGTTTGCGGGAAAGATTCCCATATTGGGAGTCTGTCTTGGTCACCAGTGCATCGGTTATGCTTTTGGTGGAGAGATAGTTAGAGCAGAAAGGATTATGCACGGTAAGACTTCCCTGATTTACCATAACCAGAAGAACCTGTTCGAAGGGATTATCAATCCTTTTGAGGCAACGCGTTACCACTCGCTGATTGTAAAAGCGGATAACCTACCTGAATGTTTTGAGATTATTGCTCAGACTGACCGCAAAGAGATTATGGGGATTAAACATACAGACTACCCGATTTGGGGAGTGCAGTTTCATCCAGAATCTATTCTCACCAAAGAAGGAAAGAAGCTCTTAAAAAACTTTTTAGAAAAAAGGGGTCAGAGTCATTTTTCGGGAAAATCACTCTGACTCCTTTTTTGAGGAGAGGAGAATGATCAGGGAAGCAATTGCCAAAGTAGTGAAAGGCGAAGACCTGAAAGAAAAAGAAGCAATCGAAGTAATGGAAGAGATTATGTCGGGAAAATGTACCGATGCGCAGATTGGGGCTTTCATCACTGCTTTGAGAATCAAGGGAGAGACCGTGGAGGAGATAACGGGGTGTGCCAGGGTGATGCGCGCTAAGGCAACCAGGATTAATGTCTTGCCGGAAATAGACATAGACCGGGAAGAAATCAATATTGATTGGGAGACAATAGTCGATACCTGTGGCACAGGAGGCACCGGGACGAACACCTTTAACATTTCTACGACCACGGCGTTCGTGGTGGCGGGATGTGGCGTCAGGGTGGCCAAACACGGAAACAGGGGAGTCTCTTCAGGTTGTGGAAGTGCCGACGTCATAAAGGGTCTGGGAGTCAGCCTGGACGTTTCTCCCGAGGTGGTTGCCCGGTGCGTGAGGGAGATCGGGATAGGTTTTCTCTACGCTCCCCTATTTCACGGAGCTATGAAGTACGCTATAGGTCCCCGACGAGAAATCGGGCTGCGCACGGTATTTAATATTCTTGGCCCTTTAACTAATCCTGCCGGCGCCACGGCCCAGGTTCTGGGAGTCTATGATGGTGAACTCACGGAAATGATGGCGCACGTGTTGAACAACCTGGGAGTGAAGAGAGCCTTCGTTGTTCACGGTTTAGATACTTTGGATGAGATTACGATTACAGGTCCCACTAAAGTTTCTGAATTAAAAAATAAAAAGGTAAAAACCTACCATATCCGGCCTGAGGATTTCGCTCTTCCTGTCGCTCATCCTGACGAAATAAAAGGCGGAGGAGTTAAGGAAAACGTTGAAATAGTCCATTCGATACTCAAAGGAAAGAAAGGCGCACAGCGGGACGTAGTTCTCCTGAATGCATCTGCTGCTCTTGTAGCCGGAGGAAAAGCGAAAGATTTTAAAGAAGGGATTGAACTGGCTGAAGATTCGATCGATTCCGGCAAGGCGATGAAAAAGCTGGAACAATTGAAGGAATACACCACACGCGGATAAACCTCTCTCTGGGGTGGGAATTATATCCCCTCTCCCCTGGGGGGAGAGGGGGAGGGCCATAATTCCATGGATATTCTTGGAAAAATAGTCTCTCATAAAAAGAAAAACGTGGCGGAAAGGAAGAAAGAGATTCCCCTGGCCAAACTGAAGGATAAGATTGCTACTTTTCCTCCCGCCAGGGATTTCAAGAACGCAATTTCTCTTCCGGGGAAAATAAGTCTAATCTGTGAGATTAAGAGAGCCTCTCCTTCCAGCGGTCTCATCTGTAAAGAGTTTGATCCCAAAAGGATAGCCCAAATCTATGAGAAAAATGGAGCAGCGGCCATTTCAGTTCTGACAGAAGATAAGTATTTTCAGGGAGATATCCTGCATCTCTTCTCCGTTAAACAGAGCGCTAACGTTCCCATTCTGCGCAAGGACTTTATCATTGACGAATACCAACTCTATGAATCGAGAGCTTTTGGCGCGGATGCTCTGCTTTTGATTGCTTCCATCCTGGATGGCAAACAGATAGGCGAATTAGTGAAGATAACCGAGAACCTGGGAATGGAGGCTCTGGTTGAGGTTCATAGCGAAGAAGACCTGGAGAAGGTCCTCTCCACGCCGACAGATATTATCGGTATAAACAATCGCAATTTGAAAGATTTCACTGTGAATTTAAATGTGACCAAAGAGTTGAGAAAAAAGATTCCCCGGGAAAAGACAGTTGTTTCCGAAAGCGGCATCAAAACCAGGGAAGATGTTTTGTTGTTGAAAAACATAGGGATAAATGCTATATTGGTGGGACAAGTTTTGCTGGAAAGCGAAGATATCGGCAGAAAATTGCGAGAATTGAGTACCTGAAATCGTAGGTCCCGATGACACGGGACGAACAGGAGGTGGGTATGGAACAGACGAAGATCACTCTATCAGAAAAGGAGATTCCGCAGGCCTGGTACAACATCCAGCCGGACCTGCCAGAGCCACTGGCTCCGCCATTGCATCCTAAGACCTTGAAGCCACTGGGGCCACAGGATCTTGCTCCTATCTTCCCCATGGAGTTAATTAAACAGGAGGTAAGCCAGGAGCGCTGGATCGACATACCGGATGAGATTCTGGATGTCTATAAACTCTGGAGGCCGACACCTTTGCATCGAGCTCGTAGGTTAGAGAAGGCGTTGAATACTCCTGCGAGAATCTATTACAAGAACGAGAGCATAAGTCCCCCGGGAAGTCATAAGCCAAACACAGCAGTTGCCCAGGCCTACTATAACAAGAAGGAAGGAGTAAAAAGAATTGCCACTGAAACAGGAGCAGGGCAGTGGGGTAGCGCTCTTTCTTTCGGGTGTAATCTTTTTGGTCTGAAATGCACGGTTTATATGGTGAAAGTGAGTTATGGACAGAAACCGTACAGAAGAATCTTAATGGAGACATGGGGCTCAGAAGTCCACGCCTCGCCGACCAATTTGACCAACGCAGGAAAGAGCATCCTGAAGAAAGACCCCGATTGTCCGGGCAGCCTGGGTATTGCCATATCGGAAGCAGTAGAAGATGCGGCAACGCACGATGATACGAAGTACTCTCTGGGCAGTGTTTTAAATCACGTAATCCTGCATCAAACTGTTGTGGGACTGGAGCTTAAAAAACAGTTGAAAATAGCCGGAGAAAAACCCGACATTCTAACGGGTTGCGTGGGCGGAGGGTCCAATTTTGCCGGATTCTCTTTCCCCTTTGTTAAAGACAAATTGGACGGAAAAAAGATACAGATAATTGCCTGCGAGCCGGAGGCCTGCCCGACTTTGACCAGAGGTCCTTACCGATACGACTTCGGAGATACGGCTGCGATAGCTCCGGTAGTAAAAATGTTTACCCTGGGCCACTCGTTTGTTCCTCCGCCAATACACGCCGGAGGACTGAGGTACCATGGTGACGCTCCCCTGGTTTGCCTTCTGGTGAACAAAGGAATCGTTGAGGCAAGAGCGTACCATCAGAATCCTGTTTTTGAAGCAGCCGTTCTTTTTGCCCGCACCGAAGGAATCCTTCCTGCTCCGGAGACGGCCCATTGCGTAAAAGCAGGCATCGATGAGGCAAAAAAATGTAAGGATACAGGGGAAGAAAAATGCATCGTGATAGCCTTCAGCGGACACGGGCACTTCGACCTCGCTGCCTATGACGCTTACCTGAATAAGAAGTTAGAGGATTACGCCTATCCGGAGGAAAAGATAAAAGAGGCTCTGGCAGCCCTTCCTGCAGTCAAGTGAAAAATTCTGGATTCCTTTGTAGGGGTGGTCGCCCGAGCGATAGTTTTGATGGTCAAAATAAAAATCTGTGGTATTACCAATGAAAAAGATGCCTTGTGGGCAGTCAATCTGGGAGCCGACTATATAGGCTTCAATTTCTACAAGGATAGCCCTCGCAAAATTTCTCCCAAATTGGCAGGTCAGATTATTGGGAGACTTCCTCCTTTCGCGCAGCCTGTAGGTCTTTTCGTAAACGCAGAGATGAAAATAGTCAAAAGGATTGCCGAAAAGTGCAGGCTAAACGTAGTGCAGCTTCATGGCGAGGAGACTCCTGAATACTGCCGGGAGTTGCAAACTCAAAGTGCGAGACTGAAGATAATCAAGGCGTTCAGGATGAGAGGCGAAGAGAATCTGGGAGATATCGAGAGATATAATGTAGATTATTATCTTCTCGACTCTTACGTCCCCGGGGTAGAGGGAGGAACGGGAGAAGTTTTCAACTGGGATCTGGCAGTGGAAGCAAAGCAATTTAATAAGCCGGTATTTCTGGCGGGAGGTCTTACTCCCGATAACGTCATCCCGGCTATAGAAAAAGTCAATCCTTACGGTGTGGACGTGGCCAGCGGCGTAGAGAGGACTCCCCGGCGGAAAGATTACAATCTTATGCGTGAGTTCATAAATCGGATTAGAGCAAAGAGACTCTGACTTTGAATCGGAATATCGATATGAAAAAGGTTTTGCCAGACAGGTCAGGTTATTTTGGTATCTTTGGAGGGAAGTTCGTTCCCGAAACCTTGATGTCCGCCCTCAAGGAGCTTGAACAAGTCTACAATAGGGCAAAGAGGGACAAAAAATTTCGGGATGAACTAAAATATTATCTATCGGAATATGGAGGAAGACCAACACCTCTATATTTTGCCCGAAACCTGACAGAGAAACTGGGCGGCGCGAAGATATATCTCAAGAGAGAAGACCTCTGCCATACCGGCGCCCACAAGATAAATAATACTCTCGGCCAGGCGCTTTTGGCCAGGAGGATGGGCAAGAGGAGAATTATTGCCGAGACAGGTGCCGGCCAACACGGGGTAGCCACAGCTACTGCCTCTGCCCTTTTAGGATTAGATTGTGAAATTTATATGGGAACAGAAGATATAAAGAGGCAATCGCTCAATGTTTTCAGGATGGAGCTCCTGGGGGCGAAAGTCGTTCCCGTCTCCTCGGGAACCAGAACCTTAAAAGATGCAATTAACGAGACGATCAGGGACTGGGTTGCCAATGTGAGAACAACCCATTATCTTTTGGGTTCCTGTGTCGGTCCGCATCCTTATCCTATGATGGTAAGGGATTTTCAGTCAGTTATCGGCAAGGAAGTCAGGCGACAGATACGGGAAAAGGAAGGCCGCCTGCCCGATTACTTGGTTGCCTGCGTCGGCGGCGGGAGTAACTCCCTCGGGCTATTTCATCCTTTTTATAGCGATGCAGTAAAGTTTATCGGAGTGGAAGCAGCCGGCCTGGGAATAAAAAGTGGCCGACACGCTGCTCCTCTGTACGCGGGAGAAATAGGAATCCTGCACGGCTCAAAAAGTTATGTTCTCCATGACAGCGACGGGCAGATTCTTCCCGCGCATTCGGTTGCTCCCGGCTTGGATTATCCGGGAGTTGGCCCGGAACATAGTTTCTATAAGAAGACCGGCCGCGCCGATTATTTTGCGGTGACGGATAAGGAAGCGCTGGAGGCTTTCCATTTGCTCTCTGAGACCGAAGGCATTATTCCCGCGCTGGAACCGGCCCACGCTTTGGCCCATTTGAAAAAGATGGCGAAGAATACTAAAAAAGATGAGATAATTGTCCTTTGTCTCTCCGGGAGGGGAGATAAGGATGTGGAAATAGTTAAGGGATGAAGGGATAGTTATCAGAGGCGCTCGGTAGTGTAGGGCTTTATGCCCGTAAGAATTACGCCCATAAAGGGCTACACTACAGAAAGCCTGGCCGATTTAAAGCTCTTGTAACTATCCCTTCATCCCCCCGGGTAGTAGAAGGTGGGGATAGTTATCAGAGGCGCTCGGTTGGTAATTTAAAAAATAGTTTGTTCATTGCTTGAGGAATTTCTTGACGCCAAAAAACTTCGGACTCTGCAGGGCGCAAATCAAAACTCCTTCCCCCGATTTCATCGGGGGTCGTCAAACAATGATTTGCTTGGAAGAGAAGAAGCCGTCCTCACTTTTTTGGCTAAAATTCCAATAGCTCTTCACAAACTATCTTTCAAACGTGTAATTGTAGCTGCAGAGCGAAGCTCTGCGTTGTAGGGGCGGCACTCCGTGGCCGCCCGAAGGAGGGGGCGGCACAGGGTGCGTACCCTCCAGAGGGGCAAAGCTGACGCTTTGCGGCTACATTATTTGTATAACTTTGATTTCGCAAAGATTGCATTGTTATGAACAGGATTGAAAGGAAATTTGGAGAGTTAAAGAGAAAGGGCAGAAAGGCTTTAATCACTTTCATTACTGCCGGCGACCCGAATTTGCATACGACATTCAAATTAGTTCTGGAGATGGAGAAAAAGGGCGTGGATATCGTTGAGTTAGGCGTTCCCTTCTCCGATCCTCTGGCTGACGGCACTACCATTCAGAGAGCGTCGCAGAGAGCATTAAATAACAAGACAAGGCTAAGAGATATACTCAGATTGGTCTCTGAGTTGAGAAGAAAGACAGAGATTCCCATCGTTCTGATGAGTTATTTGAATCCTGTTTACAGGTACGGGTTGGAAGAATTTGCCACAGCGTGCAAGAAGATGGGGGTAGATGGGGTTATCATTCCCGACCTGGTGCCCGAAGAAGCAGATGAGTGGCTTGCGGTGGCGCGGTCGAACAAATTATCTACGGTTTTTCTCGCTACTCCCACCACTCCCCTGGAGAGGATAAAAGAGATTGCCCGGAAAAGCACCGGCTTCCTTTATTATGTATCTTTAACCGGAGTTACCGGCGCCCGAGACAGGTTGAACAGCAGTATAGTTGAGACCTTGAAAGCCGTTAAGAGGATAACCGATAGACCTGTAGCCTGTGGTTTTGGAATCTCCAGTCCCGCGCAGGTGCGGAAAGTATCCCGATATAGCGATGGCGTCATCGTAGGCAGTGCCATCATTGATTTGATTGAAAGGAGCAAGACCCGACGAGCAATGTTAAGGAATGTGGGTAATTTTGTTGCTTCTTTACATCGAAAAATGGGCAGGTGATTATTATGCCAGTCGAAGAACCCGGCGGTAAAAAGAGCGTACCCGGTGGTTTGTGGACCAAGTGCGAGAAGTGTAACGAAATAATCTACAATAAGGAGCTGGAAGAGAACTTTAAGGTTTGTCCCAAGTGCGGCTATTACTTTCGCTTGAAGCCCAAACAGCGCATCAAGTTACTTGTGGACAGAGGAAGTTTTCGGGAGAGTAATGCCAATCTTAAGCCCGGCGACCCCTTAGGCTTTGTGGCGATTCAGTCTTACAAAGACAAGGTAAAGCAAGACCAGAAGAAGACAGGAATGAGCGAGGCAGTTATTACTGGCCAGGGCAGTATCGGCAAGCACAAGGTGGCTATAGCTATTCTGGATTTTGATTTTATGGGCGGGAGTATGGCCTCGGTGGTTGGCGAAAAGGTTACCCGTCTTATCGAAAGAGCAATCAAGAAAAAGATTCCCGTAGTTATTGTTTCTTCTTCTGGCGGGGCAAGGATGCAGGAAGGAGTTCTTTCCCTGATGCAGATGGCAAAGACCAGCGCCGCGCTTGGTCTTTTGGACCGGGAGAAGATCCCCTTTATTTCCATTTTGACCAATCCTACCACAGGCGGAGTGAGCGCCAGTTTTGCCATGCTGGGCGATCTAATTATCGCCGAGCCCAGGGCACTCATCGGCTTTGCCGGCCCGCGCGTTATCGAGCAGACCATAAGGCAAAAATTACCGGAAGGATTCCAGACTTCGGAATTTCTGCTAAAACATGGCCTGATAGATATGATTGTGGAAAGAAAGGATCTGAAGAACACCGTCGTTAAAATATTAGGCCTTTTTTCACGCGGATTGTGATACTAGCTGTCAAAAAATAGCAATATGACCTACCCTCAGGTTTTAAATTACCTCTCGGTTTCGGAACGTTTGGGAATAAAATTTGGACTCTCCAATATCAGGAAACTCTTGAGAGCTACTGGCGTTGATGAGGATAGATTCCGGATAATCCACATTGCCGGGACCAACGGAAAAGGGTCGGTGGCGGTTTTTATCTCCAGCATTCTCAGGGAAGCCGGATTCAGGGTCGGCCTGTACACTTCGCCCCATTTGATCGATTTTCGCGAGCGCATCCAGGTAGACGGAAAACCTATTTCCCGGAAAAAAGTCAGCGAAATTCTCTCTCAATTACTATCCTCTATCAAGGCTCATCGTCCGGAATTCCATCTGAAGCCGACATATTTTGAAATAGTCACGGCATTGGCGCTCCAATATTTTTCCCAGGCCGAAGTAGAAGTAGCCGTTTTGGAAGTGGGGATGGGCGGGCGATTAGATGCCACGAATGCGTTCAACCAGTCCCTGGTATCAGTCATCACCAACGTTGATTATGAGCATACGGAATATTTGGGCAAGACAATTCCTGACATCTCCCGGGAAAAAGCAGGAATTATAAAAAGGAACGGAATCGTGATTACCGGGGCGAAGCAGGAAACAGCCCTGGAGATAATAAAAGAAGTATGCCGGGAGAAAAAAACAAGACTATTCCGTTTGGGAGAAGATATCAAAGTCGAACAGGTGAGTCAAGGAAGCGGTTCCGTTGATTCCTGTGATTTCCAGATGTTCAATTACCGGGGAATCCTGAATAGTTTTCTGGCTTTGAAGATAAGACTCTTGGGAAGACACCAGATAGAGAACGCAGCCTTGGCCCTGGGCGCAATCGAAGCATTAAGATTACGGGGTATTCCCGTGGCGGAGCACCAGATAAGAAGGGGCCTGGAGAAAGCGACCTGGTCAGGAAGATTAGAAGTTATAAATTGCGTCAACGGAAAAGGACAGAATTGTAAAGTGGTGCTGGACGGCGCGCATAATCCATCCGCTATGCGCTCCCTCAAGAATGCTCTACTGGAGGGTGTTATCCCCCATCGCAGGATAATCCTCGTACTGGGAGTTCTTAAGGACAAAGACGTAAAAAAGATGACGGCAAAGATTGTACCTTTGTGCCAGGAAGTGGTAGTGACTTCACCGCCGAGCGAGAGATCTCTGGATAAGAATTTGCTCAGAAAAGAAGTGGTCAAATATCTCCCTCCGGGCAGGGTCAGGATGGAGAATGGCGTAGGGGAAGCCGTGACGAGGGCCCTGGAGGACGCCGGCAGGGATGATTTAATCTGCGTGACCGGCTCCCTGTATACCGTAGGGGAAACGAAAAGGATATTGAAACGATGAACAAACATTCTATCGGAGTAGACATCGGGGGCACTAACGTAACGGTAGCTCTGGTTGCGGAAAAAGGGAAAATAGTCAAGAAGATTGGCTTTCCCACCAGGGTAAAAGAAGGCAAAGCCAAAATTATCAGACGCGTCGTGAAAGCAGTGGATGAAGTTATGAAAGGTCTCTCGGCGAAATCTATTCGGGGAATAGGTGTTGGCGCAGCCGGCGATATAGACCAGGATAAAGGAATTGTCCGGTTTTCTCCCAATCTGTTTTGGAAGAACGTACCTTTAGCCCGTCTATTGAAGAGAAGATTCAATCTGAAGGTCGTCCTGGACAACGATGCTAATGCCGCTGCCTGGGGGACATACGTTTTGGAAACCAACAGGAAAGTAAAGAGCTTACTCTGCATAACCCTGGGCACTGGCGTGGGAGGAGGGCTGATACTCAACGGGAGGATATACCACGGCGCCTCGGGAACAGCCGGGGAGATTGGCCATATAACGGTCAATCCGCAGGGTGAGAGATGTAACTGCGGGAATTATGGCTGCCTGGAAACTTACGCGGGCGGAGCCTATATTGTCAAAAAGGCAATTAAAGAAATCAAGAAAGGCAAAAAGAGCCTGATAAAGAAGCTCGCCGGGGAAAACCTGCATTCCATCACTTCCCGGACCGTCCAGTCTGCTGCCTTGAAGGGCGATAAATTAGCAAGAAGAATATGGAAAGAAGTGGGACAGTATTTGGGAATAGCCTTGTCGGGAGTTATTAACCTTCTTAATCCGGAAGTCATAGTTTTTGGCGGCGGAGTGACCAGGGCACGGGAATTAATCTTTAAACCGATGAGAGAAGAAATCCGAAAACGCACCTTCCGAGTTCCTTTTGAGAAAGTGAAGTTTACGCGCACGAAGTTCGGCGCAGACCTGGGGGTAATTGGCGCAGCCTTATTGACCTTGCCCGAGAATAGAAAGTGAAAAGTATGAGATGTTTATTACCTTCATATATAGCCTTAATGGCTATTTTTTTATTTTCTCATTCTGCCACCGCCCACCCTTCCGAAGAGAGGGCATCTTATACCAGTCAAGCCAGTACCCGCGTAGTTGTCAACAGAAATTCTGAAGCGGGTCCCGCCCGGGATATTCCCATTATTCTCTTAGCCGATTACATTGAGTACAGGAAAGGAGAAAATAGAGTTTTGGCCCGCGGGAATGTTAAGATAGAAGACAGGGACATTACGGTGCAATGCGAGGAAGCCATTTTCGATTTGGGAGAAGAAAAAATAGAAGCAGAAGGCGAAATCGTTCTCCAGGATAAGGAAACTACCATCTATGGCAGGAAAATAGTCTACGATTTAAACACAGAACGGGGAGTTATAGAGAACGCTTCATCATTCGTAAGTCCCTGGTATTGTTCCGGCCCGAGGATAGAGAGAGTAAGCGCCAAAGAAATCATAGTGGAAAACGGTTATATCACTTCCTGCGAACTCTCTTCTCCTCATTATCAGTTCAAAGCCAAAAAAATTCGCGTCTTATTGGGAGAGAAGTTTTGCGCGTACAATGTCCTGATGTACGCGGGCAAAATCCCCATTTTCTATTTTCCTTACTACTGGCATTCATTGCGCGAGACAAGATTTAAGTGGGGATTGAAACTGGGCTCCAATAGCGAGGAAGGTTTTTTCACTAAAGCAAACTTTGGTTATGCTTTCACCGAAGCGACGTTAGGAACTTTGTTCATCGATTATATGACCAAAAAAGGCTTCGGTTGGGGAAGTAGATACGATTACAATTTGCACGGTAAAGTGAAAGGGTTCCTGTACGGATATTACATCAAAGAGAAAGATACTAAACAACAAGAATGGCGGGGAGAAGCGGAACACTGGCAGAATTTGGGCAGGAATTTCTATTTGCAGACCAAGCTGGACTATATGTCCAGTCAGAAGTTTAATAAAATATATAATGAAGAGGACTGGATTCCCATGAAAGAGGAATTGAAATCTCATATTGCTCTTACCCGCTCCCAACCCACCTACACTCTGAGGATAGCCGGAGAAAGGAAGGATGTATGGGATTATCAGCGGGACCGATTCGTCAATATTCAGGCATATTCTCCTAGCCTCTCATTTGCCACAAGACTTCTCAGAATCAGGAGAGGGCCGTTCTATTACAGGTTAGGAGGGAATTACGCCAACCGTTACATTAAACCTTATGATTATGTTACCAGGGAATTCCAGGAAGGCCACCGCTTAAATCAGAGTGATGTATTTTTTGCCCTGGTCAACAAAATGAGATTATCTCGCAGAGCGAGCGTAGATACGGAAGTCGGCTTTCGGGAAAGCTGGCAGGATAAGGATGAGGACTGGAATAGAAAAAATGTATACAAAAACATATACCATACTACGACAAACTTACGCACGCGAATTACCAGGTCTCTCGATACAGACTTAACCCATAGTTTTCAGCAAGAGCAGGGCAGGAAGACGACCCTGAATAAACTCGCGCTCCTGGCAAAGATTCGCCTTCTCTGGCTATTAAGACTTACCTCCTCCACAGGATACAGTTTTATTGGAGACAAAGATCTTAGATTCGATAATATTTTGTCCCGCGTCGATTTTACTCCTTCTCGAGTAACCAACTTCTATCTTGAACACAGCTATGATTTAAACAGGGAAAAGACGTCTAATTTTCAGATTGAAGGGATATTCGGCCCGGGAACGAGGAAATGGTCGATAAATGCCAGGTTGACCTATTTAGAGGGAACCTCCGACTATCCGCATCGCCTGGACATCGTAAACGGGTTTAATTTTCCCATTACGGGAAAATGGCGGGCGCGGCTGACTACAAGATACAATATATATGACCGTGAGCTTATGGAAAGGGGAGTCCATATTTATCGAGACCTCCACTGCTGGGAAGCAAGGCTCAGCTGGACGAAGATACCTTCCGAGCAAGAGATATGGTTCACCGTTAATCTGAAAGTATTTCCCGAGGGTAAAATAGGCATTTATCATAATATTGACGAGAAAGAGTGGAGATTGCGTAGAAGATAATTTTTGTTTGACAATTTTTCTCCATTTTGTTAACATTACTGTTATTCAAAACTGAATGTGCCAAGGTAGCTCAGTTGGTAGAGCACCGGACTGAAAATCCGGGTTGTCCCCAGTTCGATTCTGGGCCTTGGCACTTTTTCGTATCTATTTCATAAATGAGGTTACAAAATGACTACTGAAAAAGGTGACGAAACCCCTTTTTTTAGAAGCCTGGAAGGACTTATCTTTTTAATCGGATGTCTATTATTGATAACGCAGGTACTTCTATTTACTGTATTCGCTTACTACGTTCCCGGAATAAAGAAAGGCTTACTTCCGGTCATTGCTGCCGACCTTCTGGGTGGAAGAGGGGTCAGTATTTCTGTTGGCCTGGAAATGGGACTGTCAAAATTTCAGGTTATTTTTATCTCCGTCATCTTCAACCTGACCTATCTCTTTATTCTTTATCCCCTGTTCATCTATTTTTACGAACATCTGGTAAGAATGAAATTCATTGGAAAAGCCGTCGATTCAACCCAGAGAGCCGCCGAGAAGCATCAGGCGAGAATAGAGAGATTGGGCGCGCTGGGAATAGCAATTTTTGTATGGATTCCCGTCTTTTCTACGGGTTCATTGGTGGGGTCAATTATCGGAACGTTAATCGGCATGCGCACCAGCGTTGTAATTTGTGTGGTAGTACCGGCAATGATTAGTAGCGCCATATCCTGGGCATTTATTTTCGATTATCTATTTGAATTAGCTACAGGAGCGGGGAAAATTATCCCTTCCGTATTCGTTGTTTCAATCCTGGGAATAGTGATTTTTTACCGCCTGCGCCAATTCTATCGTTTAGCCAAGGAGAAAATAAAAGCAAGAAAAGCAATTTGAAAAAGCCGTTGTAGCTCAGATGGTATTGTAAAGGTTAACAAGGTGACCTTAATATGTCTGAACTAAAGACCCATTTCTTAATGGGTCTTTTTTTTTCCAAAAGAGTACAAAAAATTATACATTCGCTCTATTGAAAAAGGATGTAGCTTCATAGTATTATTATTTTGTAGTTTTGCCAATTTGCTTTCCTTCTAACGACCATCAATTCTAGCATCGCGAAGCAGACATATCTATCGATGTTCACGTTATTGTTCCCTTTTTTTGCATAATTCTATGCCGCTGCTTGCTGGTTCTGGCTTTTTTATCCTTTGGATTTGCAAAGAGGAGCGTAAGTGTTTTATTGACTAATCAGGCGAACAAAGGCAAATAAAAGGAAGGGAGGTGAAGCAGAATTAAAGGTAGACTCAGACCTGGGCTGAGTCATATATCAAAAAGAAGGGTCCCGATGAATAAATCGGGACGAAAAAGGAGGTGAAAAATGGGCAAAATCGGAAAAAGCTTCAGGATTTTAGTTCCTATCATCGCCCTGGTGGTTTTAGTGATACTTATGACCGGGCTGGGGAGACGGAGAATGACAAAAAGAGCATTCGTGGGTGCGTATAACGAGTGGGAAGAAGCCTGGGGCACGAACAACCCCGACTTATTGGAGGCAACGATAGCTCCCGACTGCATCACGCACATTCCTCCCGGTCCCGATATTATGAGCCTTGAGGACTATAAACAACACCTTAGAGACACCCTCAGCGCTTTCCCTGACTTTGCAGCCACGCATCACGAATACATCCTCGAGGGAAACTGGGGCGCCACGCTGTGGAGCTGGACGGGCACACACAGTGAAACCGGCAAACGGGTGAAAGTAACAGGAGCCTGCATAACCAAATGGGAGAACGGGAAATGTATCGAACACTGGACGTTTGCGGATAACCTGGGCCTGCAGCAACAGCTTGGCTTTAAACTCGTCCCTGCGGACTGATAGCGCGGGAAGCGAGGAGGAAGAAAAATGAAAATTTTAGAAAAGGAAATAAGCAGAAGAGACTTTATGAAGAAAGGTCTTCAGTTCGCTGGCACCGCAGCCCTTATGGCCAGCATAGCCCGACTTCCGGGCCTGGATTTGCCCCAGGCAGAAGCAGCAGCAGGAGGAGGGGTAGTATCGGCTGCTGCCGGCTGGAGTACCGATCCCTCTCCCAGAGAGGCGGGTAGAGAGGCGGCAGCGATGGCCAAGAAGACCGTCAGGAGGCCGATGTTGGCGATAGTTTTTGCATCACCGCCCTATAAGGATTTCGACAGCGTTTTGGCCGGGGTAACCTCCGTCATTGGTAACCGCGTCCGCACGGTGGGACAGACCACAGGTTATGGTGGCGGTTACAGCATCAGTCCCGGCGGTTGCATCCCCAAGTCTGTAGTCGTTCTCTTGCTGCAATCCGCGCGTCTCAAAGTCGGCATTGGTCTGGGCACGGGATGCAAGGCGAAACCCAGAGAGGCGGCCAGGAAGGCGACCCTGGATGCCATAAAGGATCTGAACTACAATCCCTGGGTCGATCTCAGGAGGGTAAGACCGGGTCCCGCGCTGCTAAAGCACGCTCCTTATTCGGTTATGATGATGGACGACGGTTATGCGGGCGTGGTCGATTACGAGATCTACGGGATACAGGACGTGCTCGGTTGGGCCCCGCTGGTCGGAGGTTGCGCCGGGGATGACGGTACCTTAGGGAAGTCGTTTCTTTTCTATGGCGGCAAAGTATATGAAGACGCAATCGTCATCACCATCTTTTCCGGTCCCGTAAAGATGGGCTATGGTTGCGGCATTTCTTATAAGCCGGTGGCCGGAAAATTTGGGGTAGTTACCGGAGGCGATGGCTTCCGCCAAATCTATGAGATCAACGGAAAGCCCGCAGGTAAAGTGTGGTTAGACTGGACAGGTGCCCCGGAACAGCATATTTTGACCAAAGGTATGCCTCCCTACAACCAGTGGAACCCTATCGGCGTGCAAGAGCACATCTACCCGGAGTGGATCTGGATCAAAGATCCCTTTATGTACATCAAGGAAAAGAATGGACTGGGCGTAGGCGGTATTACCCCTCTGGGCACAACCGTTCACTTGCTCGAGGCCACTCCCGAAACGGTCATTGAGGACAACATCAAGAGCCTTAAGTATGCCTTGAACTATGAGGGAATTACGAAAGTGGCAGCAATGATCGGGTTCAACTGCGTAGAGCGCCTGACTATCCTTCAGACGGAAAGAGGCAAGACGGAAGAAAACTTCGATAGGATTATGGAAGTGGTCGGTAATCCTCCTATCGCAGGAAACGCCGGAGCCTGGGGGGAACAGATGTTTGCTCCCACGGGCAATATCGGGGCGCAGAATATGACCCTCTGCTCTTTACTCATCAGCGATGAGTTGGTGAGGTAAGCCAGGGAAAGAACGGAGCGACGAGACTCAGTTACAAATCGAAGCGCACACAAGGGGGCAGATTCATAAGCTTCAGAAAATGGACGATTTTGAATCTAGCCCCTTTGTGCTGTCCTATCAGCATATTACCCGTCAACCATACCCGCCTGCCTGGTGCAAGAAAAAATTAACTCCAGGCGAATCTTTCTATTTTTTCTCTTGCCTTAGATAGATCTATTTTCATATAATTTATAAAACAAAGAACTTTTTAAAACAAGTGTTGAGATTACTTTAAAATAGAAAGAGATTTCAAAAAGCCGGCGTAGCTCAGTTGGTAGAGCAACGGTTTCGTAAACCGTAGGTCGACAGTTCGAATCTGTCCGTCGGCTTTGTTTTATTGGGTTATTCTGAAGGTCGGTTTTTGAAAATATTTTCGAGGCTGTCGATATTCAGACATTTTCATCCACCTTTTGCTTTTTGGTAAACTCAGCCAGTAATTGATTCACCTCTTCGGCCAACTGAGAAAGTTTTTCTGCGATTTCCAAAAGTTCAATAACACTGTCTTTTTTCTTCTCAATATTTTCTTTTATAAGTGCATGCCAATTCATTCGTTTTCCCTCCTTTTATCCATTAGTACACACACAGACGCAGATAATCCGCTAAAGTTACGCATACATTACACAATTAATTGGTTTGGTACATGATAGAAGTTTTTCTTTGCTTAATACCTCTAAACAGATGATTTGTCAAGTACAAAATGCTGCATGAAAAATTAAGAATTTTTTATGGGTTGAATTTTTTGGGAAATTGTGTTAAAATATTATACGAATTATGAATAAGAAGCTGATTAAGTATTGCAATGTAATAATAGAATTTGGTTTGCCCATTTTGGCCTTTCTTATTGCTCTGTCGTTCTATCTGAAGACTTACGATTCCTGCCAGATAAAAATTACCCTTCTGCATATTGGTGCCACCATTATCGTGGCAGCCTGGATTATCAAGGTCATCGAGAGGGGGAGGCTACTGGAGAATAAGGAACAGCGTCTTTACGCAATTCCTGCTCTCTTTTTCCTTCTTTCCGGTATCGTTTCTTTCGCCATTTCTCCATTTAGATTTACCAGTTTCGAGGAACTTACCCGGAGGGTCCTGTACATAGGGACTTTTCTGATTGCTCTGGTTGAGTTTAACAGTCAAGAAAAAGTAAACAGGATGTTTCGCTGGATACTGGCTGCCACCTTTATTGCTGTTTTTTATGGGTTGATTCAATTCATGGAGTTGGACCCTTTCATCTGGAAGGCGGCTTTTGGAGATAGAATATTTTCCACTTTTGGCAATCCTAACTTCTTCGCGGCATTCCTGGTCCTGGTTACCCCTTTACTATTGACATTTTTCGATTTTTCCGAACTGGAGAAGGCAAGCAGGACTGTTGTCTCCCTGGTTCTGGTGGCAACGATTGGCATTATCTTTTGCTTTATGCAATTTTTGGGAAAAGTAGGGCTGATGCGCCTGGGAAGTCTGGGAACTCAAGCCTATGTCTTTTTTGTGGAAAATAAGACGTATGCCTTCTTCTTTTTACTTCTCTTTTCTTTATTTTTGATGGTTTTAATGAAGATGAAGACGAAAAAGCTTCTGGTTCTCTTTCTGTTTATCGTGTTGATTAATCTTATTACAACGAGGACCAAAGCTTCTTATATTGGCTTTGTGGCGGGAGTCTCTTTCTTTACCCTGGTGACTACGCTGTTTATTGTTCCCGCCACTAAGAAGCAGAAGAAGACTTTTCTGGCAGTTTTTCTTTCGGTCCTTATTCTGGGCACGGGAGGGGCGGTAACCTTTCTTGTAAGGCAGCGAATAGACTCGGTGCGTTTCCGGGTGTTCACCTGGCTTTCCACTCTGGAAATGATTAAGGATTATCCCGAGGAAGGCACGGCAATTAAGTCAACGCCCGGCAAAGAGCTAATGCACGCGTTTCTGGGGACAGGAATCGGCACTTTCAAAATAGTCTACCCTGCTTTCCGGCGTCCGGAGATATTCCATATTGAGGGGAAGCATAATACGGAGACAGACCATCCGGAAAATGAATTTATCGAGATATGGTACGATGAGGGGATAGTTGGATTCGGGATATTTCTGTGGTTTCTGTTGGTAATATTTTTCACCGGGATAAAAAGGTTAATACAGGTTACTGGCTATTCGGCCCAACCCCCTCCGTCTTCCCGGAGTTCCCGGTTGAATCCCCATTCCAGGAAAGGCGGTGGGCTCAAGATCGGCGCCCGCCTGGAGAAGTTGACCAGACGGCGATATCTACTCATCGGTCTGCTCTCGGGGCTGTTCGGACTTATGGTGCACAATCTTATGTGCGTGAATATGAGATTTGTATCTTCGGGTTTTGTCTTCTGGCTTTTCCTGGGGCTACTTGGCGGTCAGATAGTAGGGCATAAAGAGAAGACCAATCCCGTTTTGGAAAATGAGAGGAATCGTAAGTTTTTGAGGAATAAGAGTTCCCGAAAAGTAATCCAGGCGATAATCATAATTTTGACTCTGTTTCTGGTATTTTTCTTCAGGAGGTTCTTTATAGCCGATATCCACCACAACGTTGCTATTGCTTACTCCAAAGCGGGCAGTTGGGAAAGCGCTTTAAAGCAGTACCAGACTGTTTTGAGAAATAATCCTTATTATGCGATGACTCACTACTTCATGGGGAATGTCTACAATGATAGATGGAATATGAAAGAAGTTTACGACCCTCGCTGGGATTCTGTAAAGCTAGAGCAAAAATATTTCTTTCCCCGCATTCATAAATTGCTTTATGGCACAGAAGAAGATCCGAAGAATCCCCGCACTGACGCTGACAGGGCGGTGGCGAAGTATGCTGACTTAAAGAGGCTAGCCCCCAACTACGTACAGGTCCACTTCCAGGAGGGAAGTCTATATACTAAACTGAAAGATTGGGATAAGGCCATAGAAAGTTTTGAGAAGTATTTAGACCTTGACCCTGTGTTCGCTTCTACTTATTTCAAGATGGGCTGGTGCTACGTTCAGAAGAAGGACTGGGTTAAGGCCGAGGAGGTTTACCTTAAGGCCGTGGAATGGAATCCCAATTTGAACCAGGCGTATATAAATCTGGGCAATGTCTATTTTATGCAAAAGAAGTTCAAAGAGGCCGAAGAGTCTTTTAAGAAAACAGTTGAGCTGAACAATTCTGACATCGGCGCCCACAGGAGCCTGGCTACTTTTTACTGGAATACAAACAGGCGAGGTTTGGCCCTGAAAGAATGGAAAAGGATTTTAGAATTGAATCCTGACGATAAACAGGCAAAATCCATAATTGAACAGATGACGGGTCTGAAGCAAAAAGTGAAAGACTAATCTTTTCCTGGCCAGCGGCATTTTTTTATTATAAAATGGATTTCGATCGCATAATAAAATATATTTTTTTTCTTGTTCTGTTAATTTGCCCTCTAATCTTCCTTACCGACACTACCCGCAATCCTTATGTAATTCAAAACGTGGTATTCGCTATTGGTCTCTGTTTAATTCTGGGTATCTGGCTGATAAAGAGTAATCTCAAACGACAGATTATTTTGCCCAGAACCTACCTGGACAAACCGCTTTTTCTCTTTCTTCTGGTTGCCCTTCTCTCGGTCGTCTATTCGTTCTTTATCCATCCGAATTTTAAGACGGCTATCGTTTCTTTTGGCGGGAGAAGACTGCTATTCTTATTACTCAATTGCCTGGCGATATTTTATATAACTGTTTATCTCCTGCAGGATGAAAAAAATCTCAAAAGGTTGCTCCATATTGGTTTTGTCGTGGGAACGATTGCCTCTTCGTACGCACTGCTCCAGTACGGAGGGATTGAACCCATATGGCCAATGCAACTGGACCCTTTTGGCACGCGCAGCGTCTCCACTTTTGGCAACCCTAATTTCCTGGCAAGTTATCTGATGTTAATCCTGCCTGTGGTTGCGGTTCTGGCTGTTTATGAGAAGTCTCTCCTTAAGAAGGTTTTTTTGGGCGGGCTTTTCGTAATCAACTTTTTCGGGCTCCTGGTGACCCGCACCCGCAGCGCCTGGCTGGGACTTTTTGTGGCTTTAGTTTTCGTTGCTTTTTATCTGTCCTGCTACCAGCGTTCTCTAATTTCGAGGAATAGAAAATGGCTATTTCTACTGGTGGGTATTCTGTTTCTGATGATGCTCTATCCAGTAAGGTTTGATGAGCAAAAGGGAAAGAGAGTCAGGGCGGTGACAGTAGTTTTTGAGAAAGTTAAAAGCATTATCGATTTTAAACAGATGGCCTATGTTCAGAGATTTCTAATCTGGCAATCGGCATATTCCATGTTTAAAGAGAGCCCGGTTTTGGGCCACGGCTGGGGAAATTTCGAGATTATCTATCCGTTCCATCAAGGAAAATTTCTAAGAATAAAGGAATATTCTCCTTTCCGCACGCATGCCAACAATACGCACAATGAGATATTGGAGATAGCTTCCCAGACGGGGATTGTGGGGCTGGGAATATATATCTGGTTATTTATTATCTTTTTTAAAACGGGAATAGGTAGCTACAGGAAGCTTGATAATGAACATGATAGAATTGTTGCCCTGGGGCTTCTGGGGTCCATCTTGGGAATGCTCGTCGACAATTTGTTGAATGTTTCTTTACATTTTCCTATGCCTGCCCTTCTTTTCTGGGTATGGATGGGACTGGTCGTGGGAATAAGCCAGGGGCGTGAAATTTCGGAACGCAGGATTCCCGTTAAGAAATCGGTTGTCTTGCCGCTGGGAATAGTTCTTGCAGGAGTCGTCATATTTAACATCAGATATTTCCGGGGGGAGTTCCATTATTTCAAGGGCTTTAAGTACGCAAAAAATAGCGCCACGCTGGCAAAGGCAGCTAGGGAGTGCGAGCTATCCTATAAGAGTTATCCTCTGAATGTGGACAACAATTATGAACTGGGGAACGCTTACGCTCGCCTGGGCGAAAAGGAAAAAGCTATCCGGGCTTACCTTAAGGCAATAGATGCCAACCCTGGTTACGATGAGATATATTCAAATTTGGGAATTATGTACGGGCAGACGAATAGAATACCAGAGGCGATTGAAGCTCTAATTAAATCGATTGAGATAAATCCTCTCTCCGCGTCTACCCGCTCTTACCTGGGGCAGGTATATATCGGAAAAAAAGAATGGGAGAAAGCTGCCGAGCAATATAGAGAGATATTAGAACTTGAGCCGGAAAATGCAAAGGCTAAGACGAATCTTTCCTATGTCCAGGCGCAGATGGAAAAGAAACCCTCCCCACCGACTCAGGAAATCGACCTTCTATTTGAGAGGGGAGAAGGATATGTGAAGAATAGAGATTGGAATAGAGCCGAAGAGACTTACCGGAAGATTGTGAATCTTCTTCCGGGAAGCATAAAAGCCCACCTCTATCTGGGTAACGTATATTTTAGTGAAGGTAAGATAGAAAAAGCAATCAATCAATACGAGAAGATAATTGAACTCTCTCCCGTGTTCAATACCGGAGCGCATAATAACCTCGGCCTCGCCTATCTGGAATTGAAAAAAGTAGAGCTGGCGAAAGAAGAATTCGAAAAAGTTTTGAAAGTTGACCCCGGAAACGAAGTGGCCAGAAGGAAATTACAAGAGATCGAATCCGGGTCTGGAGGAGAATAGAAAGAGGATAACTTGACAAGACAGGTGAAATCTGTTAGGATTATTTGGGTATCATTCAACGACAAAAGATAGTTGACAAGGAGAGAATGATGAAAAGAAGACCCTTTCCATTGATTTTGTTGGCGGGATTATTTATTACTTTTCTTTCGCTCATTCATTCTTTCTCGTCCGCAGCGGAGGTAATCGATTTGATTGATACCCCCACTCCCCAAATTACCGAACAGGGAGGGTATAACGTGAACTTCCGCTTTTACAGTATGGAAGATGGGGAAGGAAATAACGTCAGCGGACTTCTGGCGGGTCTATTCTTCGGGGTATTGGAGCATATGAACCTGGGAGTCTATCTGGATACTGAAAATCTCATAGGGAATGAAGATATCAAAATCAGGCGGCCTCGCCTGTTTGTGAAATTTTATCTCTTCAGCGGCACCGAGTATTTCCCGTCGATTGGCATTGGTTACGATGACCAGGGGCACGGAGCGTATAGTGATGGAAAGTATGAACAAAGAGAACGGGGTTTCTTTATAGTGCTGTGCAAGGAGAATTTTATTCCCAATATGGAAGTCTGTAGCGGGATTAACGGTTACGATTTTGACAGATTCAGGGTGAGAGGATTCGTTAGCCTGTTTTCCAAGGTGTACGAGAATATAATTCCCATGTTGGAATTCGATAATCTGGGTGGAGGAAAACAGGTGAGGATAAATATAGGTTTGCGTTATTTTATCACGCCCAGTTTGAACGTTGAAATTGCCGGAAGAGATATTGCCCATAGTCAGGGTTTTGATAGAATTTTTCGCATCGGATATATGAGCGCATTTTAGAATGAAAGCTAGTTTGTTAATCGCTGAGAAAGATATGCTCGGAATTTGGTTCGGTCGCTCAGAATTTTTTGCTCCTTGAGCACCGCCAAAAATCTCAGTAGCTGCAGAGCGATAGCTCTGCTCAAATAAATATTGAGCAAAGCTGACGCTTTGCGGCTACAATCTTCGATTTTTGGCTAAAAATTCTAATGCTCGCTACACCAAATTCCCTGACATTTAAGAGTATCTCGTTTTTTGACTAAAATTCCAACAGCTCTTCACAAACTATCTTTTAATTCTTGGGTAAGGGAGGGTGTATTGGCTGAAGTTGAGGGTTTAGATTTTGAAAAGCCGGTTGTGGAACTGGAAAAGAAGATTGAGGAGCTAAAGAGACTCGGCGCTGACAATAAAGTTGACTTTTCCAAGGAGATAGAGGGCCTGGAGAAAAAATGCGACAAGCTTAAGAAGGAAATCTTCGGTAATCTCACTCCCTGGCAAAAGGTGCAGCTGGCCCGGCATCCCCGGCGTCCCTATACTCTGGATTATATAAATTTGCTGATGAATGATTTCGTAGAACTTCAGGGGGACAGGGGTTTTGCCGATGATCCGGCTGTAGTGGCGGGAATGGCTAAGCTTAAGGACGAGACCGTGGTGGTTATTGGCCATCAGAAGGGCCGCACGCTCCAGGAAAATATGGTGCGAAATTTCGGGATGTCCCATCCGGAAGGGTACCGCAAGGCGTTGCGAGTGATGAAGATGGCTGAGAAATTTTCTCTTCCCGTAATCAGTTTCATAGATACTCCCGGGGCCTATCCGGGAATCGGGGCAGAAGAGAGAGGCCAGGCGGAGGCGATTGCCCGCAATTTGAGAGCCATGTCAGAGCTGGAGGTTCCTATTATCGTTGTGGTGGTGGGAGAAGGTGGCAGTGGGGGAGCGCTGGGAATCGGCGTGGGCGACAAGGTATTGATGCTGGAAAATGCTATCTATTCGGTTATCTCTCCCGAAGGTTGCGCTTCTATTCTCTGGAGGGACGCAGGGAAGGCTCCCGAGGCGGCTCAGGCACTGAAGTTGACCGCTCAGGATTTGCTGGAATTGAAGGTAATTGACGAAATTATCAGTGAGCCTCTGGGGGGTGTCCATCGGGATATGGAATTTGTAGGAGAGCAGTTGGAAGAAAAGATAAAGAAATATCTGGAGGAACTGAAAAAACTACCCTTGGAGGAACTGTTGAAAAGAAGGTACCAGAAGTTTCGCCTGTTGGGTGAATTTATAGAATCGGAACCGGCTAAAAAAGCAAAGATAGAAACAAAAGAAAAGAAGAAATGAAGAAAATTGCTGTTACCACAGCTGGCGGAGACGCCCCGGGAATGAATGCTTGTCTTAGAGCAGTCGTTCGCTCGGCAATATACTATGGCCTGGAAGTGGTGGGATTTGAAGAGGGGTATGGGGGGCTAATTGAAGAGAAGAAAAAAAGAATGGATTTACGGTCGGTTAGCGGAATTATCAGCTGGGGCGGGACTATATTAAGGACGAAAAGATGCCCCGAAATGAAGACCAGAAAAGGGATAGAGAAAGCAGCGAGAGTTTTGAAAAGGAATAGAATCGATGGTTTGATTACCATCGGCGGAGACGGCTCGTTTAGAGGAGGAATAGAACTCTACCGGGCAAGCAGGATACCGGTCGTTGCTATACCGGCAAGCATTGACAATGATATTGCCGGCACGGAAGATACCATAGGCTTCGATACGGCGGTAAACACTGCGTTAGACTCTATTCAGAAAATTCGCGATACCGCTTTTTCCCATGAGAGAATTTTTATCATTGAAGTGATGGGCAGAGAAAGGGGATTTATTGCCCTGGCAGTGGGATTGGCTTGTGGGGCAGAAATAATCCTGGTGCCGGAAATAAGATATAATCTCAGTAAAATTTCGCGGGAATTAGAAAAGGGCAAAAAGACCGGTAAGAAGAGCAGCATCATTGTTATGGCCGAGGGAGCAGGAGCTGCCTATGCCATAGCCCATCATATAAGAGACGTTACCGGTTATGAAGTCAGAGTTAGCGTTGTTGGTTATATTCAACGTGGCGGTTCTCCTACTGCCCGCAGCGTAAATTTGGCCAATCTTTTTGGACATCAGGCGGTGAAGACTTTGCTGAGAACGAAATCGGCGAAGATGGTGGGGTGGGAGAAAGGGGAGGTTGTGGTTCAGCCTCTGGATTATGTAACGAGACAGAGAAAAGAGATAGATAGGAATCTTTACAGATTGGCTCACATATTGGCAATCTGAAGAGGAGGATGAAGGGATAGTTTTCGGAGTCGCTCGGTTAGAACCTCGCTCTAAAATCCGCCAGCGTTGGGGCGAATCCTGGCGGATTTGAAGCTCCTGAAACTATCCCTTCATCCTCAGGGTATTAAAAGGTGGGGATAGTTTTCGGAGTCGCTCGGTTAGAACCTCGCTCTAAAATCCGCCAGCGTTGGGGCGAA
>CAYFRM010000006.1:0-8368 GCA_964345635.1 uncultured Clostridia bacterium
GAAGTGGTAGTGATTGAAGAAGCCGGGGAACATGCTGGAGTCGGACCCATCATAACAGGGAATCTAAGAGGCTATCCTGCAATCCGTGTTTTGAAAGCTAAACGGCCAGAGGAAGTATGGGAGTTTGAGAGAAATATAAATCTGAAGAAGACTCTATTTGTGACTTCCTCCTTGGGCCCGGCATATCAATACTTCCGCCAGAAGTTAACCAGGCTTTTAGAAAACGAGGAAATTCCAGCTCCGCAGATTGCATCTCAGGTCGGCAAGCACTTTGTGGGGATATTGGAGTCTAACACGCCTATTGCCAGGGAAGCAAAGAAGGGTAAGTTCTTGGAGATATTCAATGTTCCTGAGGGAAGCGCTCCTAATTCGGTATTTAGTTATCAAGGACTTGTGCCGCTCGCATTAGCGGGTGTGAATATCAAGAGTTTTGTAGAAAGCGGTAAGATGGCTGAAGCGATATGCAGAGAGAAGGACATCAGGAAGAACCCGGGTGCTCAACTGACGTTACTACTGGAAGAGATGATGCAGGACAGGAAGAAGATAGTTCTGGTATTGCCTGGGGGACTGAAGGGATTTGGTGAGGCCTGGCAGCGGATGATTTCCAATCTCGGCGGGAAAGGGATGCAAATTATTTCAGTAACGGAAAACGAACTGGCCGGTCCTGAAAGCTATGGAAAGGATACAGCGTTCATACGAGTGAGAGCTGAAGTATCGAAGGAGAGCCTGGCGATTAAACAAGTTAGAGAGGCGGGATATAGTTTACATGAAATTCGTCTACCTGGCGAGGAACCTATGGGCGCCCTATTCTATTTAGGAGAATTTGTTGCTCGCCTGAGTTATCTTATGGGAATTGGTCCGTTCAGGAAGCCGGGTGGTGTAGCCACGAGCATCAGGTTGGCAAGAGAGATGGCGGGAGCTAAGGGCCTCGGCCGCACGGAGATAAAAATAGCCGAGTTGTTATCAGATTATGAAGTTAATCGAGAGTTGTTCAAGAGAGTTAAGGCCCCGCAGGTCTACGTATTCAACCTGGAGACTCTTTTAAATATGGAGCTTGCTAAAAAACTTACTGATTCGGGTATGGATATGGAGCTTAAGGTTAAGCCGAACAGCCTGGCAGTGTTTGCACTTATCAACGATATAGTCAGGATGGCCCAGGAAGCGGGAAATATCGATAAAGTGAAGTTTGTTTTTGTTTCCAGTAATAAACTTCTGAAGAGCGAAGTTATGGCGGAGATGTTAAGGGACCATATGAGTGCCTGCGGTCTATCGCCGGCGGTCGTAGCCAGTGTAATAGATAAAGGGTTGATAATTGATAGAAGAATGCGAGGAGTGGTAGACATATTTGGTAGGATAAGCACTAGAGCAGTATGCTCTATTATCAATACGTGGCTCTTTGGCCACCCAGATGCTAATATGGCTGACATAAAGATTATTACCCATAGGGAATCGGAGTGGAAGAAGAATGTAGACAGAAAGACGCTGGAGAAACTTCTCTGGGTAGTGCTGGAACCAGCGAGAAAGGGAGAGATTTCATCTATAGCAGCAGGGTTAGCCATTGCAGTAGAGGGCAAGGACTATGAGTGGCTGAGGAGGTTCCTGGAAGAGAGATACCCCGGCGATGCAAGCAGGTTATTGTCTGAGATAACAAGGAATGGTAAGATTGTTCTGCCGCCAACGCGAGTGCATGAGGATTATCTTAGAAGGATCAAGGAAGAAAGGGTATATAGAATTCAGGCATAGACGCATTTGAGATTTTACGAAAAGTTTACAATTTGTTTACACTATTGTGATATTGTTATTGTATAATATATAAAATTATAAATTTCGCGACGCAGATTTTGAAATAATAAATATTCCGAAAGGGCAAACCCTGAGCAATCGGGGGGCGCAAAGCCTCGGGGTTACTTAGATAGACAACCTCGCAGTTGAACCGGCCGGGCTGCCGATAACGAGTGGGAAGACCCGTTATGAGTAGTCCGGCTATTTTTATATGTAGCCGCAGAGCGAAGCTCTGCTGAAAGAAGGCAAAGCTTGCGCTTTGCAGCTACAGACAGGAAGGCAAAGCTTGCGCTTTGCAGCTACGAGAATTTAATCGCACCAGGAATGGTGTTCGAATAGGGAGGAAAGAAGATGGTAGCGTGGTGGTATAGCAGGGCAAATAAAATGTGGCTTAGAATTCTGGCGCTGGTTGTGAGCAGCGTATTCTTCTTCACCCAGGTAGTGGGAGCTTCCGTCCCGGATAGGAATTTCTGGAGAGAGAGGCGTAAGGTCAGGCAGGAACTGCTGGCTTCTCGTGAAAAACCTCGGCAATCGGATAAACGCAAGGGTTTGGGAGAGAAGCTTGAAGAGAAAGACGTGGCGGGTGAAGTATCCTCGCTTATCACACCTCAAAATCTATTCACCGTTCCTTCCCAATACGGCACAGTGAAAGAAGTCCACACGCAGGGGTCAAGCAATAAGGCCCGGGGGATGGAGAATAGACTGATTATCCACATTCAGGACGCCCATTCCAGTCCGGAAGCCCAATTGAACAGCGCCAATATCCTGCAATATCTCCAGAAGGGCGTAGCTAGAGCGTCTACTCTACCTCTTTTGATATGTGTTGAAGGTTCTTCCGGTCTTGTGGACACAACACTTCTCTCCAGTTTCCCTGAAAAGAAGATAAAGGATGAGGTAGCCAGCGAGTTTCTCAAGGAAGGTAAAATTACTGGAGAGGAATACTTTGCCATAATCAATGAGGAGAAGGCGCCAGTTGTAAATATTTATGGAATAGAGGATAAACGGGCATATGAGAAGAACTTAAAAGCCTTTGACGAAGGCATCGCTTCGGGAGAAAGTTTAAGGAATTATCTGGGGAAAGTTCAGGAAGAGATTAACCCGCTGAAAGCCCGCCTGTATAACAAGAGATTAAAAGATTTAGAAACAAAGATAGAATCCTACCAGAAAAAGAGAATCTCCCTCACTCAATACTCCCAACACCTCCATCACCTTTCGTATAAAAATGTAGCCGCAGAGCGAAGCTCTGCTGAGAGGGAGCAAAGCTTGCGCTTTGCTGTTACAAAAGGAGATGTAGCTGCAGAGCCAAGCTCTGCTGAAAGAAGCAAAGCTAACGCTTTGCCGCTACAGGCAAAATACCCCAATTTCGAACTGTTTGTCGAGGCCTCCAGAATTGAGAAAGACATAGACTTCTCTAAAGTAGATTCCGAAAGGTCAAAATACATAAAAGAACTGAGCAGTAAGTTAACTAACGATGAATTATCCAACCTTCTGGTTATGAGCCTTGACTATAGATTAGGAAAGGTGACATCGGGAGACTACTATACTTATCTCCAGTCACTATCTTCTAAGATGGGAAAGGGAGTAAGGTCAGAAGACCCCAGAATACTGACCGAACTTGTAACTTCTAAGGAAGGAAAGAACGAATATCCCAACCTCAACTTATATATCAAGTACAATAAACTCTACGACAGGATAGACCAGAACAAACTATTCTCGGAGATTAGCGAATTAGAGCAGGAACTCAAAGAAGGGCTATGTGAGACAGAAGAGGAAAAGAAATTAGTAAGACTCTCCCGGATGGTCGGTGTTTTACAGGACCTCACAAGTCTAAAGATTTCCAATGAAGACCTCGCCTATTATTACAACCACCGCGCCGAAATAACCCCCGAAATCTTTTCCAATTTCATTACCAGACATAATGTAGCTGCAGAGCGAAGCTCTGCTAATAGAGAGCAAAGCTTACGCTTTGCCGCCACAAAAGATGGAAGCAAAGCTTTTGCTTTGCCGCTACAAAAACAAGAAGAATTCTACAGGATAGCTTTAAAGAGAAACCAGGCTTTAGTCGATAACACTCTCTCCCAAATGGAAAAAGAAGGAGTGAGCGTTGCCGTCCTTATTGCCGGAGGATTCCATACCCCGGGGATTACGGAACTTCTGCGGGAAAAGAATACCTCCTATGTGGTAGTTACTCCCCGTCTGGGAGAGGACTATTCTTCCGATTTGGAAATATCTCCCCGGAAGAAGAGGACAGACCTGGAGAAGGCCATAGCCGGTATCATAGGGGCATTGAGAGCGACCTCTCTCTTGGGAGATAAATCATTCCGCACATATCTTGCGATTCACCTTTATGTCAGGACGTTAATCCTCTGTTCTCAGTTTCCTCCATCGCAGCTAAAGAAGGCAGTCGCTGAACTAAATAATTGGAAAACTGGAACCGGTGCCAAGGAAGTTATAAACGATATCGACTTTTTCCCTGAAGTATTAACGCGGGGGAAAGAAGCATTTGTTTTAGGAATTGCCAGGGGAAGGAACAATAATGTTCTGCCCTTCGTCTTTCAATATGATACAGTCGGGAAGAAATTTGAAGTTATTTATGGCCAAGAGAAATGCGAGGAATTTGTCAGTTCAGGTTCATTTGACAATGCCAGAAAGATTAGTTCCGTTGCCTCAGGGGGATTAAAAGGACTCTGGCCCTTCCTGGCGAAGGATATTGCCGTTCCGGAAGGCGCGGACTCAAAGGAAGAAGTCTCTATGAAAGAAACTCCTCCCGGAGTGATTAGACTGCCCCGTACGTCCGGTGGAAGAGCTTTGTTAAATGCGGCTTTCGGGAACATTGGCTGGTGGTTGCATCGGCGTAAAGGTGGATTTAATGATTTAATTGAAAGACTTTTTAAGGAGAAAAAAGATGTAACCGAGGCGAAGGAATTTTCCGAGGCAGATGCGGTAGAAAAGAGGCCCAATTTCATAAAGCAAGGGGTTGTTAACAATTTGTCTCGTTTGGAGTACAAAGACTTTACTTTGCGCCAAAAGATAACATTATTAAGAAGGGGAATTTGGAGCAAAAATTTCGATAGAAAAAAGAAGGACCTCATAGATAATTTAGATATTTTTTACTTAGATTCCGGAGAGCATCTTTTCTGGGTAAAAGGGAGATATGCAGCCGCGCATTTTGGAGTGGGATTCAAAAACGTTTACATTTCAGCAGGATTCGTAAGAGAAGCGGATTATCTTGCTCCTTTTGACGTTGGATTCCACGAAGCCCTCCACATCTTAGGACTTTCCCACCGCCAGGCCCTCAGCGTGTCACGCAAAAAAGGTATCTCTAATGTCGCTCAAGAATTAATGGATAAGTTAGCCGAAGAAGATATACAAAACGCCCGCCTCTTGCAGAAATATTTAGATGCAATTCCTCCTGCCTCAGAATCTCCGATTAAAGTCGTGATATTTGACCATGGCAATGTAATTGAGCGGTTCAGTTTTAGACGAGTTGCTAAAGAATTGGCAAAACGTTTTGGAATAGATGAAGATGTTGCTTACGAATACCTTGAAAAGAGGAATACGGATCGTGAACATCCGCTTTATATGTACGAGCACAGAATAATTGATGAGGCAGAAGCAGTAGATGGAATAAGAAAATGGCTTGAAAATAAGTTAGGCAGAGAAATAACGTTAACACCACAAGAATTCTTCGAGGAAATATATATTAAAGTATTGATAGGAGAAATTCCTGAGGTTATTTCTTTAATAAAAGATTTAAAGGGGAAAGGTTATAAATATCGTATATTGACAACTGTATGCCCATTTTTGGTCAGACATTACAAAGATCCTGCGACTAAGTTAAAAGCTGTTCGATTATTAGAAGATAAAGATAGAGATTTTTACGCTTCCTGTGATAGAGAATATGCAAAACCAGAGCCGCGTAGCTATTCAGAAGTGGTCGAAGATGCAGGAGTAGATCCTGAAGAGGGTTTATTAATAGATGATAGTAAAGATTGTGTAGAGGGAGCTAAGAAAGCTAGATTAAAAGCTTATCAGTTCAATCCAGAAAATGTCTTGGAAAGCATTAAAGATATAGTTTCCATTTTATCATCCTCCCTGCCGGTGAAGGAAAGAGAAGATACGCAGATTAGGAAACAACAGGAAATTCATGATAGGCAGTTTAAAAGAAGAGTAAGGAAAATAAAGTTCCCAGGAATTGTATCAGAGATTGAACAATTTACTTCAGGTAAAGAACCAGAAGAGATGTCGGTACTTGATCTTGGTTGTGGAGCTGGTTTCGGAGGCTCTCTTGGTCTGGCAAGAAAAAAATGTAATATCACGGCTGTAGATTTTAGCAAAACAGCATTAGATACATTTGGTCAAAAACTAAAGGAAGAGAATATTTCAAATGTTAAATTGGTACAACGAGACCTCGTTGATTTTCTGAGAGGAGCCTCAGAAGAGTCTTACGATATCGTCCATGCCCATTTGTCACTGCAATATTTCGATGATGAAACAACGCGATTTATATTTGAACGGATTCTTAAAGTTCTAAAGCCAGGTGGGGTGTTTGCTTTATCGGTTGTATCTACTGATGATGAGCGATTTGTAAAACGTGAAGATATGCGTGATTACCGAGAAGAAAATATGGTAGTTTTTACTGGCGGTCCACATGAAGGCGAAATTAGAAGATTCTTTAGCGAAGATTATCTCAGAGAAATGCTAGATGGTTTTGATATCAAGGTATTAAGACCGGACCCTCTTCAAGAGGGTAGACGGCACCTGGTAGCGGTTGCCACAAAACCCCGCACTTTACGTAAAGAGAAGAGAGGCAGTACCATATTGTTTAATGAATTATTGAGGGGTATGGGTTATCTAACCAGGCGAGCGAGAGTGTTTATTCTTGGAATATATATGACCATAATAGGTACAAATGTGGTGGGAGGTTTGTTATTTGACCCCGGGAATGTTATTTCAGAGCGGGATGGGGTTCACTATAGACCTGCGGTATCTGAGCAGACCAGGCGAGCGAGGGAGTATCTTAAGAAAGCAAAGGATCTCGGTCAACCACTCACGATAAAGGCACATTTGAGAGGAGTAGATGGGCCAGGTTCATCGTTAGATTTACCAGAGTTTCAGAAGACGCTAACAGAGAAGGGAGCAAATTTCCTGGTAGATATACCATCGACACTAACCTTTGCCAGTGAATTTGCAGCGAAGATAAGGTTTGAATCCCTTGATGACCCTGATGTAGTTGAATATGTAGCACCGGATTATGGTATCACAGAAGATAATCCATACAGGGTAAGGAATAAGGTAAGGGTAGTAGAAGACCCGAACAGGCCAGGGGTAATGGTAACACCACACGGGATGAAGGATGCGCCGGCATACATATTTGCCAATCTGTTTGGTATAAGGGGAGTAAGGATAATCTGTGAAGAGGTATCACCGATGGCTCTGGCAGGAGGGATGGAGTCATCAAATGCGTTTATGGTAGCGCTTTTAGCAGCAGCGAGTATGTTGTCAGGAAGGAACCTGACCTGGGCAGAGATATTCAGGGAAGCAGTGAAATTAGAGAATCAGGATTTTCAAGGATTGACAGGAGGGCAGGGACATCTGGCAAGTATATTAGGAGGGGTATACAGGCATATATGGCAGTCAGGGAAGAAGGATGAGAAAGGGAATCTGATAAATCCATACGGAGCATTTTCCATACCAGTAGATATAGATAGAGAAAGTGTAGAATCACATATGGCATTAGTGCAGGCAGGGAAGAAGTACAGGGATGGGAAGGCAGAGATAGCTAGGACAGCAGAGTTAATCAATACGATGTGGACAGATTTATTGAGAGATAAGGATGAGATAGGATACAAACTGCATAAGGAGAAGATTGGATTAACAGCGAAGTACAACAAGGCACTGATGGACGGGGATTGGGAAGAGGTAGTAAAGTCAGTAAATAGATACGTAGAGATACGAGATGAGATTTGTAAGAGGTGGTTAGATTTAGCGATAAAAGCGTCAAAAGGAGAACAAGTCCCAGAGTATGCACAGAAGTATGGTAAGAGATTCAAGGGAGATGAAGTATTACAGCAATTTTATAGAAAACACGGAGACAATTTATCAGAGATAAGTCTATATACCTATGAACCGATATCCAGTTTAGTAGAGGCAGCCAGAAAAGATGGGCATATAGCGATAATGGCCCTGGGAGCAGGAGGGCCGGGAGCAAACCTGATAGCCATATCATCAAAGGGTAGAGAGCATCTGAGGCGCTTTTTAGAAGAGAATGGATTACCAGAATTTGCAGATGAAGCAGAGATACGCCAGACAATGACAGGGCCAGGGGAGAATGAGTTAAAAGGTTGGATGCCATTCAGGATAGGAATTGAACCTATTAAGTTAGAAGGATTTGGAAAAGTAGGAATAGAAGAGCCGCAGATGCCAAAGAAAGTAGGGTATAACCAAAATACAGGGAAATTCGTGAAAGCAAGGAGCACAAAATATTCAGGATTATTATTTGATCCCGGGTATGTGATATCAGAGAGGGATGGGGTTCACTATAGACCTGCGGTATCTGAGCAGACCAGGCGAGCGAGGGAGTATC
>CAYFRM010000007.1:0-36108 GCA_964345635.1 uncultured Clostridia bacterium
CCTTCGGATGCTCCCTTGATATACTATTTTAATCTTTACGACGTTCCTGTTAAGCATTTCTTTTATGATTTAGATTCCAGTTATCATATTTTGGTAATAGTCCATGAGCTAAGACAAACACTGCAAGGATTATTGCGTGAAAATGGCTTATCGCTAAATAACTATAGTGTTCCGAAACTAATTCAACAATATAAATATGCGAGTTTGTATGAGATAAATAGGATTAATGGCAGGGACAAGAATTGACCGATTACATTTTTGAGGTTAATAAGGTATATTTTGGATATTTTTGATGTTCAGTACCGCAGTCAAATATTGCGAAGCGGGAAGAAAAAGTTATGAAAATCTATGATGAACAACGAGATCGTCTCGTTTTCTATGAAAAGAAAGTAACAGGTAACTTCTGGGATAAACATTGGAATAAATACTATTCAGGAAATTTAAGAAAAACGATAGAAAATTATAGAACCAACAGATATATAATTGGGCTTACGAAAAGATATCTGGATGCAAAAGAGGGGCAGGTCCTTGAAGGTGGATGCGGGATTGGGGGATATGTATATTGTTTGCAAAGGAAAAGATACAATGTCTATGGGGTTGATTCTGCTGAAAGAACGATAAAAAGAGTCAAGGAGACATTTCCCAATTTGAATGTATCGGTAGATGATGTAAGGAATCTATCATTTCCGGATTATTATTTTAACATATACTATTCGTTTGGCGTAATTGAACATTTCATCGATGGTTATGGCGAAATCGTGAGAGAGGCGTACAGGGTATTAAAACCAAATGGTTATTTCATAATTACTTTTCCCCAGATATCTGCGTTGAGGAGAATTAAAATATTACTTGGCACCTATAGTACCAAGAAGCCGAAAGTCAGCGCTGGGCTTGAATTCTATCAGTTTGCCTTTAATCCTTTATTGGTGATAAGAAATTTAGAAAGACATGGGTTTAAGCTGGTTTCAAGAAAAGGGGAAGATGGCTTAAGGGGATTCAAACAAGCATTTCCTGCTTTTAAACCTATTTTGCAGATACTTTATGATTATCGAGGCGAAAATTACGTAATTCGGGCGATTAGACTGATTATAAATGAAACATTGGCTCCCTTATGTGGTCACATGTGCCGATTGGTAATGCAAAAGTTGTGAAAAGACATCAATTAATAAAATGAACTAGTTATCAGTGTGGAAGAGAATCTTATGGTTATGATTTCCGTGATAATGAGTGCGCATAATGAAGAGCAACATGTTTCCCGGGCTACGGAGAGTATATTGAACCAAACATTTAACGATTTTGAATTTATCATAATTAATGATGGTTCATTGGATAAGACGTATGAAATTATTAAAAGACTTGCGGAAAAAGATAAGAGAATCAGGATTATAAGTCATGAGAAAAAAGAGGGATTAGCGAAATCTTTAAATGATGGCATTAAGATTGCTCAAGGGAAATATATTGCCCGAATGGATGCTGACGACATATCTCTCCCGGAAAGGCTTCAGAAACAAGTGGAATTTATGGAGAAAAATCCGCAGACGGGAGCTATTGGTTCCTGTTACCAGGAAGTTGATGAATCGGGTAATATTCTTCCTCGCAAGCAGAATCCTCAATCGTGGAAAGATATAAAGAAAGCACTTTTCTTTTATAATCCAATTTCTCATCCCACGACGATGATGCGAAAAGAAATCTTAGAAAAAGCGGGAACTTATGATGAAACTTTTCCTACTTCCCAGGATTATGAACTTTTTTCCAGGATAGCGCGATTTAGCGAATTGAGGAATTACGATGAGGTACTTTTGATAAGGCGTTTCCCTAAGAAAGTTTCGGAAAGGAAAATGCGACGCCAAACAATCGACTCGCTGAGAATTCAGATGGAAATGCTTAAAAGAGGTAGCTATCCTTTGTATTACGCCGTATTTATGATGAAGAATTTGATTGCCTTGGTAATTCCTGCTTCTTTCCGGGAAAAGATAAGGCGATGGAGACACAGAAATTACAATTAAAATGGATATAAGTGTCGTTATTCCCACAAAAGATAGGCCGGATACTCTTTTTGAATGCATTTCCTCTATTTTGAATCAGAAAGTATTGCCCAATGAGGTGCTTATCGTTGATGATGGAGATCTTCCGGAAAAGTTTGTATCAGCTATATCAGAGAAAACAGAAGCGACTGGTATTCGATTCCAATATATTAAGAAGGACGTCCCCGGACTTTCTATGTCTCGAAATATTGGGGCATCAAAAGCGAGAAGCCCCGTTGTTCTATTTCTTGATGACGATGTAATTTTGGACAGGGAGTACGTAAAAGTTCTAAAAGAAGACTGGGAAAGGCACAAACAGGAAGGGAGTTTGGGAGGTATTGGTGGAGTAATAAAGAACATTCGCAAGATCACATTTACGGAAAAGTTGTTCCATAGAATTTTCTTACTTTCTTCTTCAGTAAAATGGGACGTTACGGATGTGGGATTTCAGGTGTGGACAACCGAGGTAAGAAAAGAGGAAAAGGTATTTTATCTTCCCGGAGGGGTTACTTCTTTTAAAAAGGATTTGATAGCCAGGATACCATTCCGGCAGTTAAGCCCGGGGAGAACACCTGCCGATGATGTTGAATTTTTTTTAAAGACAAAAAAGCAGGGTTACTATTTTATCCTTGAGCCCCGGGCGAGGCTTTTTCATAAACAAACAGCTGCAGCCAGAGAAAACAACTTTGCCAGGGGAGAGAAAGAGGGACATAATCAGTTTATCATTTTTGACGATAACGTGGAAAAGAGTTTCTGGAATTACTCGAAATTTTGTTGGTCCAGCATAGGCTGGGTACTACGCCAGTTTTTGGCAGGAAATTTTTTGAAAGCTACGGGTATGATAAATGGCTATTTCAAAGCGCTAATAACGAAGATGGCAGGGAAAAGTAATGAATAAAAGAACCATTTTTGCCTATTTGTTGATATTATTGGCGGGAGCTATTTATCTTTTAACACTTGCTCCTACTTACCTATGGAGCGATTCTGCAAAGCTTGCAATCTTTGTTTATAAGAAATTTGTAAGTTTTGGTTGGGGTTCGCATGGTCTACATACACTTTTCGGTATTATTTTTTCTAAACTTCCTCTTAATTTAGCTTATGGCCAGAATCTTATGTCTGCTTTTTTTGCTACTCTGGCTTTGTTTTTTGTTTACTGGATAATTCTAAGTCTAACCTCTAACCATCTTGTCTCTTTCATTTCAGCTGTTGCTTTGGGAATTTCCCAGACTTACTGGCACTATGCAGTGATTAACGAAAGTTATGCTCTGGATATCTTTTTTAGAGCATTGTGCTTGTGGTTGGTTTTTAAATTTACCGAAGAAAACAAATTTTTCTTCCTCTATCTATTTTTCTTCTTCTTCGCTCTATCATTGGGAAATCATAATTCCCACTTCCTCTGGTTAGCAGGTTACCTATTATTAGTAGCGGATAAATCCGTTTTAAAGAAATTTGCTTTGGATAAAATATTTTTATGTTTAACTTCTTTTGTTCTTGGTTTTCTCCCTTTGATCATAGGAGTAAAAGTTCTTAGTAATTTTACGTGGCAGGAGACTCTTAGAAATTTTTTTGCAAGTTATTATGGTGAGTTAGGCCATAGTTATTTTGCAATGGGAAGGCTTCCCCGGGAAATTTTACGCTATCCTTTTTATCTTGGCTATCAGTTTCCGTTTTTGTGTTTTTTCCTTGGTTTATGGGGGGCATATTTGCTTAGAAAAGAGAAATCCCGCGTATTTTATGGATTCTTGCTTCTTTTTCTTTCCACCCTTATTCCTGCTTCCGGTTATTTCATGAAGGCAAGGCAGTTTGCTTTACTTCTTCCCACCTATTTGGTATTTTCACTTTACCTGGGGAGGGGATTAGATAGATTCTCAAAACGGCTACCCATTTTCAAGTTTAAAAATATTTTGCTTTTTTTGGTTCTTGTTTTACCTACGGTGGGTGCTTATAGAATTATGCCCGGTATATTGAAATCCACAGGGATACAATTGAGTTTTGTGCGGGATTTACCTTACCGCGACAAATTCGTCTATTATTTATGGCCCCCGAAGAACAAAGAGTACGGTGCAACAAATTACGTGGAGGCTGCCTTTACGGAAGCAGGACCGAATTCAGTCATAATTGCCGATTTCAATCCGGGCATGGCACTTCTTTATGCTCAGGAAGTTTTAGATGAAAGACGGGATGTATTGATTAAGGAGGAAATTGTCGATCAGATAATTTACGGTAAAGAAAGACCAATTATGACTTTCAAACGAATGATTGACACCTATATAAATAAGCGATCGGTATATCTGGCCGATATCTATGAGCCATACTATTTTACAACAGAGCTAAAAAAGTATTATAATCTGATTCCGGGTAAAGCATTAATAAAAGTCGTTCCCAAGGATTAAATACTATGTGTGGTATCTGCGGCATTGTCAATTTTGATAATGATGGACATATTGATGGCGAAATACTCAGGAGAATGTGCGATGTCTTGAAGCATCGCGGACCCGATGATGAAGGTTATTTTACGGGAACAAGCGATAGCGGAGGACCGCCGGGAATAGGTTTGGGAATAAAGAGGTTGGCGATTATCGATCTTGAGACCGGACATCAGCCGATACATAATGAAGACGGGAAAATCTGGGTTGTCTACAACGGGGAGATTTATAATTTTCCCGAGTTAAGGGAGGAAACGGAGAGAAGAGGACATAAATACTATACCAAAAGCGATACGGAAACAATCGTCCATCTCTACGAAGATTACGGTGCCAGCTGCGTCAAATACCTCAGAGGAATGTTCGCTTTTGGCTTATGGGATGGTCATAGAAACGAGCTCTTGTTAGCCCGGGATAGGCTAGGGCAGAAACCCCTGGTATACACGGTGCATCGGGGTAATTTAATTTTTGCTTCCGAGATAAAATCTATTCTGCAGTATCCGGGCTTAAAATGCCAGGTAAATATGGATGCATTACACTATTATCTAACGTATCAGTTTGTCCCCGGCCCGCTTACAATGTTTGAAGGGATTAAGAAACTCCCCCCGGCAAATGTACTACTCTGTGACCGAAAGGGAAATATTAAACTCCAACGTTACTGGCAACTGAATTATAGTAATAAGTTAGAACTTGATGAAAAAGAATATTCCCGCAGGATTCTGGATTTACTTGAAGAATCCACAAGAATGAGATTGATTAGCGATGTTCCCCTGGGAGCGTTCCTTTCCGGAGGGCTGGACTCTTCTACAGTGGTGGGATTGATGAGTCGATTGGCAGATAAGCCGGTTAAGACTTTTTCCGTTGGCTTTGAAGAGAAATCATTCACGGAATTGAAATACGCTCGTCTTGTTGCTGATTATTTCCATACCGAGCATTCCGAATTTATGGTTAAGCCTGACGTTATAGAAATTCTTCCCCGGCTGATATGGCATTATAATGAGCCATTTGCTGACCCGTCGGCTATTCCCACGTATTATATCGGCCGGGAAACCGCGAAATACGTAAAAGTTGCTTTGAACGGAGATGGAGGAGATGAAAATTTTGCTGGCTATGATAGATACAAAGCAAACAAATTATCAACCTATTACGGGAAATTACCTGAATTCGTAAGGGAAGCAATAATTAGAAGACTGGTGAGAAATCTACCTGAATCCACGAAAAGAAAAGATTTGATAAGAAGATTAAAACAATTCGTACAGGCCTCATCCTTTTCTCCTGAGAGACGCAATGTTAAGTGGCATTCTTTTTTTGATGACGATATGAAACAGAGCCTTTACAGGGAAGAAACGCGAGACAGGTTCAGGGATTTCGACACTTTTGGTTATATGGCCGATATTACTGGTCAGAGTGATGCGGAAGATTTCCTGGATAGGATTCTGTACACCGATATGATGACTTATTTGCCTGATAACTTACTGGTAAAGATGGACATAGCTACAATGGCAAATTCACTGGAAACGCGCTCACCGTTTTTGGACTATAAACTTATTGAATTTAGTGCTCAAATACCGGCCCGCTTAAAATTAAGGGGGTTTACCAGTAAATATATTTTGAAGAAAGCGCTAAAGAACTTACTTCCCGGAGAGATACTCTACAGAGGCAAGATGGGCTTTGGTCTACCGATTGGTGAATGGTTGCGCGGGGGATTAAAGAGTTATGTTCAGGAAGTTCTTTTGCATAAAAGATGCATAGATAGAGGGTACTTTGAGAAAGAAACCGTTCAGCGGCTATTGGACGAACATATTTCCGGAAGAGTCGATCATGGATATAGACTATGGATACTTTTGAACCTTGAACTTTGGCATCAGATGTTTCTCGATGGCGATTTAAAATTTTGCACAGATTGAACCTGTGCCTACAATAATTCTTTGAGAAGGAAGGTATGGACAGAAAACCGGTGGGGGAACGGTCACATTTGAGATTGGAGTTTTGGGAGAGAAATGAAGGATTCTTTAGAAATTTTCAATGATTTTTTTTCTATCTTAGAGCGGGAATACGATAGAAGGAATCCTTTTTTGGATTCTGACGGATATAAATTCTTTAAAAGATATTATCATCGTTCTTTTAATAATAAACTTCGCAGGGCCCTGTATAAGAAATTATACTATGGCCGACTAAGTTATATGATAAATTTATTGTTTAACTTGAGAAATCCCATTATTTTGGATGCGGGCTGTGGTTTGGGTTCAGAATCGATTTTTTTCTCTTCTTTAGGTGCAGAGGTGGTGGGAGTAGATATAAAAGAAAAAATGATAAAAACAGCAGAAAAAAGGAAATTATTCTATAGGGATCTAATTAGACGAAAAGTCGAATTTGTTCTTGGTAACGTATTTGAAGTTGTAAAAAAACAAAAGTTTGATATAATCTGGATGAACGAGGCTATATCCCACATTCATCCGGCTGAAGACTTCTTGAAGTTAGCCCGTAGGCAACTAAATCCTGGAGGAAGAGTTATAATTTCTGAGGGTAATGGGGACAATCCTTGTGTTCGCGCCAGACAAGTCATTCAGATGGGTCGCTGGTCGTGGGACGCCTATTTTGTTCAAGATCCAAGGACGGGCAAAAAGGTTGGCTATACAACGGAAAGGATGTTTAATTTGGAACAGATTGGAAGTATTCTGAAGAAAACGAATTACTCTATAGGGCACGTAGGGTTAACGTATTTTACTATTTTTTTTCTCAATCGCTACAGGGTAATTAATGAAATTATGAGAGGGATAGAGCAATGGTTAGATAAACGAAAATTCAGCAGACTGTTGGGCCTGAGTTACCGGATAGAAGGTAAAGCGGAAAGGAGAAGATAAAATGACGTTGAAAGAGAGAATTATAAAAAAGAGAGCTAAAATAGCAGTCATAGGACTGGGCTACACAGGATTGCCTCTGGCAACGGAGTTTAGTAAAGCAGGATTTGATGTTACTGGAATTGAAATCGATAAGGATAAAGTAAGAATGATTAATGAAGGAAAGTGCTATATTCAAGATGTCCAGCAGAGTGATTTAAAGGAGTTAGTAAAAAATAATAGATTGAAGGCAACTACAGACTTCTCAGTTTTGAAAAAGATGGATGCCGTAAGCATATGCGTGCCCACGCCTTTACGCAAGACGAGAGACCCCGATATCTCGTATATTATTTCTGCCGTTGAAGAAGTGGCTAAATATTTGCACCCGGCACAACTGGTTATACTGGAAAGCACTACCTATCCGGGCACGACGAGAGAGGTAATTCTTCCCCGCTTGGAAGCGAGAAATATGCGAGTGGGAAGGGACTTCTTTCTGGCTTTCTCGCCGGAACGCGTAGATCCCGGCAATAAGATTTATACTATAAGGAATACTCCAAAAATTGTAAGTGGAATCACAAAGAAATGTACCAGTATTGCAGTTACTCTCTATGAACAGATAATTGACGAGGTGGTTCCTGTTTCCACGACGGAATCGGCGGAGATGGTAAAACTTCTGGAGAATACCTTTCGCATTGTTAACGTGGGATTGGTTAATGAGATTGCCCTCATTTGTGACCGGTTGAACTTGGATACCTGGGAGGTGATAGACGCAGCGGCGACAAAGCCATTCGGTTTTATGCCTTTCTACCCGGGCCCGGGCTTGGGTGGCCACTGCGTACCTATAGATCCCCACTATCTTTCCTGGAAACTGAAAGCTTTAAACTTTTATGCCCGTTTTATTGAACTGGCTGGTGAGATAAACAGTAAAATGCCGGAGTTTCTGGTTAGTAAAATTGACGCTGCACTAAATGAGAGAGAGAAAAGTATAAAGGGATCCAAAATCTTGATCTTAGGGGTAGCCTATAAGAGAAATGTCTCGGACATTCGGGAATCCCCGGCTTTGGATGTTATGAGGCTTCTTAAGGAAAAAGGAGGAAAGATCGTATATAATGACCCTTATGTGCCTCAAGTAGAGGGGCTGAAATCGATTTCCCTGACGGGGAGTTCTTTAGGAAATGCTGATTGCGTGGTAATTACTACGGACCACAGTGTCTATGATTATAAACAGATTGTAAAGAACGCAAAGCTGGTCGTAGATTCCAGAAACGCAACCAAAGGGATAAGAGATAAGAAGATAGTAAAACTTTGAAAAGTAATAAGAGAAGGGGAGAACATTGGCGTCATATTTAGTGACGGGAGGGGCCGGTTTTATTGGCTCAAATATTTGCCGGGAACTGGTTAGAAGGGAAGAGAGTGTCAGAATACTGGATGACTTCTCTACCGGTAAGAGAGAAAATATCGTCGGATTTAAAGACAATGTCGAGCTAATTGAGGGAGATATCAGGGACTTGGAAATAGTCAAGAGAGCAATGCGGGGAGTCGATTTTGTCCTCCACCAGGCAGCATTGCCCTCTGTAGAAAGGTCAGTAAAAGATCCTCTTACTACTACCAGGGTTAACGTTCTGGGCACGTTGAATGTTCTGTTGGCGGCCAGCGAGGCGAAGGTCAAGAGAGTAATTTATGCTTCTTCTTCTTCGGTTTATGGAGATACTCCCGCTCTGCCTAAAAAAGAAGAAACGAAAGCTAATCCTCAGTCTCCTTATGCGGTCACCAAGTTGTTGGGAGAAGAGTATTGTCGAATATACTATTCTATTTACGGACTGGAGACAGTCTGTCTGCGTTACTTTAATGTTTTTGGTCCCAGACAGGATCCCGGTTCGCAATATGCAGCAGTAATTCCCAAATTCATCACTCTCATGTTGCAAGGCAAAGCGCCTCCTATCTATGGTGACGGTGAGCAGTCGCGGGACTTCTCTTTTATCGACAATGTAGTGGAAGCCAATTTACAGGCGTGCAAAGCAAAAGAAGCACCGGGGAAAGTGCTCAATGTTGCTTGTGGTAAAAGAGTGACTATAAATGAATTGGTAAAGAAGCTGAATAAGATTCTCCACGCTAAGATAGAGCCCACTTACGGGAATCCCAGAAAGGGTGACGTGAGACATTCCTTGGCAGATATCTCCCTGGCTCGCAAGATACTCCATTATTCGCCGGAGATTGAGTTTCCCAAGGGCCTGGAAATGACTGTGCAGTGGTTCCAAAAGAAACTTTTGACGTAATTGGAAAGGGAAAAATGAATATAAAGTTAATAATTTATGCTGCAACAGTTGTCGTCTTTGTCATATTATACTTTTCGATAAGGTGGCTTTTGCTGTCACTTTCCCGCAAAAAGAAATATAAAAGAGTAGCGGATAAAATAAGAAAAAAAGTAAAACCTCTCCATAAACAGGAAAAAGGCGACAAAAAATACACGGTTTCTGAATATGAGGAATGTATCGCCACAACCAAAGATAAAAATGTGAAAGCCTGGGGACGTTGGCTTCTGGCTCAATTTTATCAAAATAATCCTCATCGCCATAAAGGTTACCTGGATAATGCAATTGAGTGTTATACGCATATAATGGAGGAATTCTCTGATTATCCCTTTCACGAAGAGAGCCTATTTCGCCTGGGAAATCTTCTCTTTTTTGAGAAGGTGGACCATAATAGAATCTGCGGTGTATACCAGGAATTGCTGGGGAAATATCCCCGGTCTAAATGGGTCACTATTGCCCGGGAGAGGGTGGAGCTTATTAAGAATAATCTCAACTATCCTCAGGCGTTGAATGATTACATTCTTGCAGAGAAACATTTTGAACGAGGCAAATATGAAAAGTCGATCCAGAGTCTCATTAATATTATTGAAAAATATCCCAAATCGGGACTGGTCAGCGAGGCCTTGTATTTTCTGGGCGACATATATCAGTTCAAACTCAAAGATTACGGTAAGGCAATGGGTGAATATAAGAATCTCATTCGGGATTTCCCCCAGAATAGATTTGTGGCCAATGCCCAATTTAAGATTGCCGAATGTTGCCGTAAACTGGAAGAGTGGCAAGAGGCAATTAAAGCTTACAGGAAATTCATAAAAGATTACAGCCAATATGGCTATTCCGATTACGCCCAATTCTACATAGGCCAATGCTATGAGAAATTGCAGGATTGGAAAAAGGCCAAGGATGAGTATGGTCTAATTTCTGCCAATTATCCCGAAAGCATATGGACTGATGTCGCCCGTAACAGAATCAGATATTTACAGAAATACCTGGGAGGTTAACCATGATTTCCTATGTAGTGGCATTTTTCTTTGCTCTGGCTTTAGCCTACGTATTGACTCCTCTGTTAAGAAAAATAGCCATCAAGTTTGAAATTCTCGACCATCCTGTTCCCGATTTGAAGATTCATTCCGCTCCGGTTCCCTATTTAGGGGGATTGGCCATCTGGCTGGCTTTTATTTTTACTCTTTTGGGAGTCAGATTTCTCACTCATTTCCCCACGGGAACTCTGCGCAACCTCCGCGGAATATTCTACGGAGGGACCTTAATAATGGTCCTGGGAGTTATCGACGACATCTGGAAACTCGACTACAGAGTAAAGCTTTTTGGACAATTCATTGCCAGCCTCATCCTTATTCTGTATAATATCAGAATAGAATTCGTTTCCAATCTGCCCTTGTCCATCATTCTGACTGTTTTCTGGGTAGTGGGCATAACTAATGCCATTAACATAATTGATATAATGGACGGCCTGGCTGCGGGAGTGGTGGTTATTGCTGGTCTGGCTTTTTCCTTCATTGCTTTACCCACGGAAAAGATTTATGTCAACTTTGCCGCCTTGGCTCTTGCGGGAAGTTGCCTCGGTTTCTTGAAATACAACTGGCAACCAGCAAAGATATTTATGGGAGATTCCGGGAGCTTGTTTATCGGGTTCATTCTGGCTGCTATCTCGTTGGGAGAAAGTTATACGACAATAAATAATATCGGACTTTTTGCTCCCTTCTTGGTCTTGGGCATCCCCATCTACGACACATTATTGGTCATATTTTTCCGGATACTCAACGGGAAATCGATATTTGCCGGAAGCCGCGACCATTTTGCTTTCCGGCTGGAGGCAATGGGACACAGCAGGAAGAAAGTCGTTCTGATTAACTACTTTCTCACGGCCATTCTGGGACTGGCGGCGTTTCTCATAACCATAATTAGATTTGAGCTGGCGGTGATTATATACGCGGTGATTATCGCTTTTGCTATCATTTTTGCTACTCGCTTAGTTTATGTCAGGGTGGAATGATGACGGGAAAAGTATTGATAATAGGAGCGGGGTTGACCGGTCTATCGACTGCTTTCCATCTGGAGAAGCTGGGAGGAATAGACTACTCTATTTACGAGAAAAGAGAGAAGGTCGGTGGCCTGTGTCGTTCAGAGTACAGAGAAGGGCGCGGATTGACAGGCAGATTCACTTTCGACGTCCTGGGACACCTTCTGCACTTGAAGCAGCAATATACTAAGCATCTGGTAAGAGAACTTTTGCAGGGAAATATCAAGGCCGATATCCCCAGAGACGCCCGTATCTATTCCCGGGGTATTTACACCAGATATCCGTTCCAGGCGAATACATACGGCCTGCCAAAAGAAGTAGTGAAAGAATGTGTCTTTGGATTTATTGATGCGAGGTGCCGTTTTCGTCACTCCCGGAAGGTTCCGTCTGAGGAGTCATTCTACGATTGGATTTTACGAAATTTCGGAAAAGGAATTGCCGAACATTTTATGATTCCGTACAATCAAAAAATATGGACAGTCCATCCAAGAAAACTGACCTGTGGGTGGCTAAAATATGTGCCTTTACCCGATTTTCGAGAAGTGGTAATTGGTGCTTTGGAAGAACAGGAAAAGGCTTTCGGATACAATGTCCGTTTCGACTATCCGCAAAAAGGCGGCATCCAGAAATTGCCTGATGCATTTGCTGACAGGATTAAGAATTTGAAATTGAATACAGCCCTTTCCAAGTTAGACATAAGAAAGAAAGTGGCCTACTTCAAAGGGGGAAAAATCGAGGAGAATTTCCCATTCCTGGTTTCCACAGTTCCTCTGAAAGAATTGGTTTTAAAGATAATAGAAGATATGCCACAAAGAATTAAGGATGCCGCCGGAAAGTTGAAACATAACTCAGTTTTGAGCCTGAATCTGGGAATTAAACGCGAGAACGTGGATCACGGACATTGGGTCTATTTTCCCGAGAAAAAATATATTTTCTATCGGGTCGGGTTTCCCAAGAAGTTTTCCCGCAATATGTGTCCTGCTGGCACCAGCTCTCTCTGCGTGGAGATTGCCTGTAAGCCAGGCCAGTTGAGCGCGAAAAGGAAAAGAGAACTTATCGCCCGAGCAAAAAAGGACCTGGTCAAAGCCGGGATTCTAAGAACGGAGAGGGAAATCATTGTGGAGCATAGAGAACAGATACCGTACGCCTACGTAATTTACGATAGACAGCGAGATAGGAACTTTGAGACGATCAAACAATACCTGGAGAAGAATCGTATCTACTCAGTGGGACGATATGGTGGCTGGAAGTATTCTACAATGGAAGAGGCAATTTTGGAGGGCAATGAAATTGCCGGGAAGTTAGCTTCAAAGTTGTAGCTCTCCCGATGAATCGGGACCGCTACGTACGTTACGGTAAATGCCGAACCGGTTATAGCCGGTCGGCTTTTCAGGAGGGAAAATGCGTTGTCTGGTTACCGGTTGCGCTGGATTTATCGGGTCGCATCTGTCGGAAAAATTGATTGAATCCGGCTTTGAGGTCATAGGGATAGACTCGTTCACAGATTACTATGACCGGAGAATTAAGGAAGCCAATGTGCAGGGCCTGCGGCAATCAACCAATTTCACCCTTGTAAGAGAAGACGTTTTGGGTGTAGAATGGGATAAATTGCTGGAAGGGGTCGATTATGTCTTCCACCATGCTGCCCAGCCGGGAGTTCTCGCCAGCTGGGGAACGCGTTTTGAAGCGTACATAAATAACAACATTCTGGCCACGCAGAGATTGCTGGAGGCAACCAAGAAACTTCCTCTGAAATCGCTTATTTTCGCTTCGTCTTCCTCCGTTTACGGAGATTGCAAGCTGCCGATGCGGGAAGATAGACCACTTTGTCCAGTCTCCCCTTACGGCGTCTCCAAGCTGGCCTGTGAAAGTCTCTGTTATTCCTACTGGAAGAATTTTGGGATTCCCGTAGTATCGTTAAGGTATTTTACGGTCTACGGCCCGCGCCAGAGACCGGATATGGCTTTTCACAAGTTTATACGGGCAATATTACAGGGAGAAGAGATTACCATCTACGGGGATGGAAACCAGACGCGCGATTTCACTTATATTGAGGATGTTGTGAAAGCCAATTTCCTGATTATGGATAAGGACTGTTCGGGAGAGGTGATCAATATTGGCGGGGGCATTCATACGAAAATAAATGAAATAACCGCTCTCCTGCAAAAGCTGATGGGAAAGAAAGCCCGTATCAGGCATATCAACCCGCAAAAAGGGGATATGAGGGATACTCTTGCTGATATCGGTAAAGCAAAAAAATTATTGAATTATAATCCCCGCTTCGATCTAACAGAGGGCCTTAAGAGAGAGATAGAATGGTTGAAGGAGATAGCCAAACTTTGACGGAACTTTTGCGGATCTTCTGAGGCAGGATGCGAAAATGGCCAAGATAAGAGTTGCCCATATCATTACTATGCTGGAACTGGGCGGCGCGCAGCAGAACACGATTTACACAGTCGAGCATTTAGATCGCGACAGGTACGAACCTATCCTGATTAGCGGCCCGGGTGGCATCCTTGACCGGGAGGTGGGAAACAATCCCCGGATAAGGTGTTTCTTCATTCGCCACCTAGTCAGGCCTATTTCTCCGCTGAGAGATACGCTGGCTCTGATTTCCTTGTATCGGCTTCTGAAATCGAAAGAGGTCGGGCTGGTTCATACTCACTCTTCCAAAGCGGGCATTCTTGGCCGGTGGGCGGCCCATTTTGCCAGAGTTCCCAGAATAATGCATACTTATCATGGATTCGGGTTTAACGACTATCAAAATTGGTGGGTTAGAAAACTGCTTATCTGGTTGGAAAGGGTGACTGCCAGGGTTACTGACAAACTGGTGGCTGTATCTGGCGAGAACATCAAGAAAGGTCTGGCGAACGGGATCGGAGAAGAGCAACAATACACTGTGATTCACAGCGGGATAAAAAATAGAGCGTTTTCTGAGATTAATATTGATATTGATGAAAAAAGAAGGGAAATCGGAGTAGAAAAGAATGAATCCGTAATCGGAATGATTGCCTGTTTCAAGCCGCAAAAAGCTCCTTTGAACTTTATCAGATTGGCTGAGAGGGTCTGTTCTATCTATTCCCGGGCAAGATTTGTCCTGGTTGGCGACGGCGAGCTAAGGCCAAAAATCGAGAAACTGATCGCAGAACTAAACCTGGAAAAACAAGTGATTTTGACCGGGTGGCGGAGAGACATTCCGCAGTTAATCCATATTTTTGATGTTCTGGTATTGACTTCTATATGGGAGGGTTTGCCCAGAGTTTTCCTGGAAGCGTGGGCATGCGGGAAACCCGTAGTGGCTACCAACGTAGATGGCGCCCGGGAAGCAATTATTGACGGGAAAAACGGATTCCTGATTGAGCCGGATGACTTAAATAGAATGGCCGAAAGAGTGGTTTGGCTAATCAGAAACAGGGAGCAAGCGCAAAAAATGGGACAGGAGGGTCGGAAGACTCTTTATCCGGCTTTCGATATAGATTGTATGGTAAAAGAGATAGAAAGTCTCTACTCAGGATAGACTTTACATTATTCACAGGAAGGAGCCGTTATGGGTCAAACACTTGCGGAAAAGATTATCAGTAACCGCTGCAAAAAAAAGGTTTACGCTGATGAAATAGCCATCGTTCCGGTAGACATTTGCATGCTCCAGGACGGCACGGGTCCTCTCGCTTTACGACAACTAAGTAAGATAGCCGCCCATAAGGTACGGAACACCATAATTTTCCTCGATCACGCTGCTCCCAGTCCGCGACAGGAACTCTCCAATGCCCATAAGGCCCTGCGGGAATTCGCAGAAAAGACAAAGGTGAAATTATCCGACATTGGAGAAGGCATTTCCCATCAGATATTGGCGGAAAGTTTCGTGAATCCCGGCGATATTGTGGTTGGCGCCGATTCGCACACTTGCACTTCCGGTGCCCTGGGTGCCTTTGCCACCGGAATGGGCTCCACAGACGTGGCCATAGCGATGGCTACGGGTAAGACCTGGCTTAGAGTTCCCCTGACGTTCTTGATTAACGTGGAAGGAAAGTTTCCCCGGGGCGTCTCGGCCAAGGATTTGATTCTGTACATTATCGGCGTGTTGCGAGCCGACGGAGCAACTTACAGAGCTCTGGAATTTTCCGGTGAGGCGGTGGAAAAGATGTCTATCTCCGGCAGGCTTACTCTTTGCAATATGGCCGTAGAAGCAGGAGCCAAGGCTGGTATCGTTGCTTCCGATGGAATAACCAGAGCCTATTTAAAAGAGAGAGGCCGGGAAAAGAAATATAAAGAGATTAAGGCAGACAAGGATGCAAAATACGAAAAAGTTCTTGCAATCGAAGCCAGAAAATTGGAGCCAATGGTCGCCTTTCCCGAGACCCCTGATAATGTTAAACCAATTTCTCAGATAAAAGCTAAAAACATCAGAATTGACCAGGTTTTCATTGGCACCTGTACCAACGGGCGAATAGAGGATTTGCGCCTGGCGGCAAAGATATTGAAAGGGCGAAGATGTGCTCCGGGAGTAAGGTTAATCGTTGCTCCAGCTTCCCGGAGGGTCTACCTCCGGGCAGTGAAAGAAGGAATTATGGAGGTGTTGGCGGAAGCGGGAGCCACCATTTTGAACCCTGGTTGCGGGCCCTGCGTGGGGTTGCAGGGAGGAATTTTGGCAGATAACGAGAAGTGCCTTTCCACAGCGAATCGCAATTTTAAGGGCAGAATGGGTAATCCCAGGTCCCAGATATATCTTTCTTCTCCAGCTACGGCTGCCTGGACAGCGGTAAAGGGAAAGATAAGCGACCCCAGGGAAATAGCATAAGAAGCAACCTTTGCAGAAGATCGGCATTATTTTTATGTTGCGGGGGAGAGTATGGCAAACGAAAATTGTAACAAATTTGATAAAGTTTGCATAGATATAGAAAAAGCATTTAATGAACAGAGTTTGAATCTATACAGAACTCGTAAATTCAACAAGGATTCTTGTACAAGAAAAGAGTATAGGATAAGATTTCTCAAAATGATTGGTTCCCTGATAAGAACGTATTCTATGGGAATCCTGTATAAATTAGGTCTTTTGGAAAAATTAATGTGTTCAAATCTATTACTGGGATGGTTTGAGGAATTCAGAAATTTTTGGGTTGATTACCTGAAGAATAGACCAATAGATATTATCGACTTCCATTTTCTCCGGGTTAATTATCGTACAAAATTTCAAGAAGTTTCGTATGAAGATGAGTCAAATGCAACAAAATTTATTGAGGCATGGCAAAAAAATGAGAATGTCCATCTACTTTTCCATTGTATCTGGAAATATGCTAAGTCGGCATATTTGGATTTTCATCTATTTTCCAAACATATTCGCAATAATGCTCATATTTTGGAATATGGGTGTGGAATTGCGCCAATAACCACGGGGCTTATCAGGTATTGTTCGTATAAGAATTTGAGATTTACAATAGCGGATATAAAGCAAATAAATTTTTTATATGCGAGATGGAAATTTTCTCAAAAAGATTATATAGATTCTATTACTATAGATCCTGCTATTTGTGATAATTTACCCCCAGAAAAGAAGTATGATGTAATATTATGTCTCACTGTACTGGAACATTTACCTAATCCATTGGCAGTAACAAAAGTGCTCCATGATCACTTAAAAACGGGAGGAATTCTGGTTTTTGACTATGTCAAGGGAGAGGGTAAAGGACTGGATACAAAGAGAGGCGTGACGGAGAGGGAAAAAGTATTGAATTTCATAGAACAAAATTTTAGGCTTCTCAAGGGTAGGATTAACTATAAAGAGAGCACAGGATTAACGGTAGTAAAGAAATGAATTGGATTTTTGAGGAGGAGGGGAGAATGATTCTTAAAGGCAGAGCGCATAAGTTTGGGGATAACATCAGCACGGATTTGATTGCGCCCGGGAGATATTTCCATTTGAGGAACAATTTGCCGGAGCTGGCCAAACATACGCTGGAAGACGCCAATCCCGAATTTATAAAGAAAGTAAAAGCAGGCGATTTCATTGTGGCAGGGAAGAACTTCGGTATGGGCTCCTCCCGGGAACACGCTCCCACAATAATCAAACTGAGCGGCGTAAGAGCAGTTTTGGCCAGGTCTTTTGCCAGAATATTCTTCCGCAATGCAATAAATATCGGACTGCCTGTTCTGGAATGCGAAACCGGGAAGATTGCTCAGGGAGATGAACTGGAAATAGATTTAGCCAAGGGCATAATAAAGAATAAAAGAAATGGATTGGAACTAACATTCCGCCCGCTTCCCAGGCTAATGGTTAACATTTTGCGCGATGGCGGACTGGTAGAGCATATCCGCAAACACGGCACTTTCCAATTGTAAAAGAAAAAAGGGGTCAGAGTCATTTTTTGCGGGATGTAGCTGCAGAGCGAAGCTCTGCCAATAAGAGGGCAAAGCTTGCGCTTTGCCGCTACGAAAGATAAAGGGGGCGAGTATGCACAAGGTTACATTAATTCCTGGCGATGGCGTGGGGCCGGAAGTGGTCGGCGCTGCCCGAAAGTGTATTGAGGCCACGGGTGTAAAGATTCAATGGGAAAAAGTCGATGCCGGAGCCGATATTATGGATAAGTACGGAACGCCTCTACCTGATAAGGTAATCGATTCCATAAAGAAAAATAGAATCGCTTTGAAAGGGCCGGTCACTACGCCCGTGGGCACAGGGTTTCGTAGCGTCAACGTTGCCCTTCGTCAGAAGCTCGACCTCTACGCTTGCCTCCGTCCCTGTAAATGGTACCCGGGCGTGAGGTCACGGTATGAAGGAATTGATCTGATAGTAATCAGGGAGAATACGGAAGATGTATATTCGGGAATAGAATTTGAAGAGGGAAAATCCGAGACCGGTGAACTCATCAATTTCATTCAGAATTCGCGCAATGTGAGGATTTCCGATGATTCCGGAATAAGCATTAAGCCGATTTCCCGGCGCGCTTCGGAAAGGATTATTCGCTTTGCATTTGAGTACGCCAGGAAGAATAACCGCCGCAAGGTCACCGGGATACATAAAGCCAATATAATGAAATACTCCGATGGAATCTTTGTGAAAGTATTCCACGAAATCGCCCGGGAATACTCAGACATCCAATCTGAGGATAAAATCGTGGATAATATGTGTATGCAATTGGTGCAAAAGCCCGCACTCTACGATGTATTGGTCCTTCCCAATCTCTATGGGGACATAATATCCGATTTGTGTGCCGGTTTGGTGGGAGGGCTGGGTGTAGCTCCGGGAGCAAATATCGGTGAGGAGATTGCTATCTTCGAGGCAACTCACGGTAGCGCACCAAAATATAAAGGAAAGGACAAAGTAAATCCCACGGCGATGATTTTATCAGGGGTTTTAATGTTAAGCCATTTGGGAGAGAAAGAAAAGGCAGAAATGCTGGAGAATGCCGTAGCCCGGGTAATCGCCAAAGGAGAGACAGTTACCTACGACCTGGGAGGAACTGCCAAAACTTCTCAGATGGCCAAGGCAATCATCAAGGATCTAAAATGAGACCGGGGAAGGAGAGAAGCTTGGAACGCACGTTGGTAATTATCAAGCCAGACGCACTCTCTAAGAAAATAGTAGGAAAAGTCATCACTACTTTCGAACAGAATAATTTCAAAATCGTTGCCTGCAAAATGGTTCTTCTTAGCCGGGAGAAGGCCGAGGAGTTTTACCAGGAGCATAAAGGGAAGGAATTCTACGAGCCCTTAGTCAATTTTATGTCGTCAAATCCCTGTCTGGTCATGGTCCTGGAGGGAGAGAAAGTGACTGAGGAAGTGCGAGACATTGCCGGCAATACAGACCCGCAGAAAGCAGAACCGAAGACATTAAGAAAGCTCTACGCTCAGGATAACCGTCACAATATCCTGCATGCAGCAGATTCAATGAAGTCGGCAGAAAGGGAGGTTAAGTTCTTTTTTTCCGAAAACGAAATACACCACTGGGAAGAAAAAACATACAAGAAATAATGTACAAAATCCTTGATAAAAAAAATTTAGGTCCATCCGTAAAAGAATTTTTGATATCTGCGCCGGAGATTGCCCGGAAAGCTCAGCCGGGACAGTTCGTAGTGGTGAGGATTGACGAAAGAGGAGAAAGAATTCCCCTAACTATTGCCGACTATGAGAGGGATAAAGGAACCGTAACTATAGTAATTCAGGAAGCAGGCAAGAGTACTTGCCAGTTGGGAAGGCTAAATTCAGGCGATATCCTATCCGATGTTATTGGCCCTTTAGGCAGACCGACCCATATGGAAGATGCAGGCACAGTAGTTTGCGTAGGCGGAGGCGTGGGAATACCACCCATATATCCCGTAGCCAGGGCCTTTAAAAAAATCGGGAATAAGGTGATATCTATTGTCGGTGCGCGCACTAAGGAACTGGTAATCTGGGAAAACCAGATAGCCTCTGTCTCGGATGCAGTTTACGTTAGTACTGACGATGGTTCTTACGGGCGGAAGGGTTTTGTATCCGATGAATTACAAAGGTTAATTAACGAAAATAAGAAATTTGGCCTGGTCTTTGCCGTGGGGCCCACTCTTATGATGCGCGCTGTTTCCGAAGTGACCAGGCCATATAGAATAAAGACTATAGTAAGTCTTAATCCCATAATGGTCGATGCTACCGGAATGTGTGGCGTTTGCCGGGTATCGGTGGGGGGTAAGACAAAATTTGCCTGCGTGGACGGTCCGGATTTTGATGGCCACCAGGTAGATTTTGACCAACTCTTAAGTCGTCAGAGAATCTACTTGCAGGAAGAGAAGGAAGCACTCCAGCACTATAATCCGGCACATAAACATGAAGAGTAAAATGAAAATTGTTCCCAAAAAAAGAAGAATGGCACGGCAAAAACCCTCTGTCAGGGTGACCAATTTTGATGAGGTGGCTTTGGGCTATTCGGAGGAAGAGGCCCAACAAGAGGCGAGAAGGTGTCTCCAGTGCAAGAAACCGCCCTGCATCAAGGGCTGTCCGGTGGAAATCGATATTCCCGCTTTTATTGCCAGGATTATGCAGAAGGATTACCGGGGAGCCATTCGCAAGATTAAGGAGTCCAACCTTTTGCCCGCGATGTGCGGGAGAGTGTGTCCCCAGGAGGGACTCTGCGAGAAGGCCTGCACTTTGGGTAAAAAATACGAGCCGGTGGCCATTGGGCGCCTGGAGCGCTTTGCCGCTGACTGGGAAATCCGGAAGGGAAACCCGGAAAGCTCACCACGTGTTTCTCCCACAGGAAAAAGAGTGGCAGTCATTGGCTCCGGGCCCGGTAGCTTGTCCTGCGCCGGCGATCTAATCAGGCTGGGCCATAAAGTGACGATTTTCGAAGCATTACATAAACCGGGCGGCGTTCTCGTCTACGGGATTCCGGAATTTCGCTTACCCAAGGCTATTGTGGAAAGGGAGGTAGAGTATATTCGCTCTCTTGGCGTGGAGGTGAAAACCGGCTACGTGATCGGCAAAATCTATACTCTGGATGAACTTTCCTCCCGGGGATACGATGCTATTTTTGTCGGCATTGGCGCCGGTTTGCCCAAATTTATGAACATTCCCGGGGAAAACCTTAACGGTGTCTATTCGGCCAACGAATTTTTGACCAGAACCAATCTTATGAAAGCATACCTGTTTCCCGAGTACGATACGCCCGTAAGAATTGGCAGAAGAGTAGCAGTGGTAGGAGGGGGAAACGTGGCTATGGACGCCTCGCGGGTAGCCTTGAGGTTGGGGGCAAAAAAAGTCTTCGATATTTATCGACGTTCCCCGCAGGAGATGCCGGCGCGGGCGGAAGAGGTGGAAAATGCCAGGGATGAAGGAGTAGAATTCAAATTTTTGACCAATCCGGTGCGGATTCTGGGCAATAACAATAACTGGGTTACTGGAATTGAATGTATAAAGATGGAACTGGGGGAGCCTGATGAGTCGGGACGCCGCCGGCCAGTGCCCATCAAGGGTTCTGAATTCACCATCAAGGTTGATACAGTAGTAATGGCAATCGGCGCCGGGGCTAATCCTTTGCTTCCTTCCGCTACGCCGGATTTGAAATTGAATAAACGGGGTTATATTGTTATAGATGAAGTCAGTGGAAAGACCTCGAAGGCAGGTGTCTGGGCGGGAGGAGATATTGTCAGTGGTGCCGCCACAGTTATCTCCGCAATGGCTTCTGGCAGGAGGAGCGCCAGAGCAATCCACCAATATCTGATGTCCTCACATAAGAAATAGGGGATTTTTCTTGACAAACCCGCCTTTAACTTGTAGTATAAAAATTTATTGTTCAGGACAGGGAAATATTATGGCTAATCCCAAGAGAAGACATTCTGTTTCCAGAAGAGGCAAACGTAGAGCCAACTGGAAACTAAATATCCCCACTCTATCTGTTTGCCCGATGTGTAAGGAATTCAAACTTCCTCACTTTGCCTGTTTCAATTGCGGCTATTATAACGAAGAAAAGATAATTGAGACAAAGAAAGAGATAGAGGAAAAAAGAAAAAGAAAAGGTAAAAGTTAACGAGGGGTCCTTTTCATGCGAATTGCTGTAGATGCTATGGGTGGCGACTTTGCTCCCGGAGTAGTGGTGGAAGGAGCATTGCAAGCCGCCAGAAAAACTCGTTACGGAATAATTTTGGTGGGGGATAAGAACCGCCTGGCAAGAGAAATAAGGAACTATGCGAGTTCATCTCTACCCCTTTCCATCCACCACTGTTCACAGGTCATTGGCATGGATGAGTCACCGGCGATAGCTTGCCGGCAAAAAAAAGATTCCTCAATCATGGTCGCTACCCGATTAATCAAGGAAGGCGTAGCTGACGCCATGGTTTCTGCAGGAAACTCGGGTGCAGTTATGGCCTCAGCATTGATGGTTTTGGGGAGATTACCCAAAGTTGATCGTCCTGCTATTGCCGTATCGATACCTACTTTAAGAGGGGCTGTAGTTCTTCTTGACGTCGGTGCAAATGTCAACTCTACGGCAAGAGATTTGCTGCAGTTCGCCGTAATGGGCAATATTTACATGAAGACGATTATGAATAAAGGGAATCCCCGCATCGGACTCTTGAGCATCGGGGCAGAAGAAGTCAAGGGGGATGAGGTGACCGTGGAAGCTCACCGACTCCTGCGCCAATCAGGACTGAATTTTGTAGGCAACGTAGAAGGAAGAAACATTGTGAAAGGAAAGGCCGATGTTATCGTTTGCGACGGTTTCGTAGGAAATGTTCTCTTAAAATTTAGCGAGGGTATAGCCGAAGAATTCATTAGTCTATTTAGAGATGAGATTCTAAAACATCCTTTACGGAAAATGGCACTTATGTTGTTGAGAGGCGCTTTTAGAAATATCAAGAAGAAAGTGGATTACGCTGAATATGGAGGAGCTCCTCTTCTGGGAGTGGATGGCTGTTCTATTGTTTGCCACGGCAGTTCCAGCGCCAAGGCAATTTCTAATGGTATTCGCGTGGCAGGGGAGTTTGTGGAAAAGAAGATCAATCAACAAATAAAAGAAAGTTTATGAGAGTAGGAAAACAGTGGGTATTCGCATAATTGGAACCGGCTCGTATTTGCCGGAGAAAGTCTTAACCAATAAAGATCTGGAGAAAATGGTCGATACTTCCGATGAGTGGATTGTGAGTCGTACGGGAATCAGGGAGAGAAGGATATGTTCCGATGAACAGGCTGCTTCTGACCTGGGGATTGCAGCTGCTAAGAGAGCACTGGAAAATGCCAATGTAAAAGCTCAGGACATCGATCTGGTTATTGTGGCCACAATCACTCCCGATATGTTCTTCCCGGCAACGGCTTGTATAATCCAGACCGAGTTGGGAATAAAAAATGCCGCTGTTTTTGACTTAAATGCTGCCTGCGCCGGCTTTATTTACTCTCTTTCTACCGCCCAGCAGTTTTTGCAAACCAGAACGTATAAAACCGCGCTGGTTATTGCTACGGAAACTCTTTCCAAAATCACTGACTGGAAAGACAGGAATACCTGCGTGCTTCTGGGAGACGGCGCGGGAGCAGCGATTTTGAGAGAGGAAAAAAGTGATTCGGGAATTCTCTCTTGCTACCTGGATGCAGACGGTCGGTATGGCGATTTGTTGAATATGCCAGCCGGGGGCTCGAGAATCCCAGCAACTGTAGAGACAGTCAGGAACAGACTCCATTACCTGAAGATGAGGGGAAACGAGACTTTCAGAATTGCCATACCGGAAATGATAAAATCTGTCAAGCGAGGGCTGGAAGGATGCGGACTCAAGATAGAAGACATATCTCTTTTGATACCACATCAGGCAAATATCAGGATAATTAAGGCGCTGGCAAAGAGATTATCCTTGCCAGAGGATAAAGTTTTCGTGAATATTGACAGATGTGCAAATACTTCGGCAGCTACTGTAGCTATTGCCCTGGACGAGGCGAATCGCCGGGGCAGAATCAAAAGAGGAGATGTCATAGAGCTGGTTGCCTTTGGTGCCGGATTCACCTGGGGTTCTTGCGTGATTAAATGGTAAAAGTCGCTTTTCTCTTCCCTGGTCAGGGTTCACAAAAGGTAGGTATGGGGAGAGACCTCTACGAAAAGTATGAGCCGGCAAGGAAGATTATTGACCGGGCGAACGATATTTTGGGTTACGACCTGAGAAAAAAAATTTTTTCTGGCCCCGAGGAAGAGCTACAACAGACTCTAATTACTCAGCCGGCGGTCTTTACCGTAAGTGTCGCTTGTTGGGAAGTTATGCAGAGTGCCGGGAGCTACTCTTCCAAAGAAATCTCGACACCCCAAATTTTAGCCGGCCATAGTCTGGGAGAATATGCTGCTTTAGTCGCTGCCGGGGTTTTCGATTTTGCTCAAGCCCTATCGCTAGTGAAAAAAAGGGCGGAATTTATTCACCGGGCCTCCCGGGAGAGACCCGGAACCATGGCGGCAGTCATAGGGCTGGAAAAGGAAAAACTGGAAGAAGTTATTGAAGATGTTAAAGGAGAAGAAGTACTTGTGGCTGTGAATTTCAATTCTCCTCAGCAGATAGTCATTGCGGGAGAGTTGAAAGCGATTGAAAGAGCCGTGCAGGGAGCCAGGGCAAAGGGAGCAAAGAGGGCTGTTATTCTAAAAGTCAGCGGAGCTTTTCACTCGCCGCTGATGGCCAGGGCGGGCGAGAGTCTGGCCAGAGAATTGGAGAATTATGAGCTGAAAGATCCGGCTATTCCCGTGGTGACAAACTATAACGCGAATGCGGCAACTTCCCGGGAAGAGATCAGAAAAGCACTGGTTTCCCAAATAGATAGTCCTGTATTATGGGAGGACAGTATAAAGGAGATGCTGCGAAGAGGTGTGGAGATTTTTATTGAGGTGGGTCCAGGGAAGGTGTTGACAGGACTTTTGAATAGAATAACCAAAGAGGCTTCCGGATTAAACGTGGAAGACGAGATGAGTCTTCAGGAAACCCTTAGGAAGCTGGAAGGATATAATTAAAAGATAGTTTGTTCCTTGCTCGGGATTTGATTCGCTCGCTGACAATTTTTTGCTCTTTGAGCACCGCCAAAAATCTCTGCAGCCGCAGAGCGATAGCTCTGCTGAAATGACAGAAGAAGCAAAGCTTGCGCTTTGCGGCTACAATCTTCGATTTTTGGCTAAAAATTCTAATGCTCACTACACCAAATTCCCTCGCATGAGGAAATATATCGTCAAGTCTTCATAAACTATCTTTTTAATTGTTATATTGGGGGTGATTAGTTTTGGATTTAAAAGGGAAGGTAGCGATTGTAACCGGAGGGGCGCAGGGGATTGGCAAGTCTATTGCTATGCAGTTGGCTCAGGCAGGAGCAAATGTAGTTATCGCCGATGTTGTGGAAGAAGTAGCAAAATCTACTGCCCAGGAGATTTCCCAAAAAGGAAATGAAGCTATCTCTATTAAAGTAGATGTTTCCAGTCTTTCTTCGGTGGAAGAAATGGCGAAAAAAACTCTTGACAAATTCGGCAGAATTGATATATTAGTCAACAATGCTGGAATAACTCGAGATGCACTGGTAATGCGCATGAAAGAAGAAGATTGGGACCTGGTTCTGGATATTAACCTCAAGGGCGCATTCAATTGTATCAAAACGGTTTCCCCCGTTATGATGAAGCAAAAGTCGGGAAAGATTGTCAATATTGCTTCCATTGTGGGGATAATTGGCAACATTGGTCAAGCCAACTACTCGGCATCCAAGGCAGGGCTGATTGCTTTAACCAAGACCTGCGCCCGGGAACTGGCCAGCCGCCGGATAAATGTTAATGCTGTGGCGCCAGGTTTTATTCAGACGAGTATGACCGAACGATTACCTGCGCAAGTAAAGGAGAAGTTATCGTCCCAAATTCCTTTCGGTGAGATAGGAAAGCCCGAAGATGTGGCCAGCGCAGTCATGTTTTTAGTATCAGAGCAAGCCAGTTATATTACGGGAGAAGTAATTAGAGTAGACGGTGGCATGGCTATGTAGTAGTGGCAAGACGTGTAACTTTTTGGCGTATTAACGTGGTTACACAATTCTTTTGTGGAGGTGAAAAGAGAATGGCAGTAGCCGAAAAGGTAAAAGAAATCATTGTTGAACAACTCGGGGTAGATCCGGAAGAGGTGACTATGGAGGCTTCATTCGTTAATGATTTGGGAGCGGATTCTTTGGACACTGTTGAGCTTGTTATGGCACTGGAGGAAGAATTTAATATTGAAATCCCGGACGAGGAAGCAGAGAAATTAGATACAGTTGGTAAAGCGATCGACTACATTAATAAACATAAAGCTCAAGCCTAAGCTAGCAAGAAAAGAACCGCTACACAGCAGGAATTTTTAGCGTGGTAGCGGTTTTGTATTTATTTTTGTTCTGATTGAATTCTTGGAGGGGGAATGGACCGCAAAGTAGTAATTACGGGATACGGAGTCATTTCGCCAATTGGAATCGGAGTAAATGATTTCTGGAACTCCCTGGTGAGCGGAAAATCGGGCATAAGTAGAGTCTCGTCCTTTGATGCCTCTCAATTTTCAACTCAGATTTGTGCTGCAGTAAAAGATTTCCAGCCAGAAAAATATATTGATAAGAAGAAAGTTAGAAAGATGGACCGTTTTAGTCAACTTGCGTTTGCTGCTGCCAAGATGGCCATGGAAGACGCAAAGCTTGATATGGGGAAGGAAGATCCTTTTCGGGTAGGAGTTATCGTGGGTTCTGGCATAGGAGGATTATCCACTGTTGCTCAGGAACATAGGGTATTATTGGAGAAAGGACCTCGTCGGGTGAGTCCTTTCATGATTCCCATGCTAATTACCAATATCGCTGCCGGAGAAATTGCCATTGCTTACAATATCCAGGGGCCAAATTATTCAGTATCCAGCGCCTGCGCTACCAGTAACCATACGGTAGGAGATGCTTTACGCCTCATCCGTTACGGGGATGCAGATGTAATTATCGCCGGTGGTTCGGAAGCTGCAGTAACTCCCTTGGGGCTTGCCGGTTTCTGCTCAGCCAGAGCCTTGTCTACTCGAAACCACGACCCGGAACATGCCAGTCGACCTTTCGACAAGGAAAGAGATGGTTTTGTGATGGGAGAGGGAGCGGGAATTGTAATTCTGGAAGCTTTGGAGCACGCCCTTTCGCGGGGAGCTTCCATTCACGCGGAATTGATTGGCTACGGAGCTACGGATGACGCTTACCATATTACTGCCCCTTCCCCTGACGGGCAGAGTGCTGCGCGGGCTATGTCTAATGCTTTAGCCGATGGCGGTGTAAAACCCGAAGAAGTTGACTACATAAACGCTCACGGCACTTCCACTCCTTTAAATGATAAGGTAGAAACCTTGGCGATAAAGAAAGTTTTCGGGGACTATGCTTACAAAATTCCCATTTCGTCGAATAAGTCTATGATCGGGCACCTCCTGGGAGCGGCAGGAGTTGTAGAGTTAATCGCCACAATTCTTAGCATGGAGAAAGAGATGATCCCGCCAACGATAAACTATGAATTTCCCGACCCCGAATGTGACCTGGACTACGTCCCCAATAAAGCCCGCCCTAAAAAAATCAACGTAGCCCTCTCTAACTCTTTAGGTTTTGGTGGCCATAATGCCACCCTGGTAGTAAAAAGATATATACCGGAAAAATAATGTACGCCACCATTCCTGTGCCGCGATTTAACCGATCTTCCCCGAAAAGGATGATTTTCTAATATGGACTTGAAAAATCTTGAACGAAAATTAAAAGTAAATTTTAGAAATAAAAAACTACTGCAGCAGGCTTTAACACATAAATCTTATGCGCATATGGCCGGTATAAAGGAAGATAATGAACGGCTCGAATTTCTGGGAGACAGCGTGTTGAATTTAGTGGTATCAGAGCACCTTTACGACCGCTATCCGGCACACGACGAAGGGAGGTTGACCAAACTTAAATCGAGCCTGGTAAACCGGAAGTCTCTTCTGCACTGGGCGAAAAAATTATCCCTGGGAGACTATCTTTTGATAAGTGAAGAAGAAGAGACGGCAGGCGGCCGCCAGAGAGCTTCTCTTTTGAGTAATGCTCTGGAAGCCCTAATCGGGGCAATTTACCAAGACCAAGACTGGGATAAGACAAAGAAGTTTATTATGGGACAGATTTCCCGGCTGAGGGGTATAAGGAAGGTAGACTATAAGAGCCGTCTTCAGGAGTTGATTCAAAAAAGACATAGGATTCTGCCGGAATATAAGGTGAAGACAGAGTCGGGCCCGGCACACAAGAAATTTTTTGAAATCGAAGTGAAAGTAAAAAGCAAAATTTTTGGCCGGGGAAAGGGATGGAGCAAAAAGACAGCCGAACAAGAAGCGGCTAAGAAAGCACTGCAAAAGATCAAGACCAGGAAACGGACTAAGAAGCAATGAGTGGTTTCCCGTTTTGGATTCTTGGGAGGTCGATATGGAATACTTTCTCAGCGAAGAACAGAAGATGATTTGCGAACTAGCCAGAAGAATTGCGGAGGAGAAAATTAAACCGGTACGGGAGCATTATGACGAAACGGAAGAATTTCCCTGGCCGATCGTAGAGGAGCTGGCTAAGGCAGACCTTTGCGGAGTCTATATTCCCGAGGAATATGGCGGAACCGGGGGAGGGGTTTTTGAGTTATGTCTCGCCGTGGAGGAACTGTGCAAAATTGACGGAGGAATCGCTCTGGTATTGGCGGCCACGGCTCTGGCCACATTTCCTATCATGCTTTTCGGAAACGATGAACAGAAGAAAAAATATCTTCCCGATGTTGCCGCGGGTAAGAAACTGGCAGCCTTTGCTCTCACCGAGCCGGGCGCTGGTTCCGATGCCACGGCAATTCAGACCTCGGCTAAGAGAGAAGGAAACAGCTATATCCTGAATGGTACGAAATGCTTCATTACTAACGGAGGAGAAGCGCAAATTTATGTGATAATTGTGATGACGGATAAGACAAAAGGTTCCCGGGGCGCATCTGCTTTCATCGTGGAAAAAGATACTCCCGGATTCTCCTTCGGAAAAAAAGAGAAGAAGATGGGAATTCGCGGTTCTGCGACGAGAGAACTGATTTTCAATGAGTGCAAAATTCCCAAAGAGAACCTTCTGGGGAGAGAGGGCCAGGGATTCATAGTTGCCTTGAAAACTTTCGACGTTTCCCGCCCGGGAGTGGCCGCCCAGGCTTTAGGGATTGCTGCCGGTGCTCTGGAAGACGCGATTAATTATTCACGGGAGAGAGTGCAGTTCGGACAGTCCATCTCTTCGTTTCAGGCAATCCAGCATCTGTTGGCCGATATGGCCACCGAGGTGGAAGCTTCTCGGGCATTAATCTATGCTACTGCCAGGATGATCGATAAAGACCCGAAAACAAGAGTCACCAAAGAGGCGGCAATGTGCAAACTCCTGGCTTCGGACGTGGCTATGAAAGTTACTACCGACGCTGTGCAGGTTTACGGAGGGTACGGATATATGCGCGAGTACCCTATGGAAAAACGGATGCGCGACGCCAAAATCACCCAGATTTACGAAGGGACAAACCAGGTTATGAGAAATGAGATAGCGCTCGCCTTGATAAAGGAGGCAGCCAGAGCAAAGAAATGAATTTCATTGTCTGCATCAAACAGGTGCCGGGAACTACAGAGGTAAAGATTGACCCCAAAACGAATACCTTGATTCGCGAGGGCGTGGAATCGATTGTAAACCCATTCGATAGCTATGCGATAGAGGAAGGGCTGCGGCTCAAAGAGAGAATTGGGGGAAAGGTAACCGTAATTTCCATGGGGCCTCCGCAGGCTGAATCGGCTCTGCGGGAAGCTCTGTCTATGGGCTGCGATGAAGCCATACTCCTTAGCGACCGCGCCTTTGCGGGAAGCGATACCCTGGCCACTTCTTATACTCTGGCGTGTGGAATCAGAAAGATAGGAGAATTTGATTTGGTCATCTGCGGTAAACAGGCTATTGACGGAGATACAGCGCAGGTTGGCCCGGGGATTGCAGAAAAACTGGGCGTTCCCGCAATTACTTACGTAAAAAAGATTGAAGAAATAAATGATACGCGCATACGAGTAGAGAGAATGATGGAAGAGGGATACGAGGTAATTGAGACAGGACTTCCTGCTTTAATTACAGTGGTAAAAGAGATCAACGAACCGAGGCTTCCCTCTTTAAAAGGGATGGTGCGGGCGAGAAAAGCGGAGATTCATAAGTGGAATTCCTCCGATATAGCTTGCGAAAATAGCAGGATTGGACAGGCCGGCTCTCCTACAATTGTCAACAAAATATTCTCTCCTCCTCCCCGCAAAGGAGGGGAGATATTGCTGGGAGACCCTGAAGAACAGGCGCAAAAATTGGTGGATAAGCTCCGCCAGGCAAAAGTAATCTAATTGAAAAAATTTCCTCTCCCTTGCGGGAGAGGGTTAGGGTGAGGGGATTTGGAGGAAAGTTGGGTATCAAAGTTCTTGAAGATAAATGTACCGGTTGCTCGCTCTGCGTTAAGAGTTGTCCCTTCGGGCTGATAAAGATAGTCTCCCGGGAGGAAGTGAGCAAGCCGCATCCCAAATACAAGAAAATTGCCGTGATTGGAGAAGGATGCAATCTTTGCGGAGCTTGCCTCGAGCCGTGTTCGGTTCAAGCCATATTGATTGAAAAGAAAGAAGCGAAACCCGGAGTCGATATATCTCAGTATAAAGGCGTATGGGTCTTTGCTGAACAGAAGAAAGGGGAGATTCAGGGCGTTGCCTACGAACTTCTGGGAGAGGGAAGGAAGCTGGCCGACCAGCTGGGAGAGAAACTTTCCTGCGTGCTATTGGGAGAGGGAATGGACAAGGCAGCCACGGAGCTTATAGCCCATGGCGCAGATAGAGTCTACCAGATTGAGGGCGCTATCCTGAAAAATTTTCAGGATGACCCATATACCGATGTCCTCACCGATCTAATCCAGAAGGAGAAACCCGAGATTGTGTTGATGGGCGCTACGGTAATCGGACGTTCTTTTGCCTCGCGCGTAGCGGCAAGGTTAGGCACGGGACTCACTGCCGACTGTACTGAGCTGGCCATAGACCTCAAGAACAGGCAACTTCTTCAGACAAGGCCTGCCTTTGGAGGAAATATCATGGCCACTATTACCACCCCCCATAATCGTCCCCAGATGGCTACGGTCAGGCACAAAGTGTTCAAAAAGGCAGAAAAGCAGGAAAATCGCCAGGGAGAGATTATAAAAAAGAGTGTGGATGGGAAAGACATTTCCTTGAGGACTAAACTCCTGGACATGGTTCAAGATTTGACCCAGAAAGTAAATCTTGCCGATGCCGATATAATTGTATCCGGAGGACGTGGACTGGGAGCGCCGGAAAATTTCCGTATTATTGAAGAATTGGCGCGCGCTCTGGGGGGAGCTGTCGGTGCCAGTCGAGCCGCAGTCGACGCTGGCTGGATACCCTATTCGCATCAAGTAGGACAGACCGGTCGCACTGTCTGTCCCAAAATATATATTGCTTGCGGAATCTCCGGCGCCATTCAACATCTTGTGGGTATGCAGTCTTCAGACATTATTGTGGCAATTAATAAAGACCCCAATGCTCCCATCTTCAAAGTTGCCACATACGGTATTGAGGGCGATCTCTTCCAGATTGTTCCGGCTTTAACTAAAAGGTTGAAAGAAGCTTTGGGTTGAAGTAGCTATTCTCTAAATTTACCTTCCTTTTTTCCCACCATTTTTTTCTTGATAATTTGCGACGATTCTGATATATTTATTGTAATAAAATAATTGTAGCAGCAGAGCGATAGCTCTGCCTCAATGGAGATATGATTGTATTTTAAGAAGCTGGAGATATTCGGGTTTAAGTCTTTTGCTGACAAAATTACTGTAAATTTTGAACCAGGAATTACCTGTATCGTTGGTCCCAACGGCTGCGGAAAGACCAATATTGTAGATGCCATACGCTGGGTTCTGGGAGAACAGAGCGCCAAACAACTTCGTGCCGGGAAAATGGAAGATATTATCTTCAATGGCTCCCGCACGCGCAAGCCGTTAGGATTGGCCGAGGTTTCTCTCAGTTTAGACAACTCGCAAAATATCCTGCCGATCGAATACGAAGAAGTCACTGTTACCCGCCGCCTATTCCGTTCCGGAGAATCCGAATACTACATTAACAAGTCTCCCTGCCGTCTCAAAGACATAACTGCGTTATTTCTTGATACAGGGATGGGCACGGATACTTATTCTTTGATGGAAGAGAAAAAGATTAATTTTATCCTGAATAGCAAGCCGGAGGAGCGCCGCGCCATCTTTGAAGAGGTAGCGGGGGTAATGAAATACAAATGGAGAAGGGAAGAGGCGCTGCGCAAGCTGGAAAGCACACAGGCAAATCTTATGAGATTGTCGGACATAATCGCCGAAGTGAAAAGACAAATCAATTCCCTGGACTATCAAGCGAGAAAAGCGCGGCAGTACCAGAAATATAGAGAACAGCTGAAGCTTCTGGAAATAAGACGACTGATGAAGAGCTACGCAAAAATAAAAGAAGAGTTCGCGCAGGGAGAAGGAAATCTAAATTCACTTTCCTCTGAGGCGGAGAGGCTGAGTAATGAGTGCAGACAGAAAGAGGGTTCAACCTCACAACTCCGGCTACAACTGAAGGAAAAAGAAGAAGAACTGACCAGGGCGCAGAGGGAACTTTTTTCCGTGACCAGCGAGATTAGTCGGTTTGAGGACAGGCTTCTTTTGGGAAAGGAAAGAAAAGAAGAGATAGAAGGAGAGAGAGCACAATTAAAGGGACAGATAGAGGAGAGTAATAATAGAATTTCCCTGGTAGATGAAAAAATGTCTCAAACGGAAAAAGAACGCGAAAAATTAACCAAACAACTTACCGAGACAAATGGGGCCTTTTCTTCCGCAGAAGAGATCCTTCGCTCCCTTACGGAAAGACTCGTTCGTTTAAGCGCTTCTCTCGAGGAAAGAAAAGAAGCTCTTGTGGAACTGATGAATAAAACGGCTCAGACCCGAAATCGGTTGATCAGTCTGGAATTGGACAGGAAGAGTCTTTTTTCCCGGAAGGAGAAGCTGAATAGTGACGAGAAACGTAGAACGGAAGATAAAGAAATTCTGCAGGGAGAAATCTCCCGCAAACAGGAGGAACTGAATAAGGAAAACGAGAAATTAACAGAGATAAACGAGAGAAACGACCTGTTAACAAAAGAAAGAGAATCTCTACTGGAAAACCTTAAACAGACAATAGATAAGGCGGGTGAGTTGCAGCGAAGGTATAGTCTTAGGTTAGGCCTTCTGCAATCATCGAGCGAATTGAGCGGGAGGCAAGCTTTGGTAAAGGAGGTTTTATCCAGAGGATTTTCCGGCATATACGGGACAGTAGCCGATTTAGTCAGTTTTCCTCCCGATTATGAAGTGGTTCTGAAGAAACTTCTTGGCGGGTGCCTGGAGCACCTCGTTTGCGAGGATACCGAAAGTGCCTTAGCGGTAATAGAATTCTTGAAAAAAGAAAAAAAAGGTTACCTTACTTTTCTTCCTATTAAGGAATTACCCGTATCAAATCCCGGCCCGGTAATCCCCCGGGACGTTGTGGGGATGCCCTTGTTAGAGAAAGTGGGATACGAAAAAAAATATCAAAAAGTGATGGAATTCGTTCTGGGCAACATATTCCTGGTGGAAAGTCTGGACCAGATCGACCCGGCGGAAACGAGAAGTCGCGAGAGGGAGAAGAGCAAAAAGGAAATAATTTTTCTCACAAAAGAAGGAGATATCTTAACCTCCGCAGGGGTTCTTTCCGGGGGCAGTCGAGAATTCCTGGAAGAGGATGTTTCAATCCGCAATAAGAAGATTAAGGAATTAGAAAGAGAAATTTCTCAGTTAAAGGAAGAACTGGATAAGATAATCGGGCAAAGAAGAAAACTGGAAGAGAAAATTTCTGACGTAAATATTGAGGTAGAGAAAAACAAACAATTCTCTCAGGAAACGCAGGTCAGTATTGCCCGGCTGGCAGAGGTTATTTCGCAGAAGGAGGAACTTAAGAAACGGCTCGATTCGGAAATTAATCTCCTCATAGATGAACAGAGTATCATAGAAAAGGATATAACTACCGGCGTCGCCGACGTTGAACAATTAACTAACGACCAGAAAGCGGGTGAGGCATCTCAGAAGGAAATCCAGGAAATGATAGATGAATTGGAGAAAGACCACAATTCGCTAACTCAGCAGGAGAAAGAGGAAAGAGAAAAACTAACCGGGTTGAAAATACTGAAGACACAACTTGAGGAAAAAGAGCGCAATCTGCAATCCGAAAGGTCGCATCTGGAAAACGAGAGAGAGGGGCTGTTGAATCTGATAGACCAGAGGAAGGAAGCGTTAGCTAATCTGGAAAGCAAGGTAACGGGCATTCAGGAAGTAAAGCTTTCGAGAGAGAAAGAGATATCGTCTCTTTCCGAATCCAAAAATATACTGGAAATAGAGCTAAATAAATTACAGGACGAAAAAGAAGAGATTAATCAGAGCTTGCAAGAAGAAGAGACCGTTCTGGGACAGAAAAAAGGAGAGATGTCGAGAGTGCAAAGCGAATTGACACAGGTGAAAATGAACAGTAACCGCTTTTCTCTGGAGCTGAACCAAATTAAGGAAAGATTGACGGAAGAGTACAGTCTTTCTCTGGACGAAGCCCTGCAGGCGGTTTCCCAAGATCCCTCTGATACTTCCGAGGATTACGCCGGGGAAATAGAGAAGTTGAAACGCAAGATCGAAACGATGGGGCCGGTCAATCTGGCTGCCCCCGAAGAGTATGAGAGGCTCGATGAGCGTTACAAATTTCTCAGGAGCCAGGAAGAAGACTTAAACAAGTCATCGGAAGACCTGCGCAAAGTTATAAGCAGAATCGACGGCACTACGCGGGCAAATTTCAGGAAAACATTCGCCAGCGTGCGGGATAATTTTCAGAAAGTATTTACCCAGCTCTTTGAAGGAGGAGAAGCTGACCTGGTGCTGACAAACGAAGAGAATTTGTTGGAAACAGGAGTCGATATTGTCGCGCAACCGCCGGGCAAGAGACTGCAAAACATTTCTCTTCTTTCAGGGGGAGAAAAGGCCTTATGCGCCATCGCCTTACTGTTTTCCATATTTATGATTAAACCTTCGCCGTTTTGTGTGCTTGATGAGATTGACGCTCCTCTGGACGATGCTAACCTGCAGAGGTTTACCATGCTATTAAGGGAATTTGTAAGTAAAGCACAATTCATTATTGTAACCCACAACAAGAAGACCATGGAGATGTCCGACGTTCTTTACGGGATTACCATGGAAGAGTTCGGAATCTCCAAACTAATCTCGGTAAAATTTCAAAAGACTGCCCCCGCCTAAGAAACCTTCCCAACATTTGTAGTGTAGGGCTTTATGCCCGCAATGGTTTTGGTAGTGTAGGGCTTTATGCCCGTAATAATTGAGGCCGTAACGGGCTACATTAATCACAGACTATGAACAAGGTAAAGATTTCGGACATATTTATTGATAATCTGAAATGGGATGGAATAGCGGGCGTTGTAGAAGAATTTATTGAAAGTCAAGAAGCGCGACAGATAATTACCGCCAATTCTTTGATGGTCAACTCCGTGCAAGTAGACCCCGAATTGAAGAGCGCCTTTCATAACGCTGGCCTGGTCGTTGCCGATAGCATGGGAATTGCCTGGGCGTCGAAATTTCTGGGCTACGGAAGACTTGCGCGCATTCCGGGCATAGACCTGATGTTGAAGTTTTGTCGGCTGGCAGCTTCCCGGGATTACTCGATATATTTGTTAGGCTCGCGGGAATCTGTATTGAGGAAAGCGGGAGAAAATCTAAAAAAGAGATTTCCCGGGCTGAGAATTGTAGGAATGCACCACGGTTATTTTAAAGAGAGTGACGGCGATAGAATCCTCAGAGAGATAAAGAATCTTAAACCCCACTTCTTATTTGTAGGAATAGGGACACCGCGGGGAGAAAAGTGGATTTATCAGAACCTCCGGGAATTAAACGTTCCCATTTGTATG
>CAYFRM010000008.1:0-10898 GCA_964345635.1 uncultured Clostridia bacterium
GAAGTCTACTGGACAAAGGATGAGAATTACTCAGAGAAGGGCAATGGTAACATTCTGGGAGTAAGTTTCAAGTGCGGGATAGGGCCCAGTCCGGCTGAGCTTGTGGAAATCGATTCTTATAAGGAGTATGTTCAGGAAGGCGATAGTCCGTTCAACGCCTCACCCGATTTTCGCCTGCCGTTTACCGAAAGCGTGGAAAGACTCGATACTATGAACAAAGTCATAAGGTACACCAGAAGTAACTTAGGATATGTCCCACAGAATGGATGCGGTCGCAACCCCAGGGAAGTTTTTGAGTTAAGGGGAGGAGACTGCGACGAGCAAGCTCTCTTTCAGCTACATGCCCTGAAGTCCCATGGTTATGACGATTTATATGAACTGACTTTCGTATCTCCCACTAAGGCCCACGCCTTCTCCTATGGTAAAGATAACCGGACAGGAGAAGAATACATCTGGGAATACGGCAGGGTATTCAGATTGGATTTTGATTCTGACGCAAACCTCTCGCGAAAAGAGAAAATGGCAGCTATCCTTTGCTCCCGGAGATGCACGGAGGATTGGGAACGCTTCTGGGCCTTCAGGCCTACAAGTTCCGACTACAGGAAATACAATTATCGGGATATGAAGTGGATCTACTCAATCTGGAATGACGAGATAAATATTTCAGAAGATGCGGTACGGGTAATACCCGAATCGGGAATAAGGCTATTTGTCGGCACGGAATTTGAAAAGTAAAGGCAACTAAATAAAAGACTTGACAAATTCTCTTTTTTATAGCATTATTTAAATAGGGCCGGAAAAAAGATAAAAACCTAAAGCAGCGGAGGCAAGGGTTTTTTTTTGTTTGTGTTTTTTGAAGTATTGATTTCAACCTTACAGTATAACTTAACAGACCCACGGTATGGAGTAGAAACAAATAGGGACTTGACTAGGGAAGGGAAAGAGATGGCAAATAAGACGCACACGGAATCAAAACTGGAAAAGACATATAGAATTTTGATTGAAAATATGGGCGAAGGTTTGTGCGTTCTGGACAAGAATTTTGCGCCGACATTTGTCAATCCCAAGTTCTGCGAGATTACGGGTTACTGCAAGGATGAACTCTTAGGCAAGTCTTCTTTTCACTTTATTAAAGGTGAGAATAAAAATAGGTTGAGAAAAGAATTTGAAAAAAGGCACAAAGGCCAGTCATCGCGTTACACGGTAAAGGTCAGGAAAAAGAATGGCGAAGAAACATTCCTCTCGGTGAGCGGAGTGCCTCGTTTTGACGAAAAAGGGAAGTTTTCCGGAACGATCGCCATTGTCTCCGATATTACGGAAAGAAAAAGATTGGAAAAAGAACTGGAAGAACGGACCAGGGAACTGGAGAAAGAAGTTAAGAAGAGGACCCGCTTGCTGGTAGATCTCTACAGAGGGGTTGCGGTTTCAGAAGAAAGGAACAGACTGGCCCAGGAGATTCACGATAGTTTAGGCCAGACTCTGGCCACTTCACTTTGCAAAACTGAGATGTGCGAGAAACTCCTGAGCGACGAGCAGGTAGAGGCAAAGAAAGAACTATCGGAATTGAGGAAGATGCTGGCAAAAAGTGTCAAGTCGACCCGGCGCGTCATATTTGGATTGCATCTTCCCAACTTTCACCGAGCGGGATTTACTGCTGTAATCAGGCAGTATTTCCACGAATTTCAGAGAAAGAGCGGGATTGCGTGTGATTTGAAATTCAGACTGGAAAGGAGTCTGGCGGTAGCGACACAGCTGGGTATCTACCAGATCATTCGGGAAGCAATGAACAATGTGAGAAAACACGCTATGGCGCAACGCGTCAATCTGGTATTAAGAACTGACAGTAAGGGGAACCTTCATCTTACCATAGAAGATGATGGGAAAGGATTCTGTTTGAAGAAGACTCTGGCCCGCAGCGAGGCGGCCAGGCACTTTGGACTGAAAGGAATGAGGAACCAGGCCCAACGGTTGGGAGGAAATTTCGCCGTGGAAACGGCAAAGGGCCAGGGAACGAGGATAAAAGTGAGAGTGCCTCTCCGGGTACAAAATGAGCGAACTTAAATTCCGGCTAAAAATATTTTAACAAACAGGAGGTGATGTAGCAACCGTATAACTCTGCCGCAGGGATTTAAGGAAATTCTCAAAAAGGGGGAGAAATGGCAAAACTAAGGTGCAACAAATGTGGTGTAATACAGGAGGTACCCGTCCATTGCGGGCAGCCGATGATAGTCACCGAGATCAATGAGAGGACAATGCTGGCCTGTCGGATGGGCGCTGCCTGTGGGATCACGAAAGAACTCCCGAAACATTGTGATCAACCGATGGTTGTGGTCGAGGAAGGCTAAATTCATACTGATAAGTTCCGCTGGCGTAAATCCCGAAAAAGCCCTTGTATTCCAGACGAGGGCTTTTTCTTTTCAAGTTGGTAAATTCATATTTTCCTTGATTTTTGCGATGTGTTTAGATATAATACTTTGGCGAGTTTGCATGTTGTATGGCGGCGTAGCTCAGTTGGTCAGAGCAGGGGAATCATAATCCTCGAGTCGTAGGTTCGAATCCTACCGCCGCTACCAGAAATACTATAGTGTTGTCCAAAGAGTCCGCAATGGCGGGCTATTTTTATCGTAAAATGGTCTTCCCCGAGGTTAAGAAAATCATAGAAGAATATGGTATGTTTTCTCCCGGAGATAGAATCCTGGTGGCAGTATCCGGAGGGCCGGATTCGGTCTGCTTGTTGCATATCCTGAATAGATTGCGAAAACAGATGAATTTATCCTTACACGTGGCGCACGTTAACCACGGAATAAGGAAAAGGGAATCTAAAAGAGAAGAGAAATTCGTGACTCAACTGGCCGGCGGGATGGGCCTGCCGATTACTGTCGAGTCGTTGGATGTCCCTTCTTACGCCAGAAAGAAAAAGCTTTCGGTTGAGGAAGCGGCAAGGGATATGCGTTACAGGGTTTGGGACCAATTAGCCGGCAGACTTAATACTAAAAAGATTGCTCTGGGACATACTGCTTCCGACCAGGTGGAGACAGTGCTGATGCACCTTCTACGCGGGAGTGGTCCCCAGGGGTTATCGGGAATTCCTCCCGTGAGGGAATCGGGTAGCGCGGTAATCGTGCGTCCTTTAATGAAAATAAGTAGAGAAGAAATTTTGCGCTATTTGAAACGGCATAATCTGGAATTCTGCCTGGATTCGTCAAACAGAAAAACAGAATATTTTCGTAACAAGATAAGGTTGAGACTTCTTCCCCTTCTCAGAAAGAACTATAATAGGAATATTGAGGGAGCGCTTCTCCGCCTGTCAGAAATTTTGAAAGAGGAGAATGCCTTCTGGGAGAGAGTAGTGGAGAGAGTTTTGCGCGAGGTAGTCTCCGGGAAAGCGGGCAAGATTTTGATTGATTTCAGAAGGTTTTTAAGATATAATGTTGTTGTTCAGAGAAGAGTTTTGCACAGACTCTTCGGCGGAATTGTAAGTCTTGGGCGGATAGAGGCGATAAGGAATTTAGCCCGGAAGAGTTCTCAGGGGAAAAGGATTTATCTCGGTAATAGGTTGAGTGTGAGGAAAGAGGGCGATTTTCTGATATTTTCCTCTTCTCCCGAGCGAAAGTCAAAAAAATTCAATTATCCCATCAGGGTTCCTGGCAAAAACGAGATTGAGGGGCTGAACCTAAAACTTGATACCAGGATAGTGGATGTTCATCCTGTTTCTGATAGAAAAGCCGACACTGTCTATTTCGACGTAGATAAGATAGACTCCCGGAAGTTAATATTGAGGAATAGACGGGAGGGAGACCGCTTCAAACCTTTCGGGCTGAGAGGTACAAAGAAACTTAGCGACTTCTTTATTGATAGGAAAATCCCCCGACGTTTGCGGGACAGGATTCCTCTTCTGGTAGAGGGAAACGATATCCTCTGGGTTGTGGGGATTCGCCGGGCCGATAAGGCGAGAATTACCGAAGATACCAGAAAAATTCTGGAAGTCAGAATTTTGCGTGGGGGAGAGTCTTAAGTGAGTAAAGAGGTGGTTTAATTATGAATAAATTTTTGAAAGGTCTGTCTTTGTGGCTAATCATTATTCTGGTGGCTATGCTTTTTGCCCGATTGATGAGGCCACAGGAATATAAGGAGATAGATTATAGTGAGTTCAAAACGTATTTGAGGTCGGGACAGGTAAAGGAAGCATCAATCAGCGAGGCGCTGATTAAGGGAACGTTTACCGACGAAAAGGGAGAGGTAGTCAAATTCAAGACTGTTCCTGTGGAAGACCCTAAGCTCGTGGAAGAACTGGAGGCCTACGGAGTCGATTACAAAGGTGAAGTCAAGAAAAACTGGTTCTCTGTGGTGCTTTTTAATTTTGGGCCGATTCTCCTGTTTATTTTTATCTGGTTTATGTTGATTCGTTCCATGCAGGCCGGCGGGAAGCAGGCTATGTCTTTTGGCAGAAGCCGGGCGAAGCTTATGGACCAGACTAAACAGAGGGCAACATTCGCCGACGTCGCCGGAGTGGAGGAGGCAAAAGAAGAGTTACAGGAGATAATTGCCTTCTTGAAGGACCCCAAGAAGTTTCAGAAGCTGGGCGGAAAAATTCCCAAAGGAGTACTGCTTTACGGAGCCCCGGGAACGGGAAAGACTTTGTTAGCCCGGGCAGTCGCGGGCGAGGCAGGGGTGCCTTTCTTCAGCGCCAGTGGCTCTGAGTTCGTGGAGATGTTTGTGGGAGTGGGAGCTTCCCGGGTGCGCGACCTGTTTACCCAGGGAAGAAAAAACGCTCCTTGCCTCCTCTTCGTTGATGAGTTGGACGCTGTGGGCAGACACAGGTTTGCCGGCATCGGAGGGGGACACGATGAGCGGGAACAGACTCTTAATCAGCTTCTGGTGGAGATGGACGGATTCGATACCCGGGAGGGCGTGATTCTTATTGCCGCGACTAACAGGCCGGATGTCCTTGACCCGGCGCTTCTCCGCCCGGGAAGGTTCGACCGGCATATAATGGTGCCCAATCCCGATTTGAAAGGCCGCGAGGATATACTGAAGGTGCATACCCGCAACATAAAGCTGGCCCCTGATGTCGATTTGAAGGTAATCGCCAGAAGGACTCCGGGATTTGTGGGTAGCGACATAGCTAACCTGGTTAACGAAGCTGCCCTGCTGGCAGCGCGTGAAGACAAGAAAGCAGTGGAAATGAAAGAGTTTGAGGAAGCAATCGACAGAGTTATTGCCGGCCCGCAGAGGAAGAGCAGGATGATTTCTGAAAGGGAGAAGAAGATTATTGCCTATCATGAAGCCGGACATACTCTGGTGGCAAAGCTGATTCCCGGCACAGACCCCATCCATAAGGTCTCCATTATCCCCCGGGGACCCGCTTTAGGATACACCCTGCAGCTCCCTCTGGAAGATAAGTATTTGGCTACTAAAACTGAAATTACCAACAAGTTGACTGTTTTCCTGGGAGGCAGGGCCGCCGAAGAGTTGACTTTTAATGAATTGACTACCGGCGCGGAAAACGACCTGCACCAGGCAACGGAGATTGCGCATAAGATGGTCTGCGAATACGGAATGAGCGATAAAGTAGGCCCGTTGACTCTCAGGAAAAAAGAGTCCGAGATATTTCTGGGGCGGGATTTTACTAAAGAGAAAGCCTATAGCGAAAAGACGGCACAGATGATAGATCAAGAGGTAAAAAAGATCGTAGAAGATTGTAAAAATCGGGCGAAGGAACTTTTGGGTAAGAACAGGGCTAAGCTGGATATACTGGCCAAAGCGCTGATGGAAAAGGAAATACTGGTGGGAGAAGAAGTGGAAAAGATATTGAAACAGGGGGAAGAAGTTTCCCCGGGCGAAAAGAAGAGTAGAGTGCAAGGCAAAGCTAAAAAGAGCAGGGAGTGATGGACAAAAAGAAAATTGAGAGAGCAGTAAAGATGATTCTGGAGGCAATTGGCGAGGAGCCCTCGCGAGAAGGACTGAAGAGGACGCCGCAACGCGTTGCCGAAATGTACGAAGAAATTCTGGCTGGCTATGCAAAGACGCCCGCCAGGGAATTAAGAATACGTTACGAAAGAGAGAACTATGATGAGATAGTACTGGTGCGGGACATTCCCCTCTACTCTATGTGCGAACACCATATGTTGCCTTTTTTCGGTAGAGCCCACGTGGCTTATATGCCTCATAAGGATAGAGTTGCCGGATTGAGTAAGATCGTTCGCGCAGTCGACCTTCTTGCTCGCAGGTTACAGGTGCAGGAAAGGCTGACCATGCAGATTGCCGATACCCTGATGGAAGCCTTAGCCCCGCAGGGAGTTTTAGTAGTTATCGAAGCGGAACATTTTTGTATTACTATGCGCGGGATAAAGAAACCAGGTTCACTGGTTATGACCTCGGCAATGCGAGGTATTTTCCTGAAAGACGCGCGTACCCGTAACGAAGCAATGGCTTTGATTAACAAGTAGTATCGTGGACTCCCTGCGAAAGCAGGGAATTGAATCCTCCCTTTCGGGAGGACTCCAAATTGACAGAAATTGGTTCCCCGGATAGTTTTTACCCTCCCTTACCGCCGCCATAAAATAGAAAAGACAACTGACAGAAGTGAGTTCATGAAATGCCAGGAAGTCAAGTGAGAGTTATTAGTATAGACGATTCTCCCCGGGCGCGCTGGGAAATGGGAAAGATCGGCGTGCATGAGACGGGTATCAGGATAATGGAGAAGAAGGCCATTTTCTACTCCGTTAAAGTAGAAGGCGTTAACAGCCAATCTGCCAATGTTATCAAACAGGAGATGCTGTCGCTGGGAGGAGAAACAGCGGTTTCCCGCGATGTTTTGAACCTCTCCCGAAAAAAATCGGACCTTTTACTTTTGGGTACGGAAAAGCAGTTTGCAGAGTTAATAGTCAAGCTCACGCGGCATCCTTTCGGTCTGGCGCTCCTCAGTCAAGAGATTAAGAAAGCCCTCTCCAATTATCAGAAGAAAGATTTTAAATTAGCTTCTAAAGGGCGTACTTTGCAATTGGGCAAGAGTACTTTAATTATGGGAGTCCTGAATGTAACTCCCGACTCTTTTTACGATGGTGGAAGATATAGCAACTTCAAGCGAGCGGTCGACCGTGGTTTGGAGATGGTGGAAGAGGGCGCGGACATTATCGACATCGGGGGAGAATCGAGCCGGCCCGGGGCAAGTCCCGTAGGAGAAAAGGAGGAATCGAAGAGAGTAATTCCGGTAATAAAAAAGTTATCATCCGGAATCAAAGCGTTTATCTCCATCGACACTCATAAATCAGGAGTGGCCGGAAAGGCAATCGATGCGGGAGCAAGTATGGTCAACGATATTTCCGCATTGCGCATGGACGAAAAGATGGCCAGGGTAGTAAAAGGGAGTGGAGTCCCTGTCTGCCTGATGCATATGCGGGGTACTCCGCGGAACATGCAGAAGAATCCCCGTTACAGGGATGTGGTAAGCGAGATATTCGCTTTCTTGAGAGAGAGGATAGATTTTTGCGAACAGGCGGGCATTGATATAGAAAAGACTATCGTCGACCCGGGAATAGGATTCGGCAAGACAGTAGAACATAATCTGCAAATTTTAAAAAACCTCGACCAGTTCAAATCCCTGGGCAGACCGATTATCATCGGGGTTTCCCGGAAATCCCTCATCGGGAAAGTCCTCCAGTTAGAGCCTGAACAGAGACTGGAGGGTTCTCTTGCTGCGGCAATCTGGTCGATGATGAAGGGAGCAAGTATTCTGAGAGTTCATGACGTTAAAGAGACAAAGAGGGCGGTAAAGATGGTGGAGGCAATAAGAAAATAAAAAAGGTAAAAAAGGGGGTAGGTGTGGCAGGAGATATTGAGGTCAAAAAAGTAAAGACCAGGAAGGAGTTGATGGAGTTTATAAAATTTCCCTGGAAGGTTTATCAGAAAGACCCGTACTGGGTGCCGCCGTTGATTAGCGATGTAAAGCTTATTTTAGGTAAAAAGAACCCTTTCTGGCATCATGCAGAAAAGGAGCTTTTCCTCGCCAGAAGAGATGGCAAATCAGTAGGGAGAATTTCCGCCATAATAGACCATAACTACATAAATTTTCATAAGGAAAAAACAGGATTCTTCGGGTTCTTCGAGTCGGTGGAAGATTACGCAGTTGCCGAAAATTTGCTCAACCGGACAAGGGAATGGCTGAAAGCGAGAGGAATGGAGAAAATGGCCGGTCCTATGAATCCTTCTACCAACGACGAGGTAGGGATTCTTATAGAAGGATTCGATTCCAGCCCTTACATTTTGATGACTTACAATCCAAGATACTATATCGATTTCGTGGGAAGATACGGTTTAGTTAAAGGGATGGATTTCTTCGCCTATTTGATAGAGGTAGATAAGGGTCCCTTAGAAAGATTAGAAAAAGTGGCCAAGAAAATAAGAGAGAGAAATCCGGATGTGAAAATTCGGCAGGCCAATCTAAAGGACTGGAAAAACGAAGTGGAGAATGTGCGCACAATCTATAATGATGCCTGGGAAAAAAACTGGGGATTCGTTCCCTGGACAAAGGAGGAGTTCTACACCGAGGCTATGAAGCTAAAGCCTTTTCTCGTTCCCGGGACGATTCCCATGGCTGAAGTGGATGGTAAGGCAGTGGGAATGTTAGTTACGGTTCCTAATTATAATGAGGTTACCAAAAAAATGAACGGCAAGTTGAATCCCTGGACTATTCTGAAATTCTTATGGTACAGGAAGAAGATTGCGACTCAGCGCTTGCCGATTATGGGAGTGGTAAAAGAGTACCAGAAGAGGGGAATTGAGACCCTTCTCATGTTGGAAGGATTGAAAGGTTCCCAGAGGGTGGGTTATAAATATTGTGAGTGTTCCTGGGTGCTGGAAGATAACATCTTAACCCAGAGAGCAGCGGAAATGATGGGTGGTAAAGTATACAAAAAGTACAGGGTATATCAGACCAATATTTGAAAGCATTAAGATTTAAGAAGACTTTGTATGATATTTTGAATTGCTCTTATACCATTTTACCGTTCTCTCCATAGCTTCGTCCAGAGAGATTCTTGGTTGGTAGCCAAGTTTAGTCCTCGCCTTTTCTATACTGAAATGGTAATCCTTACCCACGTTCGCTATTCTGTAGCGAGTTATTATAGGTGGCTTATTTGACCCGAATAATTTCAAGATTGCTTCGCAGAGAGCCGCGGCAGAATAGGCTATAGGGTAAGGGACGGAGAAGAAAGGTCTTCTCACGCCCAGTTTCTCGGCAATCTTGTCCATATATTCCTTCCAGGTAATTTCCATCCCGTCAGTGACAATGAACGTCTCTCCTACTGTTTCCTTTCTGTTTACGGCAAGTAGAATGGCATCTATCAGATTTTCGACATATGTGGGACAGGTCAAAGGTTTTCCTCCGCCAATGTAGACCATCTGCCCCTTTTCTATAAGTTCTGCCATTTTTACAAAGGTTACCCGGTCTCTTGGCCCAAAAACATTGCCCGGCCTGATAATCAATGTGGGTAAACCCTTTTCTCTATGGTATCTATTTACCAAATCCTCTGCTTCCTTCTTGGTTATGGAGTAGGGAAAGATGGTGGCTATCTTCGGGGAATTCTCCATAGCATCGCGGAAGCCGCCAAAACCGTGAACCGCAGCAGAACTGATAAACACGAACCTTTTGACTCCAGATTTAAGTGAGCTTTCCATAAGGTTTTTGGTACCTTCCACGTTTACTTTTCTAAATAGTTCTATCGGTCCCCAATCGGACGCCCGTCCCGCCACATGGAATACCACATCAACTCCCCGGGTAGCTTCATCCAATAGCGCTTTATCTGATAAATCTCCAGAGAATAATCTTACTTTCAGCCCTTCCAGGAAAGAGAGATTACTCGTCCTCCTCACCAGGCCCGATACTTCTTGGCCTTCGGCGACCAGGCGAGTTGCCAGATTACTACCGATAAAGCCATTTATTCCCGTAATAAACGCTTTCATGAATATTGTACCTGTCACTTTTTTGTTATAGGATAGTTACGAATAGGTCTGTCGAGACTCCTATGTAGGCATGGATTATGAGAGGATACAATATGGACCGGGTGCGTAAAGCAAGGTAACCCAGCACTAATCCCAAAATTATCGACCCCAAAAATTCCGGCTCGGGCTTATTAAAATGTAGCAGGGAAGAGGGAATGACTTGCAGTAGAATTGCATAGATATCGCCGAATTTTTCTCTTAATCCAAATAGCATGTATCCCCTGAAAAAGAACTCCCAACCCACATAATATAGCAAAACATAGGAAGCTTGATACAATAAGAAAACAGAAGCCCCACCCTGTACCAGCTTAGAAAGCGGGTATTCCATGCGAACCTGAGTCATATGTGCTCCCAGAATTATTATGGGAGTTACGATAAGAGGAATAGTTATGATTACGAAGCGTAATCCATACTTTTTATCTCCCGATGAAAACCCGTAATCCTTAAGTTTTTCTTTAAAAACCAATTTTATTATGATAATAGGGAAGAGAAAAAACAGAACGAGTGTGGCGAGAAACTGGTAAACATAACGGTATATGTCGAAATAATACAGGTGGGAAAGATGAGAAAAATATCGCGCAAATGCCTCGTCCATCCCGTGATAGACGTAGACCAATATAATCAAAGGGACGGAGAGGAGAAGAATCTTTGTTTTCCAATCTCCTTCCTTTAATGTTTCGACAAATTTCAATCTTACTCCTTATCAGGAAAATTTTGTCCGGGGCAAAACTACCGGGATAGCCTGAGGGCATATTTCGATTTCCTGAGGCAGAGTGCCCATAATCTCTCCGTCAACCTGTATCCACACTTCTCCGGGAGCGTGGATTTCTACCTTCTTTGCCCTGGCATATTCTACGTCTTTAAAATGGATATGGCGTCCTCTCAGAACGCCCAGG
>CAYFRM010000009.1:0-6938 GCA_964345635.1 uncultured Clostridia bacterium
ATTTCCAACCAAAGGGGATTTGAAGCTATTCTCACGCCGACCTCATGGGAGGAAAAGCGGGGACCGCGACAGTGAGGATAGCGGGCTCTTTAGCCGAGGGAGTTCAGGGAGAGGCTAAAGAGAAATCCCCCCTTCGGCACGCTGCAGGACAGCTTTGACTCGAGCAATCAGTTCCGTGGGGTAAAAAGGTTTGGTGATATATTCGTCACTGCCCAGCTCGAGTCCCTTAAGTTGGTCTTTTTTCGTTCTCCTTACGGTGAGCATGATAATGGGAAGATGTTTATATAACGGGTCTTCTCTTATCTTTCCGCATACCTCCCAACCATCCATTCCGGGCATATTGATATCCAGAATCATTAGATCCGGCGCCTCATTATAAACCTTTGCCAATCCATCCTTCCCATCCGAGGCAGTGATCACTTCAAAACCTCCCCGAATCAAGACGCGCCTCACTAAATCCAATACGTCCTTTTCGTCATCAACAACAAGAATTTTCTTCATTAGTGTTCTCCCTGGTGAGGAAAAAAGTACCTGTCACTTTTTGCGCAGGAAAAAAGTACCTGTCACTTTTTTAGATTTTAGCAGTTTTGACCGGTAAAGTAAAGGCAAAAGTAGTTCCCTCACCCAACTTACTTTTTGCCCAGATTTTTCCTCCGTGCAATTCCACGATACTCTTGACTATGAACAGTCCCAAACCTGTGCCTTTGGCTACTTTAACTTTTTCCCCGACACCCTTTACCTGGCGGAACTTATCAAAAATCCTATTCAGGTCTTGAGGAGGGATTCCTCTCCCGGTGTCACTGACTTTAACCAGGATAAATTCAGGATCCTTTACCATCTTTTCAGCGCTAATGACTACTTTCCCTCCTGAAGAAGAAAATTTGATGCCATTGCTTACGAGATTGGTGAGGACCTGCCTTATCTTATCCCCATCAGCGAACACTTTGGGTAAATCGATGGGCAAGTCTATTCTGAGGTCGATTCCTCCTTTTTCTGCCGCGGGCATAAAAATAGTGACCACGTCGGTGACCAGAGAAGATAAATCGAGTAATTGCGGTTCTATTTCTATTCTGCCCGCTTCTATTTTGGCCGTATCCAGCAAATCGTTGATAAAATGCGAAAGACGAATAGTATTGTTCTTTATAATAGTCAAATCGTCAATGCCGGTTTTTACGAATTCTTTCACTCCGCCTTCGAGCATATCATTAACGTAACTTTCAATAGCTGCCAGAGGAGAACGGAGTTCGTGTGTGACGCCGGATACGAAATCGTTTTTCATTTCCTCAAGCTCCTTAAGTGCTTCGGCCATTTGGTTAAACTTATGAGATAACCAACCCAATTCGTCTTTTCTCTTCACTTCTATTTTAGTATCTAATCTTCCCTGACCAATAAGTTTGGCTCCTTTGACCAGGAGTTCGATTGGTCCGGTCATAGTGCCGGCGAGAATAACAGCACCCAAAAGCCCGAAAATTAACACCCCTATTGCAACCACAAGAATGCGTCTTCCCGTCTCGCGCAAGGTTCCCCTGACTGCTTGCTCAGAAACAGTCTGAGAAAACCCGATACGCGCAGTCCCCTTCCTCTCTTTACCCAGGAATACCGGCAAGGCAAAATCGATTATCTCCTGCTCATCCTCTTCTGAGACTTTCCGATATGCCTGAATGAGAAGATCCTCGCTCAATTGAGCCTTTGTCCCGATTGGGTCTTTCATCATCTGCCTCAGGAATGCGGGATTAGAGTGAGCTAATATTCGGTTTTCGTTATCAACGAATAGAGCATAGATTACTGCTCTGTTTCCCTCTTTTATCGTCTTTATGTAATTGATGAGGAACAGGTCATCGTTCCTGAGCAAAGACTCTCTGCTCACCCTTACTAATCCCTTAACTAACGCAATCTGATTGCCTCTGGTTTCTCTAATTAGGTGCTTCTTCTCAAAAGTCAGAAAAAGAAGACCCGTAGCCACCAGCACCATAGTCACAAGGAGACCAGCGAACAAAGAAAATTTCGTCTTTAATCTCATCTCTTTTCCTCCATCAATTTAAGTTCTTTTTCCACTGCTTGTAGCGCCTTCATAATCTTTTCGTTTTCAGGGTCTAATTTCAATGCCTCTTTCCATTCTCTATCTGCCTCCTGTAAACGACCCTCGGTATATGCCCTTAGTCCGCGAGTATAACGTCTTTCAATCTCTTCTTTACTCTTCGTTTCTTCGATTTTTTCTTTCACTTGTCTTATCATCCGTTTTGTTTCCGAATGATCGGGGTCTAATTCCAGAATCTTCTCAAATTCAGCAATAGCTTTTTCATATTCACCGCTCTGGTAATAACCGAGCGCTTTCCCCCAATGCCTTTGCATTACTTTTGTCCTGGTCGCTTCTTCCGTTCGGAGTCTACTCTTGATGCGCAGCAATTCTTTCTCCAATCTATTAAGCGACGCTTCGGTTTGCCGCTGTCTTTCCTGAACTTCTCTTACCTCTTCCTCCGATATCTCTTTTGCTTTCATAAGTTCTTCAGCCTCAAGCCTTGCTTTTTCGGCTGCTTTTTTGGCCATTTCCAGCTCCCGTTTCGTTCGTTCCAGCTCCTGTTCAAGTTCCTCTTCAGGAGACTTGACGCCAAATCTTAAAGTTAGCGAGAACCGGTGTGACCCGGAAAAACTGGATACCCCTCTCAAAGGATAGACAAAGCTATAATCGAATTGAAAAAGTCTGCTGTATCTGTAACTTGCTCCCAGGGAGAGGCTGGCATATTCTCTCTCGCCAATACCCAGACCACCCCTGACAGCCAGGGTCTTATCCATAAACCACTTCTCAGTGCCTGCCGAAATAGCAATGTCTCTTCCCTTGAAGGTGAGGTCTGACGTCATATTGAGACTCCTGCTTCGGTAGGCGTAACCTAACTTCGTCGCCAGAGCTATTCTGTCTTTGTCCGCTAAACCCATATCTGGCTGGTTAATGTCGCATAATGTTAGTCCGACGGAATGGTGTCTGCCCAGTCCGTAGAGGAGTCCCAGGTTAGCACTGAAACCCGTGCGCGAATAGCCATCCTTAAATACCGGGTCTATCCCTCCCTTCTGTTCACTTGTGTCCAGATTGACGGCATTCTCGGTATACAATGTCTTTTTGAAGCCTTTGTAAAGAAGTTTGAGGTTCAGCCCTGCCGCCAGCGAACTTTCCTTATAATCCATAATTCTCTTTCCATAGGCAAACATAAAAGTATCTTCCCGGTAATAGCGGGTCAAAGCGAAGTTTAGCCATCCTACTCCCAATGTTCCCCCACGGTCAAGTGATTGAGCGTAACCGACAAAGCTCTGTCCCAGATGGGAGTTATCGTCGAGCCCCCAGTAGAGTTTCCCGTAGTCCAGAACCAGCTCCTTCCAATCGATTCTTCCCAATCCGGCCGGATTATAATAGATGGAATAACCGTCATCAGCCAGGCCGACAAAGGCGTTTCCCATGCCGATTCCGCGAGCCCCCACTCCCAAATCTTCGAATTGAGCAAAGGCGGAAGGCAAATTCCAGGTGAACGTAAACACCAGTATTAAGATGCTTTTCCATATCAATCTTCTCATTTTATTCCTCCTTATCTTACCAGGACTATTGTCCCTTTAAATACTTTATTCTCAGGACCGGTGACTTCTACTTGATAAATATACAGACCACCCGCCACAGAATTGTTGTTAAGGTCTTTACCGTCCCAGGTTAATCTCTCCTTGCTTTCCTCTTTTACCATCTTAGCGACCAGCCTTCCTTTAATATCATATATCTTCCCACTAACTATTGCATCATACGGGTTGTCATATTGAATCTCCAGATAGTCGTTCCACCCGTCGCCATTGGGAGTAAATATCTTATCCGGACGGACTTTAATCTCAAAGGAACTCGTACCAAATTTTCCGTCAACATAGCCTCTATAATACTCCTCTGCCCCGCCTCCCAACTGTGCGCACTCCAGAACAAACAAAATAGACGAAACCAGAATAATTCTGACTAAATAATTAATCTTTATCATCTTTGCTCCTCCTCTGTAGGGGTTCGATTTATCGAATCCCGGTTATCGGGCGTCATAAATGTTGCCCTTACGATCTGTTCCTTTATCTTGCCACGACCACTGTTCCGTTGATCACCTTGTTCTCAGGACCAGTCACTTCAATTTGATAAATATATACGCCACCCGGCGCAGGATTGCCACTGGCATCTTTCCCATCCCATTTCAAAGTCTCCTCACTCGCTCCTTTCTCCATTCCTGCTACCAGGGCGCCTCTCAGGTCGTAAATTCTGCCACTCACATTACCGTCTTTAGGATTGGCATATTGAATCTCAAAATAGTCATTCCAGCCATCTCCGTTAGGAGTGAATATCTTATCCGGTTGTATAGATTCGATTACAAAGGAGTTGCCCCGGAGAGATTCTTTTATCATATATTTGCCGATTCGTTTAGATTTTATACTCACCTGACGGGAATCCTCATCTACCGCGCCACCTAATTTCATCCATTCCAGACCATTGAACCAGAAGAGAGCCAATTGTTCCGATGCACGATTTGCCGGCACCGATGAAGCTCCTTTCACGTATCCGCTTTCGACTTCGTAGGTAAGAACTATTCTGGCCAAGGGTCTTTCAAAAACGAAGTTCTTGATCTGACTGCCACTCTGACCCTTCGCGGCAACAAAACTGAAACATTTTATTATCCTTCCACTTTCTTCTTCTTGGTTCCTTGCGACTTCTATTACGACGTCATCTCCGTAGGAGTTATTCCCCTGGTAAAGAACTTGTCTGATTTCTTTGGGAATAACTACGCGGGTTGACATCTCTTCGCTATTTGCAGCGATTACGTTCATATCGTCTGACGAATCGACTATCATGGAAATTTTGCTAAGGTTGTTGGCATTATCTTTGGCTCTAACCATGTAATAGAAAATACTGCCCTCAATATCTTCCGGATCGCTCCACATCAAAGATGCTCCTTTGTCGACATAATCGACCAGAGTATACACGCCGTCCACGAGCAAGGCCCGATAGATATTGTATCCTGCCAGGTCTGAACAGGCTGTTCCGTCTTCGTTCTTACTTACGCCACTCCAGCTTATGGTCATCGTTTTTCTGTCTTCGCTCAAAATTCCCTTAATTCCTGCAACCTGTCTGGGTGGGAGAGTATCCTCTACGATAATCGCCGTGGCAATATTGGAGATACCCGAAACATTGGGTACCTCATCCTCTGTCTTCATTGCAAAGTAATAGAGAGTATCGCTCGCCAGCCCCGTTATCGTCTCACTATCGGGATTACCTCCGCTCACGGTCACAGTTCTCTCCTTGACGTCAGCTACACCATCAAAATTACCGGCTGTAATGTTGTAGGTAGCATACTTGATAGTATATTTTGCTGCCATACCCAGCCAGCCGTCGTCTCCGGGAGCCGTCCAGGACAAATCTATCCTGTCATATCCTGCTCCCGGGGTGGCTGCCAGATCATTAATGGCTGCCGGCGGAACGCTCGCTGCCATGGCATTAGCCTGGTTGAGGCTGGCGGTCTTAGCATCAATAGGGGAGACATAATATTCGTCTCTACTCTTTATGGCAAAGTGATATGTGGTGCCAGGAGTCAATCCTCCCATGAGGAAAGTTTCCGTTTCACCGGGTTCTTTTGGTGAACCTCCATCCAAAGCAGTAAGAGTCTGAGGATGATTCCACCAGGCAGTCGTATCTCCTGACAAATCGTTCACACTGAAGGTAGCGTACTTTAGAATATACGAAGAGACTGCACCTCCGCCCATTGCTCCGTCTTCTGCCGGTGCGGTCCAGCTTAAATTTATTGCGCCGTCTGTCACACCAGAGGTAGCTTGCAAATCGGTAACCGGAGCAGGCGGATAGGCGTCAGGGATAATCACTACTGTGAGCGCAATATCTGCACTCTCCGCACCACGGGCCAACGAGACAAAGGAAACCACACCCAGCAGAATAAGGCTGGTGATAATAGAGCATAATATTAACTTGGAAGTTAATCCATGTTTTTTCATCGCTCTACCTGTATCTGGTCTCCTTTCCATACCTGCCATACATAATCTCCTGTAGTAATCTTTGCGTGATACAACTTTCTCTGAGCTATTTAATATGGAATATAGCCCAGGCAAAGTTGTACCATTTTTTGGCAGTCACAACCTACAGGTTGCGTTTACTTTGCTGTGTTATGCCTTTCTGACGTAGAGCTGGTATTCTGCAGCTACAACATTCTTCTTGTAGCAGCAAAGCGTAAGCTTTGCCTCCATTGGGCAGAGCTATCGCTCTCTAGCTACAATCCTTTCTGTAGCAGCAAAACGTAAGCTTTGCTTGTCTCTTAGCAATATGGTCCACTACATAGAATACAGTTCACGCCCGTCCATCGGGAATGGTTAAACTGTTTCCTGTATTCTCCCGAACGAGAAACCTTACTGAGCCAGTGCTGTTACCCTGGCAGTAATAGACTGCTGAGTGGTGATACTTGTCGTCGAAGGCGCTTCAAACTTGAACCAGAGTTTCCTCCAGGCATCCTGAGCTACGTTGTAGCCCTTCTCTCCCGCAGCATCACCGGTTATGGCTAAATCGTCTGTCGTAGCTGTCCTCTCAGCGGTTACGGAAAAGGAATCTTCAGGACCATACTGTCCGGTCGTTGGCGCTGTATCCCTGAATATCGCCGACAGACGATACTGCTCTGACCCGGGAGCTGCAGCTGTAACCGATGTCCAGCTACCATTCGGCTCTGACGGTATCCCTAACTTGAACTTCTCCGTGACGTTCCCGTCATTGGTCACTGCAATGTAAGAGCTTGCCACAGCGTTTCCCCCAGCCGCCATATTCCCGAAATCGTAAGATGTGGGAGCCACTGCCACCGACAAATTGGAAATCTTCACTGTTACCGTGATGTCTGCGCTCTCCGCTCCATAGACTTGAGAGACAGCTAACATCAATC
>CAYFRM010000010.1:0-8714 GCA_964345635.1 uncultured Clostridia bacterium
CTTTTATCGTCTTTGCTATAATAACTGTTGGTTTTCCCTTGACTTTTTTTGCCTCGGCAAATGCCTCCAGAATTTCTTCCATCCTGTGCCCGTTAATTCCTATAGTATTCCAGCCAAAAGCTTTCCATTTTTCCAAGATGGGCCGGGGACTCATTATTTCATCGATTTTTCCGTCTATCTGCAGTCCGTTATTATCGACGATTCCGCAAAGATTATCCAGGTGGTAATGGGAAGCCGCCATTGCCGCTTCCCATATCTGTCCTTCTTCTATTTCGCCGTCGCCCATCAAACAGTAGACGCGAGCTTCTATTTTATCCATCCTGAGCCCCAAGGCAACGCCATTGGCGATAGAGAGACCCTGTCCCAGCGAACCGGTGGAAACCTCTATGCCCGGTAAACCGTCGCTCCTAGAAGGATGACCCTGCAGGCGACTACCAAGTTTTCTCAGTGTCTTAAGTTCCGACAAAGGAAAGTAGCCAGCCCTTGCCAGACAAGCGTACATCGCCGGACAGCTGTGTCCTTTGGAAAGAATGAACCTGTCCCTCTCTTTCCATTGGGGATTCTTGGGGTTATGCCTCATTACCGAAAAATAGAGAGCAACTACAATGTCGGTGGCGGAAAGAGCCCCGCCGGGATGGCCCGACCCCGCCCGGGCAAGCATTTCGATAATGTCCTTCCTTACCCGTCCGGCCGTCTCTTTCAGTTTCTTGATATTATCATTTTTTCTCATCTTTTTTTTCTTTTCAATCAGATAACCGATACGTTTTAAAAGGTGTTGAGGCTCAAAGGGCTTGGTTATGTACCAATCGGCTTTTTTCTGCAACGCTTTTTCAAAATCTGCGCCCGTATCAAGAGCGGTCAGCACCAAAACCGGTATTTCTTTGGTATCCGGATCGGCTTTTAGCATTTCACAAACCCGATATCCGTCCATTCCCGGAAGCATCAAATCGAGAATGATCAGGTCGGGTTTCTTCTCTTTCGCCATTTGTAATCCGTGTTCTCCGTCTCCTGCCGCAACTGTGGAATAGTTGTTCTTTTCCAGAATGAACTTGACCAATTTCACCGTTTGAGGGTTATCTTCTATAACCAAAATTTCTTTTTTCGGCATCTCTCCCTCCTACTTTTTTTCCAGTTTTGCTTTTATTTCGTCGAGCAATTCCTTGGGGCTAAACGGTTTAACGATATAGCTGGCAGCTCCCGCCTGTAACCCTCTCATCACATCCATCTCCTGCCCCAGAGCGGAAAGGATTACAATGGGGATATCTCTGGTATCTTCATCTTTTTTCAACTCCTCGATAGCTTCTATTCCGTCCATCTTGGGCATCATTACATCCATTAATATCAAATCCGATTTCTCTTTTTTGCTTATCTCCAAAGCTTCTACTCCGTTATGAGCGACGAGAACTTCAAAGTCGTTCTTTTTCAAAAGAAACTCAATCAATTGCACGGTAGTGGGGTCATCCTCTACGATCAATATCCTGGCCATTTGCTTCTTCCTTTCCATCATCGCTCCCATGTATCGGAGCTTCCACTGGCAGAGTTTCACTCCGCGGCTACATTCTCTTTTGTAGCGGCAAAGCGCAAGCTTTGCTTCCTGTAGGGGACGGACTCTGTGCCTTACCTTCCTTTGGGTGGCCACGGAGTGCCACCCCTACATCCCTGCAATCGCCGTTGTAGCGGGAAAGATTATTTTTGGAAAAGTTCCTTGTGCCCTATTACGGCGATGTCAAGGAGCATATTGAGATATTTGTAGCTTTTCTTTATGTCGTCATAAGGAATGAAATGAAGAGAAATATTTGCATCCTCCAAAATCGCTCCCAGCATTCGGGAAAACTCAGACCCTGATAGACTACTGCCCGGGGGAGGTCCCAGGACTACGGCAATTTTCACGTTGCCCGTTTTACAAAGTTCAGCAAACATCCCGTAATTTATTTTCTTTTCCGCTATATAATCTTTCTCAAAAACTCCCTCCAGCCGGAATTTCAACTTGTGTTTTTTCAATACTTCATCGAATTGCCCTTTGAGTTCTCCGAACTCTTTATGGCGGTCCTGTGGATAAAAGTAGCCTACTTCCACTTTACGCAATGTCTTATCAACGGGCACTCGCTCCTCCGTGGGAGGAGTGACTTCGGGAGCAGGCTCCGGCCCCTTTGTCACTTTTACTTCTTTTTCTTTTTTCTTTTCTTTTTCCTCTTCTTTTTTCTCGGCCGGCGGTGGAACTCTTTCCCTCTTGATTTCCTCAATTTCCTCTCCCACTACCTCTTCCTCAGGCGGGGGAAATTCGGGCGCTACCATTTCAGGAACTTCTTTGGGGGCATATTTTTTACAATTATGACAGTACCACCGGTCGTATTGTTCAACGTAGGTAAGATTCTGTCCGCAAGTCAAGCACTTTTTTTCCTCCTTAACTTCCGGTGCAGGAGGGACTGGCTTCTTTTCTTCTTCCAATTCGGGTTCCTTTACCTGGGAGGGCTTTGCCTCTGGCAGCTCTTCTCTTTCTGTCTCGGGCAGAAGGTCGTTCATTAATTCCCGCACTAAATCTATGGTTACTTCTTGTTTGGTCAATTGACCGTAAGCATTAATTCGCTTCAGGAAACCTTCCAGTTCGCGAACGTTGGATTTCAATTTGCCGGCAACATATACAAGGATGTTATCACTAAGATCCAATTGTTCGAGCTCTTCTTTCTTCTTGAGGATAGCAACTCTCGTTTCTAAGTTGGGCGACTTGATATCAGCAATCAAACCCCATTCGAATCTCGACTTCAGTCTCTCCTCCAGAGTGGTCAGCTGTTTGGGAGGCTTATCGGAACTAATTACGATCTGCTTGTGGGCATCATGAAGCACATTGAAGGTGTGAAAGAACTCTTCCTGGGTTGACTCCGCCTCCACCAGGAACTGGATATCATCAATTAACAATAGGTCCACCTGCCGGTAGCGCTCTCTGAACTCTTCCAGCGTTCCATTGCCAATGGCTTCTATAACCTCATTCATGAACTCTTCGGTAGTAACATAAAGTATCTTGGCATCGGCTTTCTTGTTTTTCATATAATGTCCGATTGCGTGAAGCAAATGAGTTTTTCCCAATCCTACCCCGCCGTAGATAAATAAAGGATTGTAGATTTCTCCCGGGCTTTTCGCTACAGCCTGAGTGGCTGCATGAGTAAATCTGTTGGAGGCACCGACTACGAAATTATCAAAGGTATAGTCGGGGTTTAACCTAAGTTCCCCTACGGGCTTAACCGGTCTTTTGGCCTTTTCCTTTCGCGGCTTTTCCTTTACTTTTTCTTTCGCAACTTCTTTTACCGCTTCTACCCCGGAAACGGAGGGTTTAAGACCCTTCATAGATTCATCCAGCAGCTTGATAATCTTTTCTTTTACCTCAGAGTCAACATTATGAACGTAAAACGCCCAGTTGTATTCGTCGTCCCGGGGAACAAAAGGACGACTGCAGATATTTCCAATCTTCTCCATTAAGTCACGTAGGTCCCCTTGGCCTCCCCAGATTCTTATCTTGTACCTCTTTTCTCCTCTCTGCGTAGGAGAAAAACTCATGCTCCACCGTTCAATCATACCAATCCCCTGGGCAACATAAACATTCGTTTCAACTGCAAAAGGGCGGGAGTTCGGGATAGTTTCCTTTCACTCCTGCTTTGAATATTTGTTCTCCACCTCTTTAATCTTATTTATCCTGCGAAGATGTCTCTCCCATCCAAAAGAAGTATTTAGCCAGGTATTGACTATATTCATAATCTTGTTTGCGTCAGGATTAGAACTTAGACAGATAACGTTGGCATTGTTATGTTCGGATGCCAGCTTCGCCATTTCTTCGTCACGCACCAAGGCTGCCAAAACTCCGGGAACTTTGTTGGCGGTAATGCTCATTCCTATACCGCTTTTACATATAAGAATTCCCTTGTTACAATCTCCCCGGGCAACAGCCTCGGCAACCGGCACGGCAAAATCCGGGTAATCACAGGATTCCTCCGAGAAACACCCAAAGTCACTCACTTCATGGTTTAATTTTTGCAGTTTCTCTTTTAATTTCTCTTTTAATTTGAATCCTTGATGGTCAGACCCGATGGCAATTTTCATCTTCTTCCCACGCTCCGGTCAATTGCAGCTACTCTTATTTCGGGTGGCAGGAATACCGGAAACCAGACTAATATTGCATAACCTTCAGAAAAGATTCAGCCTTTAAACTTGCTCCCCCTACTAACCCTCCGTCCACATTTTCACAAGACATCAGAGCCGAGATATTATCGGGATTTATGCTTCCCCCGTATAAAATTCTGATTGCCTGAGCATTTTCCTTTCCAAATATTTGCCCCAGCAATTTCCGGATAAATCGTTGTACCTCTTCAGCCTGCTCAGGCGTGGCTGTCTTTCCCGTACCGATAGCCCACACCGGCTCATAGGCCACTACCAATTCTTTGCTTTCTTTACCGGTCAATCCGGACAGGCCCGTTTTGACTTGCTCTTCTATTACTTTCAAGGTATCCCCTTTTTCTCTCTGTGCCAGCGTTTCCCCCACACAAACAATGGGAATGAGCCCGGCAGAAAAAGCCGTCTTCACTTTCCTATTCACTGCCTCGTTCGTTTCAGCAAAATATTGACGCCGCTCCGAGTGACCCAGAATTACGTAATCACAGCCAATATCTTTGAGCATGGACGGCGACACCTCACCGGTATATGCTCCGCTAACTTCCCAGTGCATGTTCTGGGCACCCAATCTTATCCGGGAACCTGCGATTACTTTCTTCACCGAAGAAAGAACAGTGAACGGGGGACAGAGAACTATCTCCCTGTCCGCAATACTCCCTGCTTTGTTTTTTAACTCACGAGCTAACTCCACTGCCTCCGAGGTTAGCTTATTCATTTTCCAATTACCGGCAATAATCGGCTTCCTCAATCTTCATCTCCTGATAACTAATTTAGCAAATTTAACAGCCCTAAACAAGCAAAAATTGAACCCCGCCCGGAAAATCCGGAGATTAACACCTGGAATAAAAATTATTATAATGCACATTCTCTATAGTGTCAAGAAAAAAGGTAAGGATAACGGGGGCAAACGTAAAGAAAAAAAAGACCCCTTGCCGATAAAGACGAACTGCTGGAAAATTTTCGCATTCTCAACCGAAATTGTCTATTTTCCCCAACGAACTCAAGAGTTACGCCACCTGATTATCCGGAATACAGAATACCAGCAATTGTCTTCCAACAAGGGGTCACCTTGCACTGCGAAATTCTTTGTCTATTGCCTATCTTCTCTTCTTTCTCTTCTTTTTTGCTTTCTTTTTCTTTTTTGCTTTTCTCTTCTTTACCATCTTTTTCCTCCTTTTCTTTCTCGCAGTTTTCTTTTTGGCGGCTCTTTTTTTCTTCTTCTTTTTCCTCTTTTTACCGCCGCGGGACATCCTCGCCCGGGAGACATCTCCCTGTTTATCAAGGTAATAGAGATAACCACGGGCCTTCCTGACGCCAACCTTGGCAACTTTTACAGGGCTGCCACCCTTCTTGCCACCGCGGGCCATCCTCGCCCGAGAGACATCTCCTTGCTTGTCGACGAAATAGAGATAACCTTCCTGTCTCCTTACACCAACCCTTGCTACCTTTTCTCCCATCTCTTCCTCACCTCCTCTGCTTTAAAGGTTTGAATAAGTACGGCCCACTATATTGCCTATCTATTCAACTCTTCGCGTTTTTTTTACTCTTTTCCGGCGGAAGCTTGGCCTGGGATTCTTTGGGCAAAGTAATAATTGACTCTTTTAACCAGGCATCGATCATCTCTTTGGAAAACTTGTATTGTCTGCCAATCTTGGAAGCCGGGATTTTTTTCTGGCGGATTAATTGATAAATCTTGGATTTGCTCAATCCTATATATTGTGACAGCTCTTCAGTGCTCATTATATCTTTCATTAGATTCACCTTTTTAGGAATTTTTAAAGCTATGTTTTATCATCTACCATCCGTGCTTTATTTTAATTATAATATATTTACATAATTTGTCAAGTAAAAAATTTAATTTTTTTTTAGCAACAACTCGCCTTGTCTATTTTCATCTAATATCTTTAAGTGCAATAGACGCTGAAATTATATCATAAAGCCCCTTTTGCTCATTTTTTGTATCTAACTTTAATCCATATTGTCAGGTAACTACCAGGGGACCATAAAAAAGCGAAGATTCCGATGCATGGGAACCTTCGCTCAAAAAATATCGTCAAATATGAGTCTTTTTTAATATACGTTATATCCCGGGCAGGCTCACCTTTATTCCCGGGCCCATTGTTGAAGAGACGCTTATACTCCTTAAATATTGGCCTTTCACACTGGGCGGTCTAACTCGCTGTATTTCTCCTATTATAGTATTTATGTTATCTACCAGCTTCCTCTCATCAAACGAAGCTTTGCCCACACTTAAATGGATAATCCCGTAGCCATCGATTCGAAATTCAATCTGACCGGCCTTAATTTTTTTTATCGCATCGGCTATCTCAAATGTGACGGTGCCGGTTTTGGGACTGGGCATCAACCCTTTGGGCCCCAGTATTTTTCCCAGTTTGCTCAAATCACGCATACAATCCGGAGTGGTTATCAACGCGTCAAATTTTATGCCTTCCTTGGCTATCTTTTCAATCAGATCTTCTGCTCCCACGATATCTGCTCCTGCTTTCTCTGCTTCTTTTGCTTTTTCTCCTTTAGCTACCACAGCCACCACTTTACTCTTTCCCGTACCGTGCGGCAATAAGACGGTTCCCCTCACTATCTGGTCCTGACGCTTGGGGTCGATTCCCAGACGTAGACATAACTCGATAGTCTCATCAAACTTGGCATTGGCAGACTTCTTGACCAGCCGCACTGCCTCTTCCACACTGTAAACTCTGTCCGGCTCGATCAATTTGGTTAATTCGCGGTACCGCTTACCTCTTGTCATAATTTCTCACCAATTTCCCCGCTATTCAATTTCTATGCCCATACTCCTCGCAGTTCCCTCTACCATCTTAACCGCACCTTCTATGTCGTTGGCGTTCAGGTCGGCCATTTTCTTCTCTGCAATTTCCCGTACTTGTTTCTTGCTCACCTTGGCTACTTTCGTTTTATTCGGCTCTCCCGACGCTTTGGCTATGCCCGCAGCTCTCTTCAACAATGCGGTTACGGGAGGAACCTTGGTCACAAAAGTGAAACTTCTATCCACAAAAACAGTAATTACCACCGGAATAAGCATCCCCGCTTCCTGGCCGGACGTTCTCTCATTGAATGCCTTGCAGAACTCCATAATATTTACTCCGTGTTGTCCCAGGGCGGGCCCGACCGGGGGAGCGGGATTGGCTCCTCCTGCGGGTATTTGTAACTTTATTATTCCTTTTATTTTTTTCGCCATAAAGTCTTCTCTCTTATATCTTTTCCACCTGCAAGAAATCGAGCTCCACGGGAGTAGCGCGGCCAAAAATCGTCACCATTACTCTCAGTTTGCCCTTTTCCTCGTTGACATCTTCCACCACGCCGACAAAATTTTCGAATGGTCCTTCTATGACCCTGACACTCTCGTCCTTTTCAAACATAACCGCAGGCTTTGGTTTCGCCTGCGCCTCTCGCTGAGTGAGAGACACAATGTTTTCCAATTCCTCCGCTTGCAGAGGCACGGGTTTTACTCCTCCCAGGAAACCGGTTACTCCGGGAATATTGCGCACACCCCAGTATGTTTCATTATCGATTACCATTTCGACCAAAACGTAACCGGGAAAAAATTTGCGCTTGCTAATCCTTTTCTTATTCTTACGAATCTCCACGATTTCTTCGGTAGGAATCAATATGCTTGATATCTTGTTTCTCATTTCCCCGGAACTTATAAGCTTCTCCAGGTATGCTTTAACTTTATCCTCGTGTCCCGTATAAGTATGAACAATATACCATTTTTTCTCTATCAATTTTTCCCTCACAGCGCTTGACTACTTTATCAATATTCCCAGAATCATGGACAATCCAAAGTCTACCAGACCTACAAAGATAGCAACGGCAATAACTAAAAGTATCACCACCATCGCCGACCCTATCGTCTGTTTTCTGTTTGCCCAGGAAACCTTCCGTAGCTCCTCCATAACTTCTCTCAAAAACTGAATCGCTTTTTTTAACACTTTTCCCACCTGTCAAATTCGTTGATTGTCCTTTATAACAAAAATTCGAGAAATCTGTCAACCAAAAAAAATTGCATCCCGATTTTCCATCGGGACACAATTCTAAATTGTATCCTACAATCCCTGGCGTCAGTCCTTCCCCTCATCGATTAACCTGTAGCCCACTCCCTCTACGGTTTCGATCTTATCCCCCAGGGGACCCAGCTTCTCTCGCAATCGTCCTACGTGTACATCAACGGTACGGGTAGTGCCAAAGTATTCGTAGCCCCATACTGTCTCCAACAAGAAATTTCTGTTAAGCACGTGGCCTTTCTTTTTCACCAAAACGTGCAGTAAATTAAACTCCATGGGCGTCAAATCAACCTGTTTATCTTTTGTGAACACAGTATGTTTGTTTAAATCCAAACGCATATCTCCATATCGCAAAATTTCTTCCGCTTTTTCCTCTCCGCCGGCTCGCCTGAGCACTGTCTTTACCCGAGCGACTAATTCTTCCTGATTAAAAGGTTTAACAATATAGTCATCGGCGCCCATCTCCAATCCGGCAACCGTTGAGGATTTCGTAGACTTAACCGTGAGCATTAT
>CAYFRM010000011.1:0-4369 GCA_964345635.1 uncultured Clostridia bacterium
ACACTCCAGCAAAAACCGGTTTTGCTTTCTGGTACCAAAATGAAAAGAATTGTGCAAGTAGTTCATGATTTTCTTCCCGGATATTCTCATGGAACGGAGAATTATACCTACTATCTCTCCAAAGAATTACAAAAAATAAGTAATGTTTATGTCTTCTGTCGGGAAGAAGGGAATTTTCTTGGCAAGGGTCTTTCTGAAGACAAATTATTTGATGGGTTACCGGTCAGGAGACTATATCATAACCCTCTTCCGACCTTTGAGGCAACTTATCGAAATTCTCTTGTGGATGAAGAATTTGAACGTTTCCTTGACGAAATTAAGCCAGATATCGTCCATTTTCAGCATCTCGTACGACTATCCGCCTCGATGGTCGAGATTGCCAAAGGAAGAGGCATCCCTGCGATTTTGACCTTGCATGATTTCTGGTTCCTCTGCCCGCAAATACAGTTATTGACCAATGATAATCGGGCTTGTTCTGGTCCTGATTCAAATGCTAAATGTGCGAACTGCGAGAAAATTTTTTATACTTACGGAAAATTGGAATGTTCGGAAACTCGCAATGATAGCAAAGCTAATTTTTTTAAATACCCTCCTGAGCCTTTAAAAACTATAAAGAAATTGGTTCCCTCGAAAATCAAGACAGCGCTTAAAGAAAAATTCTATAAGACCCATCCTGCCACGGCTCCCATTACTCCCGATATGATAGAGAAAAGGTCAAGGTTTTTAAGAGATATACTGGATAAAGTAGATGTAATTCTTGCACCTTCGAAATTTCTAAGAGAGAAATTTATTGGTTATGGAATAGCGAAAAATAGAATTGTCCATTTAGGTCATGGAATTGGCCATAAACCCCTGGCTAATTTCAGCAAAGAATTTTCAAATAGATTTCGCTTTGGATTTGTTGGTGGTGGTGCGGAACATAAAGGTATAAGGGTTCTCTTAAAAGCATTTAACAAAATCATAAAGGATAATGTAGTTTTATCCATATTCGGTCCTTATAGTTCGTCCCATTTACACAAGTTGAGGAAAGAGTTAAGAATGGATTCAAGAATTACTTTTCACGGACCGTTCAACAATAGAGAGATTTCTTCAGTATTCTCTAAGTTCGATGTATTGGTTTATCCCTCAATCTGGTATGAAAACCAGCCAATCGCTATTCTGGAAGCGCTCCTCGCCAGAATACCGGTTATCACTTCTAATCTGGGAGGTATGTCTGAACTTGTCCAGGACGGAGCTACCGGTCTTCTCTTTGAAGCAGGAAATCCAGAAGATTTATATCAGAAGATGGCAAGCGTAATTGATAATCCTCAATTGGTGAGAAAATTGTCAGAGACTCCGAGGCAAGTCAAAACTATAGAAAAAAATGCCGAAGAGCTGAACGAAATTTACGATTCTCTCCTGTAAAACGGCGGTTGCTCTTCCCTGTGGTGATGGGGTTTCATGACGGGGCGAAGTGATGAAAGAGCTTAACTATGTAGCTGCAGAGCGACAGCTCTGCCAAAAGAAAAGCAAAGCTTACGCTTTGCCGCTACAAAATAGCGCCCGGGTAGAATAGAATATGAAAATATTAATTGTTAGCCATAATTATTTTCCTGCCATTGGCGGAGCGGAGAAGAAAATAAGGGAAATCTCAGAAAGGCTGGTGAAGTCCGGGGAAGAAGTCGCTGTCTTTTGTTCTAATGCCCTGACCACCGAGGCATATATAAATCCTGAAATTCCTTTGCTGCCTGCCAATTGTGAGTCCATTAATGGTGTGAGAATAAGAAGGTTTTCCATGTACCGGGGGATGCGGCCGTTACTAAATAGAGTGCACGGGCTTTTCTGGAAGTATGGATTGCCATTCAATGATGTAGTTAGGACTATATGGAACGGGCCGATTATATTTAATATGTTGCCACATATTCTGAAAGAAAAAACCGACATTATTATTGCCACACCCTTTCCATTTTTGAATATCTATTATGCCTATATGGCAAAAAGAATCAGGAAAATACCAATGGCAGTTATTCCTTGTATGCACACAGAGGACGCCTGGGCTTTCGATAGAAAAATAATGTATAAAGTCTTGTACGATACCGAAATGATACTAGTAAATACAGATTATGAAAGGAATTACCTGATAAGTAATGGAATCGAGAGTGAGCGTATCTTCATATTAGGGGATGGAATTAATCCACACGATTTCAATAAGTCGAATCCACAGGAGTTCAGAAACAGATATGATATCGGCAATGATCCCGTGGTTCTATTCGTGGGAAGAAAAGAGAAGGGAAAAGGGATTGATACATTGGTTGATTCTATGGGTATAGTCTGGAGAAAATTTCCCCAGGCGAAACTTATCGTAGCAGGGACAAGGACATCCTATTCAAAAGCAATAGAAAAGAAGGTCTGCTCGTTAGATGTGAAAAAAAGAAGAAACGTTATACTGATAGATAATTTCAAAAATAGTGATAAATCAGACCTTTTTGCCAGCTGCGATATATTTGCAATGCCATCAAAAGTGGAATCTTTGGGGATAGCTTATCTGGAAGCGTGGGCATCAGGTAAGCCGGTTATTGGATGCCAAATAGGCGCAGTGGCTTCTCTTATTGAACAGGGAAAAGACGGGCTATTGGTAGAGTGGGGGAACGAGCAAGAATTGGCGAATGCAATACTGAAACTGCTTACGTACGAAGACCTGAAAAGAAAACTCGGTGAAAATGGGAAAAAGAAAGCTTATGGGAGATATACCTGGGATATTATTACAGAGCGTTTTAGAGAAAATCTTAATCTGGCCGCAGCGAAGGATAATAGAAGGCAAAGAACCCTGGGGAAGAATTTGGTGCTACCATAGAATCATTGGATAAAAAAATCTGGAAAAGAGAATGCCTCAACCGTCAGTCAGTATAATCATACTTGTCAGAAATCATCGGGAACACTTGAAAGACTGCCTGGAATCAGTTATGAATTTGGACTACCCTCACCTTGAAATCATCCTTGCTGATAACGCTTCCACTGATGGCAGTGCGGATTTTGTTCAACAAAAATTTCCTTCTATTAAGGTATTAAGGTTTGATAAAAATTACGGCTTCGCTGAAGGGAATAACATAGCCATCAAGCAGGCAAAAGGAGATTACATATTTTTGCTCAATCCTGATACGAAAGTGGAACCGGAATGTGTTAACAAATTAGTTGAGACTATGGAAAAGGACAAAAATATCGGGATATGTATGCCCAAGATGTTGATATTTAATGAGCCATCTGTAATCAATAGCACAGGGATCATTGCCAATAAGGTACTGCAGGGAAGAGATAGAGGAGCCTGGGAACTCGATTGCGGGCAATACGATAGGGAGAGGCAAATTTTGGGTGCCTGCGGGGCAGGTATGTTCATCCGCAGGAATTTATTTGAAAAGATAGGCTATTTCGACAGATTATACTTCGCATATTACGAGGACCTCGATTTCAGCATTCGCACCCGGTGGAGTGGCTACAAGATCAATTTCGTTCCCCAGGCAATAGTCTATCATAAATATAGGCCATTCCGAAAAGACATATTTAATGAGTATATTGACCATCGAAATCGCTTGAGGACGATGCTGAAGAATATGTCACTTGTAACATTGGGCTGGATATTACCAAAAAGTCTATATAGCGACATTAAATCGATATATCGCCATCTAAGGCGAAAGAGACCTGAATTGGCTTACCATAGGTTGAAGGCACTACTGTGGAATTTGATTATGCTACCGGACACTCTCATAAGAAGAGTAAGAATTCAGAGGAAAAGAGTGGTAGGAGATAAATCGATCATTTCTATGCTGGAAAGAGTGGACGCAATAATAAAGGCGCCCCTACCAAACTATAATGTGCTGTATGAGGCGACGGTGGATAGAAATAGTTTAGGCTCCCGGGTAAAAATGGGTGAAAATGAGACCGAGCATCTTGGATTCGGCTGGTATGATTTGGAGAAGTGGTCAGAAAAAAATATCCGCTGGACCACTAACTATGGGATAATTTTCTTAAGGAATTGTCTTCCGGGCGGAGAAGAGGAAACGTTAGAAATGGAGGCTTACTCCCATTTCCCGACAGAAGGAGGGGTATGGATAAACGGAAAGAGAGTCGGAGAATTTGTGATTAAGCCCGGAGAGTGGCAAAGATTATGCCTTAAGTTCTGCAATCATGAACAGGTCCTGAAAGTGACAATTAAACCTGAGCATATTTTTATAACGAAATTAGCTTTGAAAGTAAAGGATAATCGAACTTTAGGAATTGCTGTCTCAGAAATAAGACTCGTGTCTTAATAACCAGTTTACTAGGAAAAGTTAAAGTAAACTGCTTACTTTAGAAAGTGCTTGACAAACTCAATTTTTGGTGGTATACTTATACC
>CAYFRM010000012.1:0-9395 GCA_964345635.1 uncultured Clostridia bacterium
TAACCACCTACACGCTCTTTACGCCTAGTAATTCCGAACAACGCTTGCACCCTCCGTGTTACCGCGGCTGCTGGCACGGAATTAGCCGGTGCTTCCTCTGGCGGTACCGTCATTCCCCCGATTTGCATCGGGGAGGTTTCTTCCCGCCTGACAGAACTTTACATCCCGAAGGACTTCATCGTTCACGCGGCGTCACTGCGTCAGGGTTTCCCCCATTGCGCAAGATTCCCCACTGCTGCCTCCCGTAGGAGTCTGGACCGTATCTCAATTCCAATGTGGCCGAACGCCCTTTCAGGCCGGCTACTGATCGTTGCCTTGGTAGGCCGTTACCCTACCAACTAGCTAATCAGGCGCGGACTCATCCCCGAGCGACTCCCCGAAAATCGGGAAATCTTTTACTACTGAATCATGCGATTCTGTAGTCTTACGCGGTATTAGCTCCACTTTCGCAAAGTTACCCCCCGCTCGAGGGAAGGTTATCCACGTGTTACTCACCCGTTTGCCACTATCCCGATATCACCTTGCGGCTTTATCGGAACCGTTCGACTTGCATGTGTTAAGCGCGCCGCCAGCGTTTGTTCTGAGCCAGGATCAAACTCTCCATGAAAATTTACCTAACACCTTGAATTAACCAGGGTTATCTGGCTTCAACGCTCCTATTTTAATTTCAAAGAACTCTCCATCTATTATATTATACCATACCAAGAACGCTTTGTCAAGACTCCATAATATCGAACAAAAGACCAGTCAAAGACGAAAAAATCCGTCCTGGGTTTATATTTATTCAAAAATTTATGCCGGGAAACAGATGTTAGATTTTAAAGAAAAGAACTTGAAGGTAATTGCGGCGGGACTTTCTTTCGGAGAGGAAAATAGTTTTTCTCCGGGGCATCCCTCCCTTCCTGTTTCTCTAAAAATAGTAACAAACTTCTTTTTAATTGTCAAGTAGTTTTTTAGAAATTTATTTCACAAAGCCCTACTGCACCTTATCCAGTTCCAGCAATTTCAAAAATTCCTTATTGGACTTGGTAGTTTGCAATTTCCCCAACAAAAATTCCATTGCTTCCACGACGTTCAGGGAACTCAGCGCTTTTCTGAGAAGCCACACTTTGTTTAAATCGTCTTCCGAAAGAAGCAACTCTTCTTTTCTCGTCCCGGAGCGGTGAATATCAATCGTGGGAAATATTCTTTTGTCCACCAGTCTACGATCCAGATTTGCTTCCATGTTACCCGTTCCTTTAAATTCTTCAAAGATGACATCGTCCATCCGGCTCCCCGTATCGACCAGTGCCGTAGCAATAATTGTCAGGCTACCCCCTTCTTCAATATTCCGGGCAGCACCAAAAAAACGCTTGGGTTTCTGTAGAGCATTGGAATCTAAACCGCCGGATAATACCCTGCCGGAAGAGGGAGTTACGGTATTATAAGCCCTGGCTAAACGGGTTATGCTATCCAGCAGTATAACCACATCTCTTTTGTGTTCAACCAGTCTTTTCGCCTTTTCCATAACCATTTCTGCCACCTGGATGTGGCGATCTGCCGGCTCGTCAAAAGTAGAAGAGATTACCTCTCCTTTTACTGACCTTTGCATATCAGTGACTTCCTCGGGTCTTTCATCTATGAGCAAAACTATTAAAACAATTTCGGGATGGTTGGTAGTAATACTATTTGCAATTTGCTGTAATAGAATGGTCTTCCCTGTTCGCGGTGCGGCGACAATCAACCCTCTCTGTCCCTTTCCAATAGGAGTCAAAAGGTTCATCACCCGCATGGAAACCTCCGTAGGTTTAGTTTCCAGGTTAATTTGCTTATTGGGATAGAGAGGGGTCAGATTATCAAATAGCACGCGGTCGCGGATATTCTCCGGATTCTCGCTATTGACCGCTTCTACCCGCAAAAGAGCAAAGAAACGCTCGCCTTCCTTTGGCGGGCGCACCTGCCCGGAGACAGTATCCCCCTTGCTTAAACTGAAACGCTTAATTTGTGAAGGAGAAATATAGATGTCATCCGGCCCGGGCAAATAGTTATTGTTGGGAGACCGCAAGAAACCAAAACCATCAGGCAAAATTTCCAGCACCCCCTCATCGAACAGAAGTCCGTTAGATTCAGCCTGGGCATGCAAAATCTTGAAAATCAAATCCTGTTTTCTTAACCCGGATATCCCTTCCACTTTTAACTCTTTCGCTTTCTTGGCTAAATCTGCTATGGTCATCTTGGATAAGGCGCTTATATCTAAGGGCAGTCTTTCCACTATCTATTCCTCCTTGTTTTTGAAATAAAACTTTCCGGAAAGCACTAAGTAAAGGGATAAAAACGTATTAAGATTTGCTAAATAGGATTGCGTTGAGGAAAGTTTACTATCGGTTTGATATTATTAGTTTACTACATTTTCTAAATTCTGTCAATAATTATTTTTGGCGGCTGACATGAATATGCAATAGGCCCTAACTTAATATCCGTATTCCTTTTCATGAAAGTCGAAGGGCGTAGTAATTTCTTCTTTTTTCTCTTCCTCTTTTTTACTTTTCTCTTTTTTCCCTTTCCCTCTGAAATATCCCACAGGGAGACCGCTTTCTTTGTCAGTTTCCACGGAAATAAGTTCCCAGCCTTCCTCCGCGAAGTTACTAAGAAATTCTTCCTGCTCGGCAAAACTGGGCATTCCTTTTTTCTTTATTTTTTCCAGTTCAAATTCCTTAAACGATTTAAAAGCCTCTAATTCGCTTCCCGGACTTAATCCCTGGGGATAGAACCTATCACGGAAGTCTTTGAATTCTACGCTATCTATATCCAGTTCTTTCCACTCCCGCAGAGCGGTACTATAAAATATTGCCTTTGCCTCCGGCATTAGAAATGCTACCTTGTATTGCCACTTAGCTTTACCTCCCAGCACAAAACCCGTGCATAGAAAAATTCCCAGAACCGATATTAGCACAGTTAACGGTTTTTTCATATTCCCCTCCTTCTCGCACAAAGGCGCAAATAAGTAACTAATAGTATCCTACTTAAGATTATCTTCTATTAAACTTCTTAGTTCTTGCAGTCCGGGTAAGGTGGCAATATCGGCGACATAAATTCCCCTCTGGGTTCCTTCCCTCCAGGCTAAATATAATATTTTCTCCCCGGTGGGGGAAAATACGGGATTTGTATTTCCAAAATATTTTCCACTTATAACCCGGCGTTTCTTCCTGCCGTTAATATCAACCGTATAGATTCCCTTCCATCCAAAGAATCCTTCACCCGGCTTGCGGGGATGAGATTTACCGCTGCTTAGGAATAATATCTTCTTTCCATCAGGGGAGAAACAGGGAAATTTATTATAGGACTTATCGCTCACAACACGCTTTCTATTTTTCCCGTTGCTGTCGCATATGTAGACCGCGCTATTATCCAGTGAGTCTATCTTACCATCTTTATTGGTATCCCTGCGCCTGCTTAAATAGACTATCTTAGTCCCGTCCGGGGAAAAAACAGGAAAAGAATTGTTGTATTTATCGCTGGCAACCTCCCGTTCCTCTCTTCCCTCATTATCTATAACGTATATACCACTATTGTCATGCAGATCAACCTTCCCATCCCCGTTGGTATCCCTTCGCCAGCTGGCATAGACTATCTTCCGACCGGTAGATGAAAAAGAAGGAAAAGTGTTATCGTACTCATCACTTACTATTTGTTTTTCATTTGTTCCGTCGGTATCTATAGTATAGATACCACTATTGTACTCTCGCCAGCTGGCAAACAGAATCTTATCTCCGTCCGGGGAAAAAGAAGGAAATTTGTTATGATACTGGTCAGAAACTACGCATTTTTCACCTTTTCCGTCCAAACCGCATATATATATTCCCGGATTATCCAGAAAATCAATCTTGCCGTCTCCGTTAGTGTCTCTTCGTCTGCTCAAAAACACTATCTTATTCCCATCCGGGGAGAAAGAAGGATGGGTATTCTTGTAATCATCGCCTACAATTTGCCTTTCCTTCTTTCCCTCCAAATCTACAACGTAAATTCCAGAATTGTCTGCCCGGTCAATGACCCCGTCGCCATTAGTATCTCGCCGAATACTGCAAAAGACTATGCTCTTGCCGTCGGGAGAAAATGCAGGAAAGGCGTTGTAGTATTCGTCACTTACAATTCTTTTTCTGCCGGTCAATTCGCAGATTTTCTCCGTCATCTCTTCCGATGGCTTCCGGGTGATTATTTCATTTAGAATTTTCTTTGCATTCGTAATATCTTTATTATTAAAATAGGCCTCGGCTAAAAGATAGCAAGTGTTGACATCTCTTTTCCGGGAAATTGCCATAGAAAACTGCTTAACGGCTTGATCAAAATCTCCTAACTTAAACAGTTCCTTCCCCTTCTTGATTTCTTTGATTCTTCCGAAAATACTCATTTCTACATCCCGTTGTCAACAGGTATAATCCCCGTCTGCAACAAAAGCATCCTTAATAAGTTCTATGCGATCGGGATAAACACAGACAATATCGAATCTGAGGTATCGCTTATGGATGTTATTTTGTTTAAGATATGCTAAAGCTACCCTGGTGAGCTTCTTTTGTTTATACCCATCTATTGCCTCTTCGGGTAAACCGTATTCTTTTGTATTTCGCGTCTTAACTTCCACAAAACATAAAACGTTCTTGTCTTCGGCAATGATATCTATTTCACCCAAGGAGCAACGATAATTCCTTTCTATGATTTCATATCCCCGTTTTTTCAAGAACTTTACGGAAATGTCCTCTCCTTTTTTGCCTAATTCTATTCTTCTATTATTCATTTACTTTCTTATCTTTTACCCGCGCAGCTTTACCCGTCTTTCTGCGCAGATAATACAGCTTCGCGCGGCGAACTTTCCCGCTCTTAACCACGCTTATCTTCTTAATCTGTGGCGAATGGAGTGGAAAAACCCTCTCCACTCCTATGCCGTAGGAAAGCTTGCGCACGGTAAAAGTCTCGCTTATCCCGCTCCCCGAGCGGCTAATGACCACCCCTTCAAAAGCATGCACCCTTTCACTGCCGCCTTCGGAAACCTGGGAAATGACACGTACCGTATCTCCCACAAGGAAGTGCGGCAAGTCCTTCTTCAACATCTCCGTAGTCGCTCTTCTTAGCAAACTGTCCATAAACTTCACCTTTCCATAATCATAAATTTATCTATTTGCACTCCGGGAAGCAAATCGGGGCGATACCCTTTTTGCCTTTTTTCCCTTTAAGTTCGTCCAGGATTTTGCGATCTTCCGCAGAAAGTATTATCTTTTCTAAAAGGTCTGGCCTTTTGTCTAAAGTGTTCTTTAGCGCTTTTTGTCTTCGCCATTTCCTGATCCGGGCGTGGTTCCCCGATAAAAGGAGGACGGGAACAGACTTTCTCCTGAACCTTCTCGGCCGGGTGTAATGCGGATAATCTAACAATCCCTGGTAAAAAGAATCGTTCTCGAAAGATTCCTTCTTATTCAAAACTCCCGGCAGTATCCTTACCACAGAGTCGATTACTACCATTGCCGGCAATTCTCCTCCTGTCAAAACATAATCCCCAATAGAAACCTCGTCAGTAATCAGGTTTTCTTTGACCCGCTCGTCCACCCCCTCGTAATGCCCGCAAATGAACAGCAGATGTTCCTCCCGGGAAAGTTCCTTCGCCTTGGCCTGATTGAAAGTTTGTCCCTGAGGAGAAAGGAGAATAATGCGTCGTTTACGCTTCCTCTTTTTCTTGCCTATGATTCTTTCTACGGCGCGAAATATGGGCTCCGGTTTCAAAACCATCCCTGCTCCACCGCCATAAGAATAATCGTCCACAATGGAGTGTTTATCCAAAGCAAAGTCACGCAAATCATGAATGTTAATTTGCACAATGTTTTTCTGCTGTGCCCGTTTCAAGATACTTTTCTTAACTATTTCCTCTACCATTTTAGGAAAAATAGTTATTACATCGATTACCATCTTTTTCTTCAATTATAACTCCTCGGGCAGACTAACTATCATTCTCTTCTTATTTACATTGATCTCCTTCACCAACTTTTTTAGCGCCGGAAATAAGATCTCTTTGGATTCCTCTTTGATTACATAGATATCATTCGCGTCTGTTCCCAAAATATCCACTATTTTTCCCAGCCTGTGCAAACCCTTCTCGGCCTTTGCGAAAACTTCCATTCCCATTAAATCCCGAACATAATAAGCTCCCTTCGCTAAAGGAAGTCTGCGACAAGCAACTTTATATTTTTTCAACCGCTCTGCCCGATCAATCGTATCATAACCAGCAAGTTTCAGGATAATGAATCCCTTTTGTTCTCTCAGGCTGAGTATTTGGACTTCTTTTCTCTCCCCTTCCGGCTTCACTAAATAGACATTTTTTATACTATCCAAAAGACTTCTGCCCCGTTTGGTGACAAAGCTTGACAATGACAAGTAGGAAATGAGTTTCACTTCACCTTTACGTCCCTGCGTATTGACGATTTCCCCCAAGAAGACCAAATCTTTATCATCCTTTTCCATTTATTTTATTACCTCGAGCGTGACCCGATGCCCCGTCTTCACAGAGGCAGCGTTAAGCAGCGTGCGCAGTGCTTTGATAGTCCTTCCCTGTTTGCCAATTACTTTCCCTATGTCTTCTTTTGCCGTAGAGAGTTCCAGAATTATATTTTGTTCTCCTCTTATTTCCTTAACTTTAACCTTTTCCGGGTTATCTACCAGCTGTTTAACTATGCGCATAACCAGTTCTTTCAACTATCCCTCCAAAATTACATGCTAATCCGTAGTTGCTGTTTCATGATTATTATTTTTCTTTGTGAGTTTTCAATAAACTTCTTACCGTGGGCGAAACCAATGCCCCTTTCTTCGTCCATGCTTTAATCTTTTCCTCAAAGAAAGTAACTTTCTTTCCGCTCCTCCGCGGATCATAATGCCCGAGAATTTCTACCACCCGGCCATCCCTTTTCTTTCTGGAATCGACTGCCACGATAGTGTAGAAAGGCCGCTTATGCGTACCGATTCTTTTCAATCTAATCATTATAGACATATTTCCTCCCTTTACGAATTTGCCCGTTGGCCTGCATCATTCATTTCCCGGACGATTTCTTCTCCCCGAGACTACACATCCGGCGGAGATCGGCAATTGCCTTTGCGGGATCGGGCGAGCCGAAAATGTACTCGCCGGCGACCAGAATATTTGCGCCATTTTCTACTGCCGACCGTGCCGTGTTCAGATCAATTCCTCCATCAACCTGAATGTCTACATCCAGCCGATTTTTTGAAATATAGTCCCTGACATCAGCAATCTTGGATAAGACGGAACTGATAAACTTCTGTCCCCCAAAGCCCGGTTCCACCGTCATCAATAGGGCCATGTCAATCTGGTTTAAGTAATTCGATAAAGACTCCACGGGCGTGTCGGGATTAATGGCCATTCCAGCTTCCAACCCTTCTTTTTTGATTGCCCCAATTTGCTCTCCGGGATTAGTACAAGTTTCTATAGAAACCGTAATAATTCCTGCTCCCGTCCGAGCAAAGGTAGGTATAAATTTTTCCGGATTTTCTATCATTAGATGCACGTCGAGAGGAAGTCTTGTTATTTTCTTTATGGATTTTACGACTTGAGGTCCGAAAGAAATATTGGGAACAAAATGACCATCCATAATGTCCAGATGCAACATATCTACGCCCGCTTTTTCCACCAGCCGTATCAACTCCTTTAAATTGGCGAAGTCACAATTTAGAATGGAGGGAGCAATCTTAATCACAATTCCATCTCCTTAACCAGAATACGGTTCACAAATATCCTTGCCTTTGCTTTTCCCAAAACCTGTATGGGCAATGAAATCTTCGTTCCCGGAGAATGCATCTTATGGTAAACTTCCCTTTCGCCCTGACCATCTATCACCATAATCAGAACGTCTCTATCTAAAACTCCCTGCGAAACTTCATAGTATACCGTTGCTTCGCGGATTATTTTATGCTCTTCGCTTTTCTTTGCTACGGTTACTTTCACTATAGTATTTTCGTCAATGATTTCTCCCGTGTGCGGCTCCTGTTTCAAAATAGTTCCTTCGGGAACACCGTCATTAACCGTTTCTTTGATTTCACCTAACGGTAAATTCATATCGTGCAATATCTTCCGGGCGCTCTTGATATTTTGGCCAAGGAGATTCACCATTAAAGGCACTTCTGCTTCTCTGGCCGGCCCCAGGCTTATCACCAGATTAATCATGCTTCCGCGGGCAACGATTTCTTCGGGGGAAGGGTCCTGCGCTATTACGAAGTCTTTTTTTGTTTCCTCGGAGTAAGTTCCTGTCTCCTCACCCAGAACCAGCCCCCCTTGACGCAGCAGAATCTTTGCCTCCCGCAATGATTTTCCCACAAGCTGAGGAACGAAAATAACCTGACCACCGGAACTGATGATAACCTTGATGACCTTTCCCTCCTTAACTACTGACCCGGGCAACGGCTCCTGGAAAATAATACTCCCGTCGGGAATATTCTCATTATATTGTTCACCTACTTTCTTAATATACAGCTCCCGGTCACTCAAAATCTGGAGAGCCTGCCCCACAGTCCTTCCCGTCAAATCGGGAATCATAAGCTCCTTTTTCTGATGAACAACTAGCCCCATCAGCTGATTGAAAATGAGAACTCCAAATACCATAGCGGCAAAAACAGCCAGAATGAGTTTAATAACTTTTTTTATTCCCTGTTGGAAAGAAAAAAACCCAAGTAAAATTACGGAAAAAAGAATCAGAATACCTATTATTACTTTCATAACCTAACCTCGCCTTTAATTTGCCACCACAGGGATTCAAAAGATAGTTTGTGAAAAACCTCAGGAATTTTAGCCAATCTGTAGGGGACGGACTCCGTGCCGTCCCTATCGGGTGGCCACGGAGTGCCACCCCTACGCTGACGCAGAGATTCTCTCTGCAGCGAGCAAACCAAATCCCGAGGTATCTTCACATCCTTACCACCCTGCATGCAAACATACCGTCCATATGGTGGCGATGAGGATAAATTTTTAAGAAACCGTTTTCATCAACCAGTTCTTCCCGGGAGACAGGAAGATAGGGCTTAACCGATTCCAGGCGAAATAATGGTCTATTCTTTAAGAACTTCTCAATAATTTTTTCGCCTTCTTCTGGCTCCAGACTGCAAACCGCATATACTAAAACGCCTTTGGGTTTAACGCACAAAGAGACCTCCTCCAGAATCGCATATTGTAACTGGGGCATTTTAACCAGAGCTCCTCGATAATCTCTATTCCAGCGAACCTCTGGTTGACTCTGGATAATTCCCAGACTGGAGCAAGGCGCATCCACAAGGCAGCGGTCAAGTTTTTTTGAGTAAAGGGAACTTACTTTAGTGGCATCCAGGAGTTCTGCCTTCACGTTATTTACTCCCAGGCGCCGGCAATTTTCCTT
>CAYFRM010000013.1:0-21833 GCA_964345635.1 uncultured Clostridia bacterium
CGCTCAAGCACTAGACTTGAGAAAGAAATATGAAATTATAGTTGAAAACATCGGTGAAGGCTTGGTCACTTATAATAGAAATATGATAGTAACTTTTGCCAATGATAAACTGTCTAAGATTTTGGGTTACAAAAAAGACGAGATTGTGGGGACGCGAGTTACCTGGTTTTTTACAGGCAAAAGTAAGAAAAAAGTAGAAAAGGAATTGGAAGCAAGGATGAAGGGCAAAGCGTCATATTATAATGCAAAGCTGAAAACCAAAAAAGGAAAGGAGCTACTCCTGTTTATTAGTGGTGCTCCTATTTTGGACGTAAATAGGAAATTCGACGGAGGCGTTGCGATTGTCTCGAACATTACAGAAAAAAAAGAATTAGAGGATAAATTGGAAGAACGCTCAAAGGAGTTAGAGAAAGAAATAAAAAAGCGGACGAATCTCCTGGCGGACCTGTATAGAGGAGTTGCAGTTACAGAGGCGAAGAACCGGCTGGCCTGGGAGATTCACGATTTTTGTGCCCAGACCCTGGTCTCTTCGATTCTGAAGATTGACCTTTGTGAGAGAGTTCTGGGCAAAGATCCCGATAATTTAAAGAGAGAGCTAAAAGAATTGAAGAAGATGCTAAGAGGAAGCATTAAGGCGACGCGGAACGTCATGTTAAGATTGCGGTTGCCGGATTTTCACAGAATGGGTTTTACTACCGTGGTTAAGCAGTATGTGGAAGAGTTCCGCAAAAAGACGGGGATTACTTGTAACTTAACACTCAGACTGGACAAGACTCTACCGGCAAGGACGCAGTTAGGCATTTATCGAATTATTCGGGAGGCGATGAGCAATGTAAGGAAACACTCTATGGCAAAAAAGGTGGATACGAGATTAAAAACTGATAAGCGTGGCAATCTTCACCTTATCATAAGAGATGACGGGAAAGGATTTGAGTTAGATAGTGTTTCCACTCGGGGGAGATATGCCAGGAATTTTGGACTAATAGGGATGGAGGAACAAGCGAAACTTTTGGGAGGGAACTTCGCTGTGGAAAGCGCAAAGAGGCACGGGACGAAGATAAAGGTAAAAGTTCCGCTTGAACAGTGAGATGGATAGCGTTGGCTTGGGGGGAAAAATCAGAATTCTCATAGCAGATGACCACACACTCTTCCGGGAAGGTTTGCGAAGGATATTGGAACGCGAGGAAGATATGGAAATAGTGGGAGAGGCAAACGACGGCACCGAAGCTCTTTGGTTGGCAGATAAAGTAAGGCCGGATGTGATTCTGATGGATATTAGCCTTCCCGGTATAAACGGGGTAAAGATTACGCACCAGATCAAAAAGCGACACAAAGAAGTTCACGTTATCATGCTGTCTATGCACGAGGATATAACTCACATTACCGAATCGTTCCAGGCAGGTGCTTCCGGCTACGCAATAAAGACTCATCCTTCCGGTGAATTGATAAAGACTATCGGTTTCGTAGTTAGAGAGGGAGTTTCCATTCCAGCCACCGTGGAGCGTAGACTACTAAAGGGTATGAGGGAACCACATTTTCTGAGCGGGATAGGAAACGCACGTCTGACGAAAAGAGAAGTAAGAGTACTCAAGTTAATGGCTTCTGGAAAAACTAATAAAGAGATTGCAAATAGACTCCTGGTGAATCAAAAGATGGTGAAAAGCGACCTTAACCATATATACAGGAAACTGGGGGTGAAGAACCGCGCCCAGGCGGTAGTGGAAGGGTTGAAGAGAAGGTATATCAGCAAGAGTTAAGAAATTCTGTTCTATTATTGGTAATATTGCATGGCTCGCCCTTAAAGGCCCAGTTTTTCCTGGGCCCTTTTCCAGGCAAAAAATTTCATAGAATTATACGCCTGACCCATTGAAAAAATGAAAAACTGAAGTAAAATTATAGTAGAGGAAATGTCCGGGGTTGAACTTGATTCGCTACCCCAATAACACAAATTTCTCAGTAGTGGTGTTTCGATTAAGGCGGAAAATGAAAAAGACAAAGAAAAGAAAACTTTTCTATTGCAAGAGGTGCACGGGGAAATTCTCAAAAGATTTCGTGAAGAGAGTGGACGGATATTATATCTGTTTGACCTGCGCCGGTATCGAGGAATACCTGAACGGTAAGGGCTTTTCCGGTTATCCTCTTTACGGCAGCAGGAACAAAGTTTAAGATTAGGATTTTGCATTTGGAGAAGTTTTAATACGCATATTGGAAACTCCGAAAGGGTAACTCCCGAATGATCGGGGAACAATCGGGGGACACAAAGCCAGGGGCTTGGATGCCAGCCGAGCTGCCGAAGAGTTTCTCGGGGACCGATTTTACTATCCGGCAGGGCTGGATAGTAAAATCGGTTTTTTTTTGAGGAAGAAAGTGGTTAATTTTATGAAAAGTAAAATAATGTTACTCTCTTTATTAATGTTCTGTGGCCTGGTAATACTTTGGAATTCTTCTTACTCGTATGCCAAGAAACAGACCATTCAGCCAGGGCCGGAGAAGTCACGAGACAGTCATATTTCCAAAGGTCTGGGAGACGAGATGAAGAACTTTGGAATTGAAGAAAATATGGGTGTGGGGCAGCAAGATACCAAACGCATCCTGATTCGGTTCGATCTAACCTCCATACCCCCTGATGCGATTATTTCCTCGGCGGTATTACAACTCTGTCTGGCACAGGACTATTATTTTGGTCAGAAGAGAGTGATTTACGCACATAAAATCACGGGTTTCTGGAAAGACAAAGAAGTGACCTGGAACCAGAGTATAGAAAAGCGCAACTGGAGGCTGCCAGGGGGCGACTTCGATTCGGAATTAGAGAGCGCAAAATCTTTTATCGGCAAAGCCTATGGGTGGGTTTCCTGGGACGTGACGCGCACAGTAAAGGATTGGCTGGAAGGGAAATATATTAACTTCGGGTTCTTACTGAAGGAGCATAATTGTGACAATGAGGCAGTCTGGTTTCTTTCCAGCGAATTGGAGTGGGAGGCGTACCGTCCCAAATTGGTAATAACGTACGAGGCAGAAGGGATTTGTCCCGAGCCGGTTTCTCCTTCTATCAAAGCCTATCCCAATCCCTTTAAACCGAGCGAGGGTCACACTGAAATCACATTTACCGACCTTCCCTCAGGTGCATCGGTAAAAATATTCCATCTTGAAGGTAGGATAATGGCGACTCTTCAAGAAACGGCGGGGGAAGCAAAGTGGAACGTAGAAGATAGTGAAGGAAACAAAGTATCCAGTGGGTTGTATCTCTATCGCATTGAGAGTGCCAAAGGGAACCAGACGGGGAAAGTGGTAATTATCAGATGAGAAAGCGAAAAACGGCAATGAAAAAAATTGTAACTTTAAGTCTTGTTCTGGCAATGTTCTTGATCGGGCAACGGTCTCCATCCATTGCCTCTACTACGGGATTAGACTTTCTTAAGATAGGAGTGGGAGCCCGTCCCCTTGCTATGGGCGAGGCCTACGTAGCGCTAGCCGATGATATTAGTGCAATTTACTGGAATCCAGCCGGCCTTGTGCAACTAGAGCAACCAGAAGTCGGCTTTACGTATAACAGATGGTTCGAAGATATCGGGTATCATTTTTTTGGTTATAGCCATCCCATTGACGACTCGGTTCTTGCTTTCAGTCTATACTATCTGGGAGGGGGAAATGTTGCGGGCAGCGACGCGGGAGGTATACCCACTGGTAACGTTAGCGCGTACGATCTGGCTTTGGTTTTTTCTTATAGCAAGAAATTAGTCCAGGGCCTATCAGGAGGATTGAATTTTAAGTTCATAGAGGAGAAACTGGATAATGAGATTGCCAATGCCCTTGCCTTCGACCTGGGCGTCCTTTACAAGACCGGGGTGGACAATTTGGACGTGGGCTTCAATATCCAGAATATCGGCACAAGAATAAAATTCATCAGAGAATCTGCGAGTTTACCTTTGAATTTCCGGTTCGGGCTTGCTTACAGATTATTCCCCGCCAATCCACTGACTTTGACTTTGGACTTTAATAAATTGAACAATGAGAGCATCTATCTTGGTTTGGGCGCTGAATGCTGGATTACAGACTATGCTTCTGTGAGAATCGGGAGCAAATTTGACCCTGACGTAAAAGATAGGGTGAGATTTGGCCTGGGTTTGAGGCGGAGGAATTTACGGTTGGATTACGCTTACACACCGCACAAGATTTTGGGTGACACGCATCAGTTTAGCATTGGTCTCTATTTTGGAAGACTGGAAGTAGAGCGGGAAAAAGAGAAGGTTATGATTGAAAGAGAAGAAGAGGCAAGGATTGCTTCTCTAATAGTTACGCTTCACGAAGAGGGACTGGCGTACCTGGAACAGAAACAGTATATCCGGGCTATCGGGAAGTTCAGCGAAATTCTATTGCTGGATCCTGAAGATAGGCAGGCAATAAGTATGATGAAAGAAGCAAACCGGCTTCTTCTTGAGGAACGCTGATTAAGAGTGGCAGATGAAGAAAGCAAACATTCTTGTCGTAGACGGTAGAATCGACCTTATGGAACCTCTCAAGGAAATTTTTGAGAGGAAGGGTTATAATGTGACTCTGGTAGAGGACGAAGATAGGGCAATCCGGCATCTGAAAAGGGAAAGTTTCGATGTCTTGCTTACGCCCCGGCAGATACCCGGGCAAGGCGGTGCGTGGGATTTTAAGGTTATTAAGAGACTCTACCCGTCGATGGCAGTGGTAATAGTGAATTCTTCGGGGGAAAAGAGAGGTCTGTTTGAGAATGAGGAATCAGGAATAGAAGCCGTGGTGGATAAACCGTTCAACGTGAAAAAGCTTGTGGATACAATTGAGTTAGTACTTGAGGCCCCTTCGGTGTTGGTCGTTGACCATAGGGCACAGGATTTGGATGCTTTGAGAGATATGTTAACAAAAAGAAAGTGCCGGGCTTCAGGGGCTGAGAGCGTAGATAAAGCCATGCAGATGATTCGGGAAAAGAATTTTGACGTCGTGCTTCTGGACGTAAGGGTTATAGAGATAGGTGGTGTAGAAATCCTGCAGGGAATCAAAAAGATTAAACCGGGTATAGAAATGATAGTGATGATTGACTATACTTCACTGAGCCGCGTAGGAGATTTATTAAGGGGGGGAGCATATACCTGTTTATATAAGCCTTTCTTGGACGTAGAGAGGTTGGTTAAAGTGGTCAAAGAAGTAGTGCAAAGGCAAAAAGGAATATATCCCACCTTAACAGAAATGGAATCTCTCCCCAGTTGATCCTGAAAGAGATCACTGATAAGACCTTTCAAATCAAAATTGCCTAGAGGCGAAAGACGCGTTGGAGTATAGGTACAGCCGGTAAGACCAAACTAGATTAAAAGGAGAGCCTCAATGAAAGGAAGAGCGATAAGATTAGCGGGCAGCATTTTACTATTTGTTTCAGTTATTGTCTCAATTAGTGTTCACCCCGGTCATCTGCAAATTCTGCAGACGCAGGGGGAGGAAAATTATTGTGAACAAGGTCTCAAGTATTACAGGACGGAGAAGTATGAGCTTGCGCTAAAGAATTTCCTTTTGGCGCTGGAGTTGAATCCAAGAAATAGATTAGCCCTGGAATACGTCAATATGATAGGAAATGAACTCAAAAAAAAGGAAGAGCAGCAACTTTTCAACCAGGCTATCAAGGATTATCATGAGCGGAACTATGAAGCTGCCATTAGCAAGCTTGTGCAGGTACTGGATTTGAATCCGAGAAATCGGCAGGCAATAGAGTATATACGGGATATCAGAAAAGAAACGAATCGCATCGCGGAGGGAAAGGCAGAGGGCATAGCCAGGGTAGAAACTCCGGAAGCAGAAAAACCGGTAAGCGCTGACATATCCAGGATGGCTGAGGATATTGAAATAATAAAAAGAGAAATTGTTAAAAAGAAAATCGGGGAACCGGAGGAAGTGCCTCCCGTGATTGCTGAGAGGGGATTTCCTCTCGCGATTGCTAAGAAGAAGCCACCCCTGGCGATTTCCGAAAAGGAGGCTCCTATCATTATGGGCAAACATGTCGCCTTGTTTTTCCTCTTTGTCGGTGGGCTTGTTGGTGTGTTCTTTGTATGCAAAGCGAGGATGGGGAGAAAGAGGGAATCGTCGGACAAGAACCTGAAGCTACTGGAGAATCTCGGCAAGACCGCCACTACCACCGAGCATAAGGGAGAAATTATGGACACTATTCTTAAGGCGTTCATGGATACAGTGGAGGCGAAGTTCGGGGCGTTATTGACCGTTGAGGATAAAACAGGAGACTTGATTTTAGGAGCGGGGGTAGATATTAAACCCGACCTCCCCGGCGACTTGGGATTCAGTAAAGACAGCCCTGTTTTCGCGGAAGTAACGAGAATTACAAATCCCATCTCGGGAGCCGAGATTCTGCAAGATTCCGTGTATGAGAATCTCCTTGTGTTCGAGGAGAAACCAGCCAGCCCTGCTTCATTGTTAATCGTTCCGTTAACTTACAAGAAGCGTAATGTGGGAGTAGTTCTTTTAGATTCTACACGGATTGGAAGAAATCATATGAGAGAATATCGGGGAATATTGGAAACGCTTGCCAGCCAGGCTGCAATAATTGTTGCCAATATTACTTATGGTCGCCAGATAATTATAGATGGTTTGACCGGTCTTTATGTGCAGTGGTTCTTTTATCAATGTCTGGAGAAGGAGATCTCCCGGGCCGAGCGGCAAAATTTGTCTTTGGCTCTTTTGATGTTGGATCTGGACCATTTTAAACAGTTCAATGATACCTACGGGCACCTCATGGGGGATAAAGCTTTGGTAAGAGTTGCTGAGATTCTTAAAAGGGACCTTCGCGACATCGACACGGTTGCCCGTTATGGGGGAGAGGAATTCGCTATAATTTTGCCCGGAGTAGACGAAAAGTTGGCTCTCCGGACGGCGGAAAGGATCAGGAAAGGTCTGGAAAATTATCGCTTCAAGGTAGTCAATGGTAAATTCCGATTGACTCTGAGTATCGGGATTTCTCTTTACGAGAAGGGCATAGGTGGCGAGGAGATGGTGGAAAGGGCAGATAAGGCTCTATACTGGGTTAAACAGCACGGCAGGAATCAAGTGAAGACCTGGACGGGTCTTTTGGCTGCGGTAACCGCAACATGAAATTGCAGTATTTATTTTTTGTATTTGATAGACTGTGGAGTAAAAATTAACCACCGAGGCTCCCCCCCGGTGGTTTTCTTATCTTTAATTCAGCCCTGTAAACGGAGAGATGGAGGAGGTGTTGAGATGAAAAAGATTATCGTAAGTTTAATTGTTCTGTTAATGTCTCTGCTATTTGGCCAACGCGCGTTTTCGCATTGCGAAATACCCTGCGGAATATACGGGGACGAAATGAGATTCGATATGATTGAAGAGCATATCACCACGATTGAAAAAGCGATGAAGGTGATTTTGGAGCTGTCAAAAGAGAAGGACAAGAATTATAACCAGCTTGTGCGCTGGATTGACAACAAGGAACAACATGCCCAAGAGATACAGTTTATAGTATATCAGTATTTTATGACTCAGAGGGTGAAACCTGTTGATAGAAAGGATACTGATAAATACGAGAGATACGTAAAACAATTAACATTACTCCATCAAATACTCGTCTATGCAATGAAAGCGAAGCAAACCACCGACCTCGATAATGTCAGAGAATTAAGGTCTCTTCTAAACAGTTTTGCAACTGCCTATTTCGGTCCTGAAGGGAGAAAATAGATTAATTAATTCCTATAGGACAGAATGGGGAGTTTGAATTGACCACCGGGGACTATTCTCCGGTGGTTTCTCATTATTATTGACAAAAGCAGTCAAATCTGATATAAATAAACGGGCAATTAGTATCTTATCTTTAAATTCAGGCCTGTAAACGGAGAGGTACCCAAGTGGCTGAAGGGGCGGGTTTGCTAAACCTGTAGTAGGTCGAATGGCCTAGCGTGAGTTCGAATCTCACCCTCTCCGTTGATTCACAGGAGGGGTCGCTGGAGCGACGAATAAGGAGCTCCGGGTAGCGACGGGCGCGAGGCGGTGAGCGCCCCGGGGTCCGCAGGACCGAAGCCCGCGGAAGAAAATCACTCTGACCCCTTTTTAGGGGCGAGCGAAAGAAAGGAAAAAAAACCTTGACAAAAAGCGAAAGATTAGATATTATTAGTGTTTTAGGAAGTCAATTTATAATAGGTCGAAGACAGTAGGCCTCCGCTGTTGCGGATTAAATCCAGCCTACCGAGATCAGATAAGTGCAAAAGAAACTTCTCTGTCTGCGGGAAGTTTTTTTATCGCCTGAAAAAGCGAATTTTTACGTCAATTTCTGGCGGTTTGGGGGAAAGAATGGCACGAAAGGATAAAGAAGTATTCGTCAATGAACTTACCGACAGGTTAAGAACGAATAATAATTTCATCTTGACTGATTATAAAGGACTCAATGTAGAAGAAATGACCGATCTGAGAAACAAGATGCACAAGGTAGGTTGTGAGTTCAAGGTGGTAAAGAATACTCTGGCTCGCTTGGCTATGAAGAATCTGAATCTGGAGAAATTGATAGAGTATCTTCAGGGACCAACTGCTATTGCCGTGGAAAAGAGCGATATTATCGCTGCCACGAAAACTCTTGTAGATTTTTCTCGCCAGCATGAAAATTTGAAGATTAAGGGAGGTTTTTTAGAAGGCCACGTCATCCTTCCCCAGGAGCTGGAATCTTTAGCTAAGTTGCCTTCGAAAGAAGTACTCCTGGCGAAATTATGTCTGAGTCTTCAAGCACCTATTATTAGGTTTTCCGGGGTACTTCAGGGGTTAGTAAGGAACTTAGTTTTTCTTTTGGATGCGATTAGTAAAAAGAAGGCGGAAGGCGGATCTGTAAAGGAGGAATAAGAGATGGCAACTGCGAAGAAGAGTAAAGACGAGATTATCCAGACAATCGAAAAGATGAGCGTGCTCGAATTGTCTGAGCTGGTAAAGGCTCTGGAAGAGAAATTCGGAGTCAGTGCTGCCTCTTTAGCTCCAGCGGCGGCAGCAGCGGGAGCTCCCGCAGAAGCGGCTAAGGCTGAAGAGAAGACGGAATTTAACGTTGTTTTGACAAAAGCCGGTGACAAGAAGATTCAGGTAATAAAGGTCGTGCGTGAGCTTACCGGTTTGGGACTGAAAGAGGCGAAAGACCTGGTGGATAATCCGCCCAAGGCATTGAAAGAAGGAATAGATAAGAATGCCGCGGAAGAAATCAAAAATAAACTAAAAGAAGTGGGAGCAGAAGTAGAAATTAAGTAAGAATCTTGAAGTTAGAAAATAGGGAGGTGTCTGAGTTGGCGAAGAAAATAGATTTCGCACGGATTCCTGCAATCATGGGTATTCCTAATCTCATTGAGGTGCAAAAAGCTTCCTTCGAAGAATTCTTGCAGAAGGACGTGCCACCTGAGAAGAGGAAGAGGCAGGGTTTGCAGGCGGCTTTTGAGGATATCTTTCCTATCGATAATGTTGACCAGACGCTACGCCTGAACTTTGTGGAATATATTCTGGAAGAGCCTAAGTACGGTAAGATAGAAGCGATAAACAAGGATATGACGTATTCCCGGCCGTTAAAGATAAGAGTGAAGTTGGAAATCAAGAAAGAAACTCGGAAAAAGCCAATCTTTAAGGAACAATCGGTATACCTGTGCAGTCTTCCTTGTATGACCGATACGGGAACCTTTATCATTAACGGTGCCGAGCGAGTGGTGGTCAATCAGTTGCACCGCTCGCCGGGAGTCATCTTTGAAGAAGATCAGGAACCGGGAACAAAGAAGATAAAGATATCGTCTTATGGTAAAAGGCTATATGTGGCCAGTATCATACCCTATCGGGGAGCCTGGGTAGAGTTTGAATTCGATAATAATAATGCGCTTTTTGTTAAGATCGACAAAAAGAGAAAACTTCCGGCAAGTGTGCTGTTGAAGGCATTGGGTTTGAAAACCAACCAGCAAATTTTACACACGTTTTACGAAGTGGATAAGGTTAATTTAAAAACCGGCAGTGCACGTAACATACAGAAAATTACTTCTTCCTTATCAGGCAAGATCCTTGCTTCCGATATGATTGACAAGAAGACCGGGGAGGTATTAGGAGAAGCCAACGAACAGATTACACCGGAGTTAGCAAAGAGAATAGTCAGGTCAGAAATTGGCAAGGTTGAAGTGGTGAAATTTGATCCTGCTATCAACGATATAACTATTCATGAGACGTTAAGAAGGGACAAAATTAAATCGCAGGCGCAAGCAATACTGGACATATTTCGCAGATTGCGCGCGCAGGAATATATCACGGAAGAATCGGCAATAGGATTCTTTGATACCTTGCTGTTCAGGACCAAGAAATACGATCTTTCTAAGGTCGGACGCTATAAAATAAATAGAAAACTATCTGGTGTATTGGAGAAAATGAGGTCCGAATTACACCCACGACTGCATGAGGCTATTTGTCGCAGCAATTACTATTCGGGAAACAAGGACAGTAAGAAAATGGAAATCCCTATGGAGACAAAGCGAACCTTATGTCTGCAGGACGTTTTGGCCACAATTAAATACCTCATTGACCTGAATAATGGAACGGGGGGAGAAATCGACGATATCGATCATCTGGGGAATCGTCGCGTCCGTTCGGTAGGCGAGCTTTTGGAGAATCAGGTAAGAATCGGACTTTCCCATATGGCTCGTTTGGTCAGGGAAAGAATGAACATGCAGAGTAGCGAAACAATAAGCGCGCGGGATATAATCAATACCGCACCGGTGGTGGGCGTTATTCGGAAATTCTTCGGGACCAGTCAACTTTCTCAATTTATGGACCAGACAAATCCTCTGGCTGAACTCACTCACAAGAGAAGGCTTTCTGCCCTGGGACCCGGGGGACTGAATCGCAAAAGGGCTGGTTTTGAAGTGCGCGATGTTCACCATTCCCATTACGGTCGGATTTGTCCCATTGAGACTCCCGAAGGTCCGAACATTGGGTTGATTACCAGCCTGTCTCTTTACGCGCGTATCAATAAGTACGGACTTATTGAGACCCCTTACCGCAAAGTAGTTAAGGGAAAAGTCACTGACCAGATTGAGTATCTTACTGCTGACCGGGAGGATGAGTACGTAATTGCTCAGGCAAATGCTCCCATAAGTGAGGAAGGCAGGTTTAAGGAAGATCTGGTAGCTACCCGTTCCCGGGGAGATTTTACTCTGGTTTCGCCCAAAGAAATAGATTTTATGGACATCTCACCGAAACAGCTTGTGGGCGCCTCGGCCGGGTTAATTCCCTTTTTGGAACATGACGATGCTAATCGCGCCTTGATGGGTTCCAATATGCAGAGACAGGCGGTTCCTCTTCTTACCTGTGAGGCGCCACTGGTGGCAACGGGTATTGAAGAAGCTGTAGCCCGGGATTCGGGAGTGGTGGTGACTGCCCGGCGGGCTGGTTGGGTGGAGAGCGTGCGGGCGGATCAAATTATAGTCTGGTGTGGGGAAGAGGACAAAAATAAGAATGATCCCGTAGATATTTACTATTTGAAAAAGTATAAACGGAGTAATCAAGATACGTGTGTGAATCAGATTCCCGCGGTTGAGGTAGGCGACCGTGTCCGGAAGGGTCAAGTAATCGCCGATGGCCCGGCTACCTCCCAGGGCGGGCTTGCTCTGGGCAGAAACGTTCTGGTGGCCTTTATGTCCTGGGGAGGGTACAATTTTGAAGATGCAATATTGGTTAGCGAAAGGCTGGTCAGGGATGACATTTTTACTTCAGTCCATATTCAAGAGTTTGAGGTTGACGCTCGTGATTTAACCATAGGGTCAGAAGAGATAACCCGGGATATTCCTAATGTGGGAGAAGAAGCTCTGAAGAATCTTGACGAGCATGGAATAGTGTATGTGGGAGCTTATGTCTATCCCGGGGATATCCTTGTGGGGAAAGTTACACCCAAGGGTGAGACGAGGGCTACTCCCGAAGAAAGGTTACTGAGAGTGATTTTTGGAAAGAAAGCCGAGGAGGTTCAAGATGCTTCGCTGAGGGTCCCTCCCGGGATAGAGGGTAAGGTTCTGGATGTTCAGGTATTCACACGTAAGGGAAAAATTTCTAAAGACCAGGAGCTAAAGATTTCCAAAGAGACCGATCAGAAATATGGCAAACTAATTTCTGATTTGAGGCAGAAAAGAAAGAAGCTACTTGCCCGTCAGAAAAAGTTGACCAGGGAAGAGAAAGAAAGAATCAATAAATTAGCCGAATTTCAGATAGAAGAACTAAAGAGAAATAAGAAAAAAGCGCAAGAGAATCTACGTCAAGGGGATGACCTGGCGGTTACAGTTAACAAAGTGGTAAAGGTTTTCATAGTGAGTAAGAGAAAGGTCTCGGCAGGCGATAAGTTAGCGGGCAGGCATGGCAATAAGGGCGTTGTTGCCCGCATATTGCCTGTTGAGGATATGCCCTATTTGCCGGACGGGACTCCCGTGGACATAGTATTGAACCCCCTGTCTATTCCTTCCCGTATGAATGTGGGACAGATTCTGGAGGCAGAATTGGGTTGGGCTGCCCGTGAGCTGGGCGTGCAAATGATTTCACCCATCTTCGATGGGGCAAAAGAAAGAGAAATAAAAGCCAGGTTAAGACAAGCAGAACTTCCTGAGGATGGTAAGATCACCCTGTACGACGGGCTGACAGGTGAGCCTATGGAGGAGAAAGTTACGGTGGGATACATGTATATTATGAAACTGGCACATCTGGTGGAGGATAAGATTCATGCTCGTTCTATTGGTCCCTACTCACTGATTACCCGACAGCCCCTGGGGGGCAAAGCCCAGTTTGGTGGCCAGAGATTTGGGGAGATGGAAGTCTGGGCAATAGAGGGATACGGAGCAGCTTATACGTTAAAGGAATTTTTGACTATGAAAAGCGATGATGTTACCGGCCGCACAAAAATGTATGAGGCGATTGTGAAAGGAGAACCGATAGAAGAAGCGGGAGTGCCCGAATCATTCAAAGTATTGGTAAAGGAACTTCAGGCCCTGGGTCTGAGCGTGGAACTGCAAAAATAAGAACAAGTCAATATTTCTGAATTTTAGAGGTGAGGCAAATTGGTTAAAAAAGCGAGAATAAAAAAGTTTAGAGAGAAACTGGACTACACTGATTTCAGATCCGTTCGCTTACAGTTAGCTTCTCCGGAACAGGTGAGAGGATGGTCTTACGGCGAAGTCAAAAAGCCAGAAACCATCAACTACCGCACTTTCAAGCCAGAATGGGATGGTCTATTCTGTGAGAGAATTTTTGGGCCGGTTAAGGATTATGAATGTAGTTGCGGCAAATATAAATGGTCTAAACATAAGGGAATTATCTGCGATCGTTGCGGAGTTGAAGTTACAGAATCTAAAGTGAGAAGGGAGAGAATGGGACATATAGAATTGGCAGTGCCCGTGGCCCATATCTGGTTTTTGAGAAAGCCCCCTTCTCGCATTGGTATGCTTTTGAATATGAAACTGGGAGATTTGGAAAAAATTATTTATTATGCTGCATACGTGGTAGTCGATGCGGGGAAAGCGCAAGGCTTATTTAAGAAGCAGCTTCTTTCACAGGAAGAATATGAGCGATACAAAGCAGAATACGGGGAAAGAGCGTTCAAAGCAGAGATAGGGGCATCGGCAGTGAAGACATTGCTTAAGGAAGTAGATTTAACTAAGATGGCTCAGGATTTGAGATCAAGAATAAAGGAGGAGATAGCCCAGACCACAAGGACAAGGATGGTGAAACAGCTCAGGATAGTCGACGGATTTATCAAATCGGGAAACAAGCCCGAATGGATGGTCCTTGACTGTATTCCCGTGATTCCTCCGGAACTTAGACCATTAGTTCCCCTGGAGGGAGGAAGGTTTGCTTCTTCCGATTTGAACGATCTCTACAGGAGAATAATTAATCGCAATAATAGACTAAAACATATTGAAAATCTAAAGGCTCCGGCAGTAATGATACATTCTGAGAAGCGCTTGCTGCAAGAAGCCGTGGACGCTCTATTTGAAAACGGGGCCCGCGGCAAGACGGTTAACGGTCCGGGCAACCGGCCATTGAAATCTCTCTCGGATATTCTAAAGGGGAAACAGGGGCGCTTCCGCCAGAATTTGCTGGGCAAGAGAGTAGATTATTCCGGCCGTTCTGTTATCGTCGTTGGTCCCCACCTGAAAATACACCAGTGTGGTCTGCCCAAAGAGATGGCCCTGGAATTATTCAAACCTTTCATATTGAATGAGTTAATCGCGCAGGGACACGTGACCACTTTGAAGAGCGCCAAGAAGGAACTGGAAAAGCGGACTCCGGTTGTTTTCGATATCCTGGAAAGTGTGATCCGTGGCCATCCCGTTCTACTTAATAGAGCTCCCACCCTCCATCGCTTGGGGATTCAGGCTTTTCAGCCAATTTTGGTTGAGGGCAAAGCGATACAATTACATCCTTTGGTTTGTGCGGCATTCAACGCAGATTTTGACGGCGACCAGATGGCAGTGCACGTGCCGTTGTCTGCCGAAGCCTGCATGGAAGCAAAGGTACTGATGTCTGCAGCAAATAATATCCTTTCTCCCGCCAACGGACAATCTATCGTAACGCCCACGCAGGATATAGTCCTAGGGTGCTGTTATCTGACAAAAGAAAAGAAAGGAGTAAAAGGAGAAGGGCGAATTTTTGCCAGCGTGGATGAAGTTGTCGTAGCCCATGAGGAAGGAGAAGTCGACCTTCACGCCCGGATAAAGGTGAGAGGAATTAATAAAATCAGAGAAAAGGACGATTGGGTAAAAGAAGATTTCGTCAGCCCCGACAGGTGGAAAGACCATACAACTGTGGGCAGAATTCTATTCAACCAGGTTATTCCCGAGGAGCTTCGCTTTGTCAATACAGTAATCGATAAGAAAATACTGGCAGATTTAATTCAAAAGTGTTTCCACCAACTGGGCAATTACAGGACGCTGGCTTTGCTCGACGAAGTAAAAGCATTAGGTTTTAGATATGTTACCAAATCCGGAATCACCATCTCTATCGACGATATGAGAACCCCTCGCATAAAGGAACAGTTATTGGAATCGGCCAGATCTCAGGTAAAAAAGATCGAATCAAACTACAAGCAGGGTTTGATTACTGAGGCGGAGAGATACAATAATATCATAGATATCTGGACCAGCGTGACCAATAGAATAGCCGATACCATGTTTCTGGAGTTGAAAAACCAGGGCCTGGAGGTTGCTAAGAAAGGGAATCCTAAGTTCAATTCGATATACCTTATGGCCGAATCGGGAGCGCGGGGTTCCGTGCAGCAGATCAGGCAACTTGCCGGTATGCGCGGGTTAATGGCCAGGCCGGAAAAGAGAGTTACCGGTAAAGTGGGCGAAATCATAGAATCTCCCATTGAATCCAACTTCAGAGAAGGCCTGACGGTTCTGGAATATTTCATATCCACACACGGAGGACGGAAAGGCCTGGCCGATACGGCCCTGAAGACCGCTGATGCCGGGTACCTTACCAGGAGACTCATCGATGTCGCCCATAATATTGTAATTGGCGAGGAAGATTGTGGCACAATGAATGGCGTGCGCGTGAGTGAATTAAAAGAGGGCGATGAGGTTATTGAATCTTTGAGTGAGCGGATTGTAGGGCGTATGAGCATCGATAGGGTAGCCCATCCTTTAACTGATGAGGTGCTCGTAGAGGCGGGGGAAATAATCACTCCCGAGAAGGCTAAGAAAATCCAGGAATCTGATATCGAACGGATTAGAATCCGTTCCGTATTAACTTGCGAGTCGACAAAGGGCATTTGCTCTAAGTGTTATGGCATAGATTTGACTACAGGAAACCTGGCAGAAATTGGTTTGGCTGTGGGGATTGTGGCAGCACAATCTATCGGTGAGCCCGGGACGCAGCTTACTCTTAGAACCTTTCATATCGGAGGGACCGCTACAGGACCTGTTAAAAAGTCTTCGGTTGTGGCTAAGGATGACGGAACAGTCAAATACCACAACGTGCGCGCGATAAGAAATAAACAGGAACAGATGATTGTAGTTAGTCGTAACGGCGAGATAAGTGTTAAGTCTTCGAAGAGGCAGAGCAGAGAACAATATCAACTGGTTCCTTACGGCGCGCGGTTAAAAGTTAAAGAGAACAAGAAAGTTAAAAAAGGAGAGCTTCTGGCAGAATGGGACCCTTATTCCATGCCCATTATTTCCGAGGTTCCCGGCAGGGTGAGATTGGAAGATATTATTGATGGCGTGAGCCTGCACGAGGAGATAAACCGAAACACAGGTTTGAAAGAGAGGGTAATTATTCCCTACCGTTCCGAGAAGCTCAGACCCCGCGTAGAAGTAATTGATAAGAATCGAAAAAAACTGGGGTCTTACCTTTTACCCGTGGATACGCACATTGTAGTGGAAGACGGAGCGGAAGTTTCGCAGGGAGATGTTCTGTGCAAAATTCCTCAGGTCGATTACAAGCCGCGGGATATTACCGGCGGGTTGCCGAGAATCTCCGATCTATTCGAGGCCAGAAATCCCAAGAACAGCGCCGTTATCTCTGAAATTAGCGGCGGGGTAAAACTGGGCACTACCAAGAAGGGAGCGTTCAAAGTGACGGTTATACCCGATATAGGGGAAGCCAAGGAATATCCCATACCGCCGGACCGCCATTTGGTTGTTTACGAGGGAGACAGAGTAGCGGAGGCAGCTCCTTTAACCGACGGCCCAATCAACCCCCGTGATATTCTCAGGGTAAAAGGAGATAAGGAGGTACAGGAATATTTGGTCAACGAGATACAAGAAGTATATCGGCTGCAGGGGGTGAAAATTAACGACAAACACATTGAAACTATAGTACGCCAGATGCTTTCCAATGTTCGTATCGAAGACAGCGGGGATAGCAGCTTTCTCGTGGGAGAGACAGTTAAGAAAGCAAGAGTCATAGAAGAAAATAAGAAGATCAGGTCCAAGCGTAAGAAGCCGGTGCAGTACCGGCCGGTTCTTTTAGGTATAACCAAAGCAGCTCTTTCCAGTGAGAGCTTTATCTCTGCCGCGAGTTTTCAGGAAACAACGCGGGTTTTGACAAATGCCACTCTCTCTGGCGAGAGCGATAGTCTGCAAGGATTGAAGGAAAATGTAATAATAGGAAGGTTGATTCCTGCAGGGACAGGAATGTCTAATTATCAGAAAGAGCTGGAAAGGTGACGCTTAAAGATTGGGCGGGACTCCTTCCGAAAGTAAGGGGAGCGGAAATCATAAAAAATGATCTTTGATACGAAAGGGGGCGTAACGCGGGATTAAAGATGCCTACAATTAATCAGTTAATAAAAAAAGGTAGAAAAAAAATAAAACAGAAAGCAAAGACACCCGCATTAGGCGGGTGTTCTCAAAAGAGAGGGGTCTGCATTCGTGTTTATACTACGACACCCAAGAAGCCCAATTCAGCACTTAGAAAAGTGGCGCGGGTGAAATTGAGTAACGGCATGGAAGTGACTGCTTATATACCGGGGATAGGACACAATTTGCAGGAGCATTCCATAGTTTTGATTCGAGGCGGAAGAGTGAAGGATCTGCCGGGGGTGCGTTACCACGTGGTGCGAGGCACTCTGGATACTGCCGGGGTAACCGACAGGAGAAAGGGACGCTCGCGGTACGGTACAAAGAGAGTGAAGACTACGAAACCGCCAGCAGCACCAGAAGCACCGGCAGCACCGGAGGCTTAATAAGGAACCTCTGTGGAAGGGGCGCCGGTCGCGACGAGTAAGGAGCGACGACCGAACGGAGTGAGGGAAAGGCGCGGGCGCGAGACGGTGAGCGCCCCGGGGGGAAGAGAGCGAAGCGAGCGTCCCGATATATCGGGAAGCATAGGCAGATTCACATAGGGAGGTTGAGGACTTGCCGAGAAAAGGAAAAGTAAAGAAAAAAGAGATAGAGACGGATTATGTTTACAGTAGTCCCCTCATAAGTAAGTTAATAAACAGGATAATGTTAAAGGGAAAAAGGAGCGTAGCCGAACAAATTGTTTACCGGGCTCTGGAGAGCGCGGGAAAGAAACTTAACGTTCCTCCAATGGACGCGTTCAATAAAGCTTTGGGTAACGTAAAACCTGTTTTGGAAGTAAAAGCAAGAAGGGTTGGTGGAGCCACCTATCAGGTTCCGGTTGAGGTAAGGTCAGAGCGTTCGGTTGACCTAGCAATGCGTTGGATAATCCAGTTTGCCAGACTACGAAAGGGCAAGCCCATGTCCGAAAGACTGGCTGAGGAGATAGTGGCTGCTGCCAAGAGTGAAGGCTCGGCGGTGAAGAAGAAGGAAGACCTGCACAAAATGGCTGAGGCCAACCGTGCTTTTGCTCACTACCGCTGGTAAAAAAGGGGACAGGCTACTTTTTTACTGGCTTCTTTTTTAAAAAATGACTCTGACCCCTTTTCTGATGTGTTATTATGAAGAGAGATTTTCCTTTAGAAAAAGTGAGGAATATAGGACTTGTTGCCCACATTGACGCCGGGAAAACTACGACTACAGAAAGGATTCTATATTATACCGGGAAGATTTATAAGATGGGCGAAGTGCACGAGGGTACGGCAACAATGGACTGGATGGAACAGGAGCAGGAGAGGGGTATTACCATTACTTCAGCAGCGACTACCTGCCACTGGCAGGATTGCCGGATCAATATTATTGACACTCCGGGCCACGTCGATTTCACCGTAGAAGTCGAGAGATCTTTGAGAGTACTCGATGGATGTATAGTGATTTTCTGTGGAGTGGAGGGGGTTGAGCCCCAGTCAGAGACAGTTTGGCGGCAAGCAGACAGGTATGGAGTTCCCCGGATAACTTTTGTCAATAAGCTGGACCGCGTGGGGAGTGACTTTTTCTGGGTGGTAGAAAAGATGCGGGAAAGGTTAAAGACAAAAGCATATCCCGTGCAAATACCCCTGGGCAAAGAGGAGGATTTTCGGGGAGTCATCGATCTTATCAAAATGAAAGCTCGTCTCTACAAGGGAGAGGATCTGGGAGTAACTTACGAGGAGTTAGATATTCCGCAGGAATTTCTTCCCGCGGCAAGAAAGTACCGGGAAGAGCTTCTGGAAGCTCTTTCCGAAGTGGATGATGGTTTGTTGGATAAATACGTGCACGGTAAAGAGATAGAGAGCGAAGAGATAATTGCCGCTCTACGCAAGGCAACGCTTGCCGTTAAGATGATTCCTGTCTTCTGCGGGTCGGCATTGAGGAATAAGGGAGTGCAGATGCTATTAGATGGGGTGGTCGATTATTTGCCTTCTCCCAGGGATTTGCCGGCCATATCAGGGGTTAATCCCCGCACCGGAAAAGAAGAGAAGAGAGAACCCAAGGACGGAGAAGCCTTTTCTGCTTTAGCGTTTAAGGTAATGGCTGACCATTATGTGGGAAAATTGACTTTTCTTCGCGTATATTCGGGAACGGTGAGATCGGGTTCGTATTTATATAATGCTACCAAAGACGCAAAGGAGAGAGTAACTCGTATTCTGCGAATGCACGCTAATCGCAGAGAGAATATCGGGATGGTATATACCGGCGATATCGTTGCGGTGGTAGGGCTTAAGAATACTGTAACCGGAGATAGCCTCTGTGCTCAGCATCGTCCCGTAATTCTGGAGTCGATACATTTTCCCGAACCGGTCATTTTCCTGGCCATTGAGCCGAAAACTAAGACTGACGAGCAGAAATTGATTACCACTTTAAATATCCTGGCGACCGAAGACCCCAGTTTTAAAGTAAAGGTCCATCCCGACACGGGACAGACAATAATCTCCGGGATGGGAGAACTCCATCTGGAGGTTCTGGTCGATCGCATGTTGCGGGAGTTCAAAGTGGAAGCAAACGTGGGCAAGCCGCAGGTAGCCTATAAGGAGAGTATCACTAAGCCTTTTACGCAGGAAGGGAAGTATATCAAACAGACAGGTGGCCACGGGCAGTACGGGCATGTTGTGTTGCAAGGAGAACCCCAAGAGAGGGGTTCCGGATTGCGCTTCATTGATAAGGTAAAAGAAGGAAGAATTCCTAAAGAATATATTCCTTCCGTGGAAAAAGGAGTTCGTGAAGCAATGGATGCGGGCGTGTTGGCTGGATATCCGGTAGTCGATCTGGAAGTGAAGTTAGTGGACGGTAGTTTCCATGAGGTAGATTCATCGGACCTGGCATTTAAGAACGCTGCCGCCATAGCTATTCATGAAGGAATGAAGAAAGCTTCTCCTGTTCTATTGGAACCGGTGATGAGACTAGAGGTAGTGGTGCCTGAGAACTATTTGGGAGATGTGCTTGACGATCTTAACGTTCGCCGGACAAGAATAACAAAGATAGACAGACGAAGTCAAATGGGGGTAGTAGATGGTTTTGCGCCCCTGGCAGAGATGTTCGGATATGCTACAAGTTTGCGGTCTCTGACACAGGGTCGAGCAACTTATAGTATGGAGCCTTCCCATTATGAAGAGGTTTCCGAGGACTTAACAAGAAAGATTATTGAAGGAATATAAAAATAAACGAAGGGGGTAAGAAAATGGCGAAGGAGAAATTTGTACGAACCAAGCCCCACGTAAATGTGGGGACAATCGGACATGTGGATCACGGGAAGACGACGCTTACGGCGGCGATTCTTCTCTGTTTGTCGAAGGCGGGAAAGGCCCAGCCGAAGAAGGTGGATGAGATTGACAATGCGCCGGAGGAGAAGGAGCGGGGGTTAACGATTGCGATTGCGCATCTGGAATATGAGACGGAGAAGAGGCACTATGCGCACATAGATTGTCCCGGGCATGCGGACTACGTGAAGAACATGATTACCGGGGCGGCGCAAATGGACGGGGCGGTATTGGTAGTGAGTGCGGCAGACGGGCCGATGCCGCAGACCAGGGAGCACATTCTATTAGCCCGCCAGGTGGGGGTTCCGGCAATAGTAGTATTTCTTAACAAGACCGATCAGGTAGATGACAAGGAACTGCTGGATTTAGTAGAGCTGGAAGTAAGGGAGCTTCTGACGAAGTACGAATTTCCCGGGGATAAGATACCGGTGATAAAGGGGAGTGCGACAGAAGCGTTAAGTTGTGGTTGCGGGAAGGAAGATTGTCCCAAATGTAAGCCAGTAGTGGAACTTTTGAAGGCGATAGATGAGTATGTACCGGATCCCAAGAGGGATATAGACAAGCCATTTTTGTTAAGCGTAGAGGATGTATTCAGCATCACCGGGAGAGGGACGGTAGCCACAGGGAGAGCGGAGAGAGGTAAGGTGAAGGTAGGGGACAACGTGGAGATAGTAGGGATACAGGATACGAGGAAGAGCGTGGTTACCGGGGTAGAGATGTTCCGGAAGACGCTGGATGAAGGGAGAGCAGGAGACAATATAGGGTTACTTTTGAGAGGGATAGAGAAGGACCAGATAGAGAGGGGACAGGTGGTAGCAGCGCCGGGGACGATAACGCCGCACACCAAGTTCAAGGGGCAGGTATACGTATTGACCAAGGAAGAAGGGGGCAGGCACACGCCGTTTTTCCCGGGGTATCGTCCGCAGTTTTATTTTCGCACGACGGATGTAACGGGAGTAGTGAAACTTCCGGAGAAGGTAGAGATGGTAATGCCGGGAGACAATATCATGGTAGAGGCAGAGCTGATAACGCCCATAGCCATGGAGAAGGAATTGAGGTTTGCTGTCAGGGAAGGCGGACACACTGTCGGGGCAGGAGTAATTTCGGAGATAATAAAATAGGTGATGCTCGCTTCACCAAATCCCTTCGCACTGAGGTAATAAGAGAATGGCTAAAGCTGAGATGGTGACCATTAGTCTTGCCTGTAGTAAATGTAAAAGGCGAAATTATACATATA
>CAYFRM010000014.1:0-15195 GCA_964345635.1 uncultured Clostridia bacterium
GAATCAGTGGGTCTGGTATCTCAGAAACGAAAGGGGAGATAAGGTGGCCAAAGGTGGTTATATTTGCCGGATTTCCGTTGATGTGGAGGATAGTACGGCGCCAAAGAGTGAAGACCGCAATGTGCAAGTAATCAGGAAGATTGGCGTAATCCGCTAATCGATTATTTGGTATTGTAGGGCTTTTATGCCCGTAATGGCTTTATTAGCGGAGCCATCCCGAAAGGGACGATATGAGTATCAAAAAACGGTTGACAAACAGGCAATTTTGTGGTAATATTGATTTGGAAACTGAATATAGTAAACTAGTCCGATAAGGGCAAACTCCGAGTAATCGGAGGACGCAAAGCCACGGGGCCGATTCGGCTAGCCGGGTTGCCGAAGATTAGAAGGACTGAGGAAAAACTTTTTCCTCGGGTCGGTAACAGATGGCCGAATTATCCGGTTTGGTGGATAATTCGGTTTTCTTTTTGAGGCAACCCAGCGGCTGAGCTTTACCCCGTTAGAAAGTTTCTTTCAAGCTTTCTAACGGGTTTTGGAGGAGCTCGCCAATGGGTGGACGGAGAAATAGATACAATTTAATATTTGGAATGATTACTTTAACTACGGCACTTTACGGCATACCGCAAGTAGCCTGGTGTAAAGCATCCGGCGGTCAGCCTGGCGCTTTCCTGTCCTGGGGCGCAGGCGCTCGTTCTCTGGGAATGGGCAAAGCATTTGTCTCTATTGCCGACGATGCTTCGGCCACGTACTGGAATCCAGCGGGGTTGGCGCAAATAGACAGGAAAGAGATTGCCGCCTTACATGCCATTCTCTGGGCCGACACAATATACGATTTCATTAGTTACGTCCACCCAGTTGCCGGTGTGGGGACGGTGGGAGGTAGCATTACCCGGCTCCATTCGGGAAAATTTGATGGCCGGGATATTAATAATGAGCCCACTCATGAATTCTCGGACTCACAAACGGCTCTGGGAGCGAGCTACGGGAAACAGATTGTGGATGTTCTTGCCCTGGGTGCCAGTATCAAATACGTGACCCACAATTTAGATGACCATAAGAACGGGAATTTCACCGTGGATATAGGGGCAATGTACAGATCGCCAGTGGTGGAACATCTGCAGGCGGGTTTCAATCTCAGGAATCTGATAGGATTGAGGACAGGAGCAGAAACAGAGGATAATCTGCCCCTGACCTTAAGATTTGGCTTTAATTACAAGTTATTGAGGGATAGGTTAGCCCTGGTCGTAGATTTAGAAAAAAGCAGAAAACCTCTCAGTTACCATTTCGGCACAGAGTACTGGGCTTTCCAGTATCTTGCTGTCAGGCTGGGTATGGACCCTGAGGAGTTCACTGTTGGTTTTGGAGTCAGGTACAGAGATTACGGGCTCGATTATGCTTTTGCCACACATGATTTGGGGGGGTCTCACCGACTTTCCGCGAGCTGGAGGTTTGGCCCGTCGATAACTGCTGCCAGCGAAACTATGGCCCTGGAACATTACAAAGAGGCGGTAGCTGCCTATGAGAGAGGGCTCTACCTGAGAGCAGTGGAGAAGCTAACCAGTTCCCTCTCCCTCGATCCCAAAAACGTAGAAGCCAAGAACAAACTGGTGAAATTGGAACGGGTGGCCAAGATAATACCTAAAGAAGTAAAAGAGACCAAACGTGCCAAATTGATTAAGCAGGCTGTTCTTTCGTATTTAGACGGTGATATAAAACTCACAATAAATGCTCTTCGTTATCTCTCATCCATCGAACCCGAAGACAGGGAAGTGGACAGGCTCCTCAGGACAATCGCCAGAGTGGAAGGAGTGGAATTGCTGGAAGAGGTAACTCCGGGAATGAGTTTAGTAGACCAGAAGCTGTATAACGCTCTTAACTACTTCTACGAAGGGAAGTATGACATGACTATCAGGGAGGCGCAGGATGTTCTGACGCTTGAGCCGAGCAATGCTTTAGCCTATAAACGTATAGGTTCGGCATTCTTCGCTATGGGCCAGAGAGAGAAAGCCAGACAGGCCTGGGAAAAGTCCTTACAAATGAATCCTGCTGACAGGTCTTTAAAAGAGTTCCTCGATACATGGGAAGAGAGGGGCTACCCTGAAGACAGGGAACTGGAGTATTTGCAGGAACTGGAAAAGAAGAGGTGGGAACTTCCTAAAGAGAAGAAATAGAGGAGATTTGAGATGAGAAAATTTATGATAATGGGATTATTGATAATCTCGTCATTTTCCGTTCTTGGGCAAAAATGTGAAGCAGTAGAATATTCCGAAGTTGTATCTACCCAGTTAATGGTGGAAAGGACTCTGGAAGAACGCGTCCAGTCGGTTCTCACCAAAATTTTAGGACCCAATAAAGCCAGGGTGGTAATTGCCATTGAGCCGAACGTAGAAAGGTCGATGACCGAGATAGAGACCTGGGCCGAGCAGAAGTCCAAAGAAGAAGAAGAGAAAGGGGAAGTAAAAGACAAAAAGCGTGCACCACCACCGAGGGTAAAAGAGCTCCTGCCGGGCATACCGCTTAAGAAGAGTGTACTCGACCGTGAAGAGGAAGTCGCTCCTACTACAGAGGAGAAAAAAGAAGCTGCGGGTATGAAGAAAAGGGTGGAAAGCATTGTGAAGCTGCCGCCTTCTTTCATCAAGAGAATAACTACCACTCTTATAATTGACCGGAAAGTCCCGGACACTTTGGTGGAGACCGTAGAAAGCGTGGTGACCGACCTTTTGAATTTGGAACCCAAGCGAGGAGACAGGTTGATAATAAGGAGAGTCTCCTTCATCCCCGCCACTCCCTGGTGGAGTTTCATTTTCAGATCGCAGACTTACTGGGTCATAATCGGGATACTTCTTACGGCTACTCTTTTTATGTTCCTTTTTGGCCCCCTGAAGACTTTCTTCCAGAATCTCCTGAACACAATGAAAGAATTGAAGGGTTCCAGAACCGAAATCGAGTCTGCCAGTTCCTCTGGCACCGGGGCAGGAGTGGCTCCCGGCCTGATTGCGTTGGGAGAAGGTCTTTCGCAAAAGGCGGAGGGGAGAGCCACCGGGGAAGTAGAGGGAGAAGAGGGGGAAATTCCGCAAACCTTCCGGTTCGTTAAGGAGAGCAATCTAAAACGGCTCTTGTATTTAATCAAGAACGAACCTCCGGAAGGAATGGCTCTAATTCTGAGTTATTTAACTCCCGAGCAGGCAGCGAAAGTTTTGGCTTCATTATCCCCGGAACTGCAGTTGCAGGTTGCTTTGAATCTGACCACGGTCAAACAGATGGACGAAAAGATTGTCAACAGGGTAGAGAAGAATATCAGGGAAAAAATTGATCTGCTCAAAGGTGGGGTAGACGATTTTGTGGAGATATTTGACAGATTGGATAAGACTACGAAAGAGAATATTTTAAAGGCGCTGCAAAAAAAGAATCCGAAACTGGCAAAAAAGATATTAGATTTGACTTTCTCTTTTGACCAGATCGTCAACATAGATAATTCTCAACTGCGTATAATTTTGGGAGAGACAAATACTGGCGATTTAGCCATAGCCTTAAGGAGAGCGAGCGAGGAAGTTAAGTCCAAAATTATGGAGAATATGTCGGCGGGAGGGGCTGCTCTTCTGAAAGAAGAGATGGAATTTGGCAAACCGGTAACAGTCCAGGCAATTGAAGAGGAGCAACAGAAGATAGTGGATTTGATTCTCAAACTGGAGAGGGAAGGGAAAATTGAGCTTAAAGGAAGAAAAAGAAGGGGTGAAATCGAAAAAATAGAAGAGTTACAGGATATTAAGAAGATCATTGAGGAAGAGACAATAAGGAAGAAACTTGAGGAAGGGCCGGGAGAGGCCGCGCAGGCTGTTACCAAGGGCCAGGGAAGCGAAAAGACGGATAATGAAAAGGCATTCGAGCATTATAATGCGGGAATGGAAGCATCTCAAGCTGGCAGATACGAGGAAGCCATCAGGGAATTTAATAAGAGTCTCCAGTACAATGACAGGATATGGCAAACATACCAGTATCTGGGAAGTTGCTATTACAATCAAGGAATGGAAGAGGAAGCAGTCCAGGCGTACAAAAAAGCATTGGAACTTAACCCCGACAATCGAGAACTCAGTGAGTGGTTAAACAATCGCCGGTAATACCGGAAGTCCCCCCGATAAGATCGGGAGGTGTATGTACGGAAATTATTGTTGAAGGAACATAAGATCGATGGCAAAGCGTGATAAAAAAGATAAGGATAATATGGTTCCTCCGCCACCTCCTTTACCACCTTTCTCCGGCGGACCAAAGCCGCCATTCCCTCCTCCCCCACGCAAAGAAAAAGAGAAAGAAAAACCCTCAGCAGATTTAGAAAGAATAATAGAAAAAGAGAAAGCAAAATGGGACCAGATTTTAAGAAAGCTGGAAGCAGAGAACAGGGCAATGAGAGCAGAACTTACGGAGAAGGAAGCAAAGGAGAAAGCTGAGCGGGAAAGGCAGGAAAGAGAATTTAGACAGGACAGGGAACGGGCAGAGTTGCGACTGAAGGATTTAGAGAGGCAGCTGCAAGAGGAGAGAAAGAAAATTTGGGAGCAGACTCTCAAGATTAAAGAGGAAGAGAAAGCAGCGATGAAGATGGAAAAAGCGCTGGGGGAAATTCTGGAGAAGACCGATCGGGAAAAGGAGATACAACGACTAAAAGAAGATAAAGGGAAATCTGAACGGGAATTGCAAGAGCAAAAAAGAATTGCTCAGGAATTTGAAGCCTCAGCCAAGAACGAGATTTCCCGGCTGGAGAGTAACTTAGAATTACAAAAAAGAGAAGGGGAAGCAAAATTAAAAGCAGAAAAGGCAGAAATAGAACAAGAAAAGGTTCGTCTGGAACAGGAGTTGAATAAACAAAAAGTGGAAAAAGAAGCGCTGTCTGATACCGTGGAGTTCCAGAAGAGAGCCTGGGAGACGAGACTACGGGAAAAGGAAACAGAGAAAATAGAGATTGAGAATAGTTTAAAGAGAAGGATAGGCGAACTGGAAGAGAAGTTGAGGGAGATAAAAGGAGAGATGGAACTTGAGGAGAAGAGAGGGAGGGCCGGGTTAGAGGATAAAGACAGAGAATTTCAGGAGCTCAAGTCTGAGAGCGAAGGTAAACTCAGGGCTAAAGAGGAAGAAAAGAGTAGAATAGAAGGGGAGCTTAAGAAGAGGATAGAGGAACTCGAGCGGGATAAAGCCAGGAGAGAAGAAGAGGTAGATGTATTGAGGCAAAATCTGGAAAGGGAGTTAACAGAAATAAGGGATAGGCTGGAAGAGGAAAAGAGGGTCTCTTCCGGGAAGATGGAAGAGAAAGAAAAAGAGCTTAAGGCCAAAGAAGAAGAGAAGAGTAGAATAGAAGGGGAGCTTAAAAAGAGGATAGAGGAGCTCGAGCTCGAGAGAATAAAGAGAGAAAAAGAGGTAGATGTATTAAGGCAAAATCTGGAAAGGGAGTTAACAGAAATAAGAGATAGGCTGGAAGAGGAGAAGAGGGTCTCTTCCGGGAAGATGGAAGAGAAAGAAAGGGAGCTCAAGGCCAAAGAAGAAGAGAAGAGTAGAATAGAAGGGGAGCTTAAGAAGAGGATAGAGGAACTCGAGCGGGATAAAGCCAGGAGAGAAGAAGAGGTAGATGTATTAAGGCAAAATCTGGAAAGGGAGTTAAAAGGAATAAGAGATAGGCTGGAAGAGGAGAAGAGCGTCTTTTCCGGGAAGATGGAAGAGAAGGAAAGAGAGCTCAAGGCCAAAGAGGAAGAGAAGAATAGAATGGAAGGGGAATTGGGGCAGAGAATAGAAGAATTTGAGCTGGAGAAGGCCAGGAGAGAAGAAGAGGTAAATTTATTAAGAGAAAGTCTGGAAGGAAAATTCAAGGAATTAGAGAAGAAACTGGAAGAAGAGAAGAAAGTTTTATCGCAAAAGATAGAAGAGAAGGAAGGAGAGCTCAGAACTAAACAGGAAGCGAAGGATAAGTTGGAAACGGAACTCAAGTACAGGATAAAGGAGCTTGAGCTTGAAAGAGCCAAAAGAGAAGAAGAGGTAGGCATCCTGAAGGAAGGTCTGGAAGGAGAATTAAGGGAATTAAGGGGGAAGTTGGAAAGAGACTGGGGAATCTCTTTTCAGAAGATAGAAGAGGCGGGAAAAGAGCTGGAGAAAGAGAAAGCGTCGATTATGGAACTCCAGGCTGAGATTGAGAGAAGACTTAAAACTAGAGAAGAAAAGAAAAATAGAATGGAAGAGGAGCTTGAAAGTAAAATAAGGGAGAAAGAAGTCAGACTCAAAGCCGAAGAAGATAAAGAAAACAGACTCCCGGCGGAACTGACCAGAGAAATAGAGAATTTGAGATCAGAAAAAAACAACCGGGAAAAAGAACTTATCTACAAGCTTCAGGATCTGGAAGGTGAACTGCAGAAGGAGAAACGGATCCTGGACGAAAAGTTGAAGAATAGCGAAGAGATAATAGCAAGAACCGAAGAAAGATTTAAGGAAGGAGAGCAGAAATTCAATCAGTTAGAGAGGAGACTTCTGGAGGAAAAGAAGATGTGGGAGAAAGAATTATTAGGTGGAGAAGATGAAAACATAACAGAACTGAAAATCGAGCATATCGAGCACGAATTTGAAAATGACAGGACAAGGCTGGAGGAGCGAATCCAGAAATTAAAGGAATATCTGGAAAACAGATTGAACGAACTGAATTGGAAATTGGAGCGCGAAAAATATTCCAAGGAAACTTCTCAAAGGGAGAACCTGCTGAGAGATGAGTTTCTGAGGAAAGAGATAGAACTGAAGGCATTGGAAAAAGAACTGGCAAGGCAGAGAGAACTGGTGTCGTCTTTTGGTGAACTCTTGGCCCGGAAAGAGGGCGAACTTAGATATGAAAAAGAGAAGAAAGAAATGGAAGTAGGCCGGATAAGAGAAGATATGAAGCAGAGACTCAAAAACTTCGAGACAGAACTCTGGGAAAAGATGGAAAAATTGACAGGGCGGGCCGAGGATACGGAGAAAGAACGACTGGAAGAAGTTATAAAAGCCAAAGACGAGGAAATGGGGAGAAGGGAAGAAAAACTTAAAGCCCTCTACGGAGAAAGAGAGAAGGAGTTACAGGCAATAAAAGAGAAGCTCGAGGAAGAGTTACAAAATCAGAGGTCGGAGTGGGGAGAAAGGCTAAAGGCAAAGGAAGAAGAGAATAAAGATATAAAGCAAAGAATAGGAGAGATGCAAGAAGAGCTTTCCCGGCGAAAAGAAGAGCTTCAGACCGAGGTGGAAGAGAAGAAGAAACAAGCAGAACAAGCCAGGGCACAACTGGAAGAGAACATAAAGGAGCTGGAAAGGAAATTGGCTGAAGGGGCAAAGATAGACGAAGAAAAGTTCAGAGAAAAAGAAGAAGAGATAGAAGAATTAAGGATGGAAGCAACGCAAAGAGAACAACAGTTGAAAGCTGCCTACAGAGAAGGCCAGGATAAGATAGACAGGACAAGAAAAGAGTTAGAAAGAAGGGAAGGGGAAATCGGCTCACTTAAAGAGAGAATGGCAAAAATGGAACTGGAGTTCAAGGAGGAATTGCAAAGGGAAGAAGGTAAATACTCGGATAAGGAAGAAATGCTCAGAAACAAAGAAAAAGAAATGGAACAGATAAAAGCCGAGATAAGAGAAAAGGAAGCGTCACTTACGGAAGACCTGGGTGAAAAAGAAAGAAAGATAAAAGCGTTAGAGGCAGAATTGATTAAGGAAAAGGAAGCAACTCAGGTGCTCGCGGAAATCGCAGAGAAACAGGCACGACTCAGGGCCGAAGAAAAGATAAGAGAGGAGGAACTGGAAACTCGCCTGGCGGAAGCTAAACGGTCCGTTCTGAAAAAATTCTGGCAATGGCTGAATAAGCCGGTGAACGGTGAATAAATGGCATTTTGTCGATACTATCTCAAGAGTGTTGTCATTGCGATCGAAGTGAAGCAATCTCATGATTGGGCAGGAGATTGCGGCGCTCCTTTCCCGCCGCTCGCAATGATATTTATAATGTGATTTCAAATTGTGAGGGTTTTCCAAAATGATCAAATTGACAAAAATAAACGGAGAAGAAATAATCATAAACGCCGAACTGATTGAAACAGTTGAGGCCCGGCCGGATACAACCATTTCTCTGGCTACGGGAAATAAGATAATCGTCCAGGATACGGTCTCGGAAGTCGTGGAAAAGGTTTTGCAATACCGGCGCTCGATAGATCAAAAAAGTACAAAGAAAAAGAACAAAACCCAGGAGAAAAAGAATAACCCACAATAGGAGGAAAGATGGATATTACCACCATTTTGGGAGTGGTAAGCGGAATCGGGTTGATTATCGTTGCCATCTTTATGAGAATGGGAGGAATGGGGTTAAGAGGGTTTTTTGACGTATCTTCAATGTTCATTACTTTCGGGGGCGCATTTGCTGCCACGCTGGTAAATTACCCTATGAAGCAGGTCCTGGGAGTTTTCAAAATTGCCCAGAAAGTCTTAACGGAAAAAGAAGAGGACCCTACTGAATTAATCAATCAGTTTATATATTTTACCAAGATAGCTCACAAGAAAGGGATATTGGAACTGGAAAAAGAATTAAGTAAACTAAATAACGAGTTTCTAAAAAGGGGCGTGCAGTTAGTCGTTGACGGCGCCGACCAGGAGAGAATCCGCACTGAGCTGGAAACAGAGATAACGTTTATTCGCGAGAGGCACCTTATAGGACAGGAGATTTTCTTGACTCTGGGCACTTACTGCCCTGCCTTCGGAATGATCGGCACAATTATGGGACTGATTATGATGCTTGCCCGCATTGAAGACCAGAGCCAGATTGCCGCCGGTATGGCGGTCGCCCTGTTGACAACTTTTTACGGCGCGGTGGCTGGCTACCTTTTCTTTTTGCCCATTTCAGGCAAATTGAAACGCCGTAGCGAGGACGAGATATTTATTAAAGAAGTTATTATCAGGGGTGTTCTCTCCTTGCAGGCAGGGGAGATTCCCAGCGTTATGGAAGCCAAATTGAAGGCCTACCTGGCTCCGCAACTGAGGAAGAGGGCTGCGGGGAGAAAGATCACACCCACAGAAGGAACCGGTTGACTTATTTTTAAGGAGAGAAATAATGGCTATTCTGCCAGGTGTTCCCCGGCGAGCGGGTGAGGGAATAAAAATAGGAAAGCCGGCGCCTGCATGGATGCTGACTTATTCGGATCTAATGACCCAGATATTGATATTTTTCGTTATGATGTTCGCTTTAGCCAGCGCCATGAACGAAATGCAATTGATAAGATTGAAGAAAAAGCTAGAAGCGTACGTCGTGGAAAACCAGTTGGAAAGCTATATTGGTCTGGGAATCGATGAAAAAGGATTGGTAATCTCTCTCCGGGAAAAGTTGATGTTCGATAGTGGAAAAGCGGAAATTTACCAGGAAGCGAAAGACATACTGAAAGACATTACCAAAGAGATTGGCGACGTGCCAAATAATACCCGCATCGAAGGGCACACCGATAACGTCCCCATTGGCGCGGAACTGAAAAGTAAATTTCCCACTAACTGGGAACTGTCCACAGCCAGGGCCACGAATGTGACCCGCTATCTCCTGGAGACACTGAATTTTCCTCCCCAACGCATATCCTCCGCAGGATACGGAGAATATCAGCCTGTTGTGGATAATGACAGCGAAGAACACAAGGCAATGAATCGCAGAGTAGACATTGTGGTGCAGAGGATCGGCACCAGGCTCAAACCCAGAGAAGGCGTTAAGAAAATTTTTTAGAAAACAAACCTCCCAGGAACCTCCCGAGAGCCTCCCGAAGTTCTCAACAAGAACATTTTTTTAAAAAAGGGTTGACAAAAAAGCTCTTTTTTGCTAATTTTCTATAAAGCTTCGCAGACCCGGGGGAACTGGACAGGATAAGGTCTGCGTCAGAGGGGGTAACAGATGAAGACATTGATTACTCTGGCAATCGTCCTGAGCGTGGTCAGCTTAGTATTGGGAATTATTGCCAGGCTTGGTCCAGGGTCAATAGTGGTGGCACCCCGCACCTTCCTATTCTTTGCGGGCTATTGCCTGGGTTTGGCGATAGCGCTTGAGCTTTATCCTGCAAAAAAAGAATAGAAAGCAATTTAACATCTTTTGATAGTTTGATAATTTTTGGTCTGAATAGACCCCCCATCCAGAAAGTTTTTGCACAGAGGGGCTACGTTCTTTCTGGATGGGGGCGGTTTTTTCAGGAACGGTGGTTACGGTGAAGACTTTCGTACCAAAAAAGGAAGATATTGAAAAGAAATGGTATTTAATCGATGCCGCTGGCCTGGTTTTGGGAAGATTGGCAACAAAAGTAGCAGAGTTATTAAGAGGCAAGGGTAAACCGATTTTCTCACCCCATATGGATACAGGTGACTACGTGATTATCATTAATGCGGGAAAGGTTTTGTTAACCGGGAAAAAATTGCAACAGAAATTTCATTTTACCCATTCCGGGTATTCGGGCGGGGCTAAGTTTACCCGATACGATAAATTGCTTACAGAAAACCCGGAAAAGGCAATAAGATTAGCGGTAAAAGGAATGTTACCAACAAACAAACTCAGTGACAGATTGATTACTAAGTTAAAAATATATAGAACCAAAGAACACCCGCATGGAGCACAAAAACCTCAGGTAATAAAAATCGCAAGGAAAGACCGTTAAATTTCTATTCTATAAGTTATTGGAGAAAGTGTATGGCTAAGGTGACAGAGTTTTGGGGCGTAGGGAGAAGAAAGACGGCTATTGCCAGGGTTATATTGAAATCCGGTAATGGAAAGATCGTAATCAATAGATTGTCTCTGGATGAGTACTTTTCCGGCTTACCTGGTTTAAAAGAATTCAGCATAGAGCCTCTAAAAGCGACGAATTCATTGAACAAATTCGATATTCTGGCAAATGTTTCCGGGGGAGGTAAGAATGGGCAAGCAGGGGCAATAAGGCACGGAATTTCCCGCGCCCTGGCCAAGGTTGACGAGCAGACAAGGGTCACTTTGAGAAAAGAGGGATTGTTGACTCGTGACCCCCGTATGGTCGAACGAAAGAAACCGGGACGGCCAAAAGCAAGAAAAAGATTCCAATTCTCCAAGAGATAATTTAGTTTTGTAAAGAGGGAGTTAATTTGCGGAAGCAAGCGGATTGTTGCTTCCGCTTTTTTTTGGGAAAGTGGCATAGTTTCTGAGGCAAATTGGCGAGAAATATGATTTGACAAATTTCTGTAATTAGAATATAATTTAAAAAAATTGAGATTAACAGGAGAAAAAATATGAAAAAGGAAAATTTAATTGTCGCCGTTATTGTTTTCTTGTGTATTTTTTCTATTGCAATGGGTATTTATCTTATTGGGGAGAGAGCAGTTACGGGAAAAGCCCGGATTTTGACCGGGAAAAAGGGAGTGGCGGTCGTTTATCTCTATGGACCTCTGTCTATCTCCCAGCGTGGACCGGGCTGGGCTCGTTTATTACCCGGAGCCGATAGAGTAACCAGCGAGTTGAAAAAGATAAGCGAAATGGAAAATATAAAAGCAGTGGTCCTGAGAATCAATAGTCCCGGCGGAAGCGTCGGTGCGGTTCAGGAAATTTACGAGGAAGTAAATAAGCTAAAAGAAAAAGGGAAAAAAATTGTTGTCTCCATGGGCGATGTGGGCGCATCGGGAGCGTACTATGTTGCTTGTGCCGCAGACAAGATTGTCGCCAATCCCGGAACGATCACGGGAAGTATCGGGGTGCTTATGAGTCTGGGCAATATGGAGGAGCTGTTTCGTAAGGTAGGAATTAAAGTTGAAGTTATCAAAAGAGGAAAACACAAAGACATCGGTTCTCTGTCCCGGGAAATGACACCGGAGGAGAGAAAGCTCCTTCAGGGAGTGATAGACGACGCCTACGACCAGTTTCTCCGGGCAGTGATGGAGGGGAGGAATTTTAGGAAAAGGGACGCAGAAAAGATTGCTCAAGGTCAGGTGTTTACGGGACGGCAAGCAAAGAATTTGGGGCTAGTTGATGAAATCGGCAATTTTCAAGATGCCGTAAGACTCGCCGGTAAACTTGCCGGAATTCCCGGCGAACCGAAGGTCATTGAGTTGCCCAAGCCGTTTCCCAGGATTCTCGGTATTCTTTCCCATCGCTTCCGGACGAACACTTTGCAGGATTTAATGAAGGAAAATTCCGTAAGATTAGAATATATCCTCCAATAGATCCCCCTTAGAGAGAACTATGGAAAACGACTATTTAGCGCTCTTCTATGATTTGATTGCCCATCCGGGAAAAGGGCTCAGTCGAGGCAGAGAGGACAGGCCGTGGATTTTTCTGGCAGCGGTTATTATCCTGTCCGTAATTAGTATTGCCACCGGAACCACTCTATTCGTTTCCCGCTTCACGGGAGTAACGAGGGTTGCCTTATTTTCCAATCTCTTTCTGGTTACGGTTCTCGTTGCCGTCTTCTGGATAGTTAATGTGGCAATTCTTCATTTCTCTGCTGAGGTATGGGGGAAAAGGGGCAGCGTAATAGACCTGTTCGTTACTCTGGGATTGGCGATCTTCCCCTATATTTTTGTTAGCCCGCTATCTTTGCTGGTAGAAGGACTGGGGGGCGGGAGAATCTTCTTTCGGTCGTTTTTTACCATTGTTCTCCTTTTGTGGTCTTTTTTCCTTGCCCTTTCTGCTATTAAGGAAGTCTATTCTTCTGCCACTCTTGCAGCGCTGTTGATACTTTTGACGCCGCTTGTTTTGTTTATGGCACTTTCTATAATTCTCCCTCTGGGTTGTATTCTTTTAGCCATGCTTTCTCTTCCTTTTTGAAGAGAAAGACTTTCCCAGCTCACATTCGAATTAAGAGATAGACAGGCACTCTTTAAGAGCGGGAGGAAATTCAATGATAACAGTCAGTATTGTGGGAGCCAGCGGTTATACGGGAAGGGAATTAATAAAGATTCTCCTTGATCATCCCCAGGTGAAAATTGCTCACCTTACTTCCGAGACGTATAAGGGAAAGAAGATTTCCGAGTTACATAAAGGCCGCGTCGGCTTTATGGATAAGAAGTTTGAGAAATTGAATATCGATGAAGTCGCCGGGGATTCAGACCTTATCTTTCTTGCCCTTCCCCACGGTAGATCTCAGAAACCGGCAGCAGAATTTTTGGAGAGAGGCAGGAAAGTCATAGATCTTTCGGCCGATTATAGACTAATGGACAAATCGCTGTATAAGAAATGGTACTGGCTGAAGCATTCTTATCCCCGGGTTCTACAAAGAGCAGTTTATGGATTACCGGAGATTTATCAAGAAGATATAAAAAAATCGTCTCTCGTAGCCAATCCGGGTTGTTACCCCACGGGAATAATTTTGGGGGTGGCTCCCCTTCTCGCTCACAGATTAGGCGATGAAAATTCCATAATTGCCGATGCCAAATCGGGAGTGTCCGGCGCGGGCAGGAGATTGGATATCGCTTACCATTTCAGCGAGTGCCACGAGAATCTCACTGCCTATAACGTGGGAAAACACCGACATACTCCGGAAATAGAACAGGAGTTATCCAGGATTTCCCGGAAAAAGATAACCATCTCCTTTACTCCCCATCTGGTTCCCATGGACCGCGGGATTCTATCCACAATATACGTTAACTTAAGGGGGAAAGTTTCTCGGGAAAGGATAAGGGATGTTTACAAGAAATATTATAGAAAAGCGCCGTTTGTAAAGATTCTACCGGAAGATACTTTCCCTGAGGTAAGGAACATTTTGGAGACAAATTTCTGTGAGATAGGTCTTACGGTTGATAAACGGACCGGTCGCATAATTATTATTACGGTGATAGATAATTTAGTTAAAGGTGCCTCCGGTCAGGCAGTACAGAATATGAACCTGATGTCTGGATTCAAAGAAACAGAGGGTCTACTTTAGATAAGCGGAAAGTTCCCATCCCGATGAAAAAGAATAGATTGTTTGTGCCCCGGGGTTTTTTTCTGAATGGAATTAACTCAGGTATAAAAGACAGAAAGAAAAGAGATATAGCTCTCATCTATTCCGAAAATCCCTGCGCGGCAAGTGGGCTGTTTACCAAGAATATGGTGCAGGCGGCTCCGGTAATAGTCTGCAGAAGACATTTGAGAAATGGCCGAGCGCAGGCAATTATTGTTAATTCCGGTTTTGCCAATGCCTGCACGGGAAACAGGGGAATGGAAGATGCCGAGACGATGGCTTATGACCTGGCCTGTCGTCTGGGCATTAGAAAGGAAGACGTTCTTCTCGCCTCCACTGGAGTAATCGGTCGTTTCCTGCCTATGAAGCGGGTTAGACAGGGTATCAGGAAGATAACCAGGACTATAAAGAAACTTTCTCAGCCCGAGTTTTTCGCTCAAGCAATTATGACCACCGACACTACTCCCAAGATAGCCAGCAGGCAATTCTTGACCGGGAATCGTAAGAAAGCAATCATCTGTGGATTGGCCAAAGGCGCAGGAATGATTCATCCTGACCTGGCGACCCTTCTTTGCTTTATAATTACGGACATAGCTATTAATAGTAGATTGTTAAAGAGAGCGTTAATGACTGCAGTGGAAAAATCGTTTAACTCCCTTACTATCGACGGCGATACGAGCACCAACGATTCCGTTTTCATCCTCGCCAGTGGCCGGGCAGGGAACAGACCGATAAATAGTGCAAATCGCGATTTTTTGAAGTTCCAAAATAATCTCAATGAAGTGACGAAAGAATTGGCGGAGCTGATTGCGCGGGATGGAGAGGGAGCGACGAAACTGGTCAGGATAGTAGTGAGGAATGCACACAGTTGTATAAGTGCAAGAAAAATGGCCCGGCATATTGCCAGCTCTCCTCTGGTTAAGACAGCCATATATGGCTCTGATCCCAATTGGGGAAGGTTGATGGCAGCAATCGGCTCATCGGGAATAAGAATTAACCCGCATAGGATAGATATCTATTTTGGCGAATTGCAAGTAACCAGAAATGGCCAGTCGGCATCTTATGCTGAGAGAAAGGCCAAAAGAATACTGAACAAGAAAGAAATAGAAATTGTGATAGATTTGAAACAGGGAAAAAGAGAAGCCGAAGTCTATACCTGCGATTTGACTCCCGCTTACGTAAAAATAAATTCGTGTTACAGCACATAATTTTAGACAGGAGGATTCGCGTAGCCAAACTCTACATCAATGTAGGGGCGACACTCCGTGGTCGCCTGATTCGCTGATTT
>CAYFRM010000015.1:0-3743 GCA_964345635.1 uncultured Clostridia bacterium
TTTCAATATGCCTTTACTCAATAAATGTTCCGTTAAAAGAAAATAGAAAAGAACGAAAGTAACTATTCTTATGAGCGACATAAGCGAATTGTATAGATATGCGGAATTAGCTACCGAAAAGAAAGAAAAAAATAAAACAAGACAGAGGGGAAAATGGAGTGAAGGAGAGATGTAGAATTTTCTCCAAAGGGAGTCAAGATTTTTCCTTTTTGCTAAGTAGAGAATCGATAGAATGAGAATTATTGCCTGGACTAATGAGCGGGGAAATATCTCCTCTCCGCCGCTGAACCAGGGAATATACAAAAAGACGAATATTAAACCTAAATTAATTATTCTCTGCATCTATAGCGTTAAGCATTCTTTCCGTCAATTCCTTCATTCTTTGCCGGTAATCGCTATTTTGCCTGTCGCGGGCTACGGCAGACTCCATGTAAAAAATGGCTTTCCTATAATCTTTCTTTATCTTGTACAAATGGGAAAGATCGGCGTAAAATGGCCCATAGAAGGACATCCGCTCAACCGCTTCTCTCACCTCAATTATCGCTTCATCCAGATAGCTCGAATATCCTTCTCTCCAGTATCTGGCAAGATACACCCCCGCAAGTCCGTAATGATACCAGGAATTCATCGGATCCAGCTCGACGGCTCGCCCATATTCAAACTCTGCTTTTTCCAAATTATTACTTTCCCCTTTCACTAACTGCTCCAGATTCTTGATATGAAAAATGCGCTTACCTGACCGGTAATGGCGATTTGCCGCAGAAAGTCTGACAATGCCGACTGCAATCCCGAGAAGGGAAAATGCGATTGCTCCCGTAAGCAGTAATTTGTTAGTCTTCCCTAATCTCTGCCCACGAACCGGTAAGTCTCCTTCCCCGCTGCTTCTGTCTTTAGTCCTGGAAGTAGCGATTAGTAGACCCAGTAAAACCCAGAAAAGTATTGCATTTGCCGGAACACTCAGATTATAATCGACAATATTACTGGACAATATGGCAACAATACTTCCCAATACCCCGAGTTCAACAGAAAAGAACTTAGAATCCTTGAACAAGAATTTAATCTGCTTCCACACCGCAAACAGGAACCAGAGGAAAACACCCAATCCTGCAATTCCTATCTCTGCTGCCAGCTGCAAGAAATAGTTATAGGGATAAGATGGATTCAGGCCTGTCAGTTTATATTTGGCATAAGCGGTTTTGAACCCTCCCAAACCAACCCCGATTAGAGGACGCTGCCACACCATCTTCAACGCTCCCCACCACCAGAAGAGGCGATCGAGAACCTGTAATTGTCTGAGTTTAAGAACCGCCAGAACTACCCCGGCCACAGCCAGAACCATAAATATATATCGAAATTTGACGAAGATTTGTTTCCCGTATTTGAAATAGATGATTAAACAAATTCCCAAAACTACTCCTATTATTGCTCCCGGGGATCTGGTCAGGAACAAGCAAACAACCATCAGTGCCCAGCTGATAAAATAGAAAAGATGGGATTTTATGAATTCCCGGTTAATTGAATCGGACAGTGAGAGAATCAGTGCTGTCCCGGAGGGAATTACCATTGCCAAATATCCTGCCAAAATATTGGGATTAACCAATGTCCCCGCTACTCTGTTTCCTCTAATGGACTGGTATATCCCGGTTAGCGAGAGTAAAATGGCCACCAGAAAAACTAAATATATCAAATTCTGCCTGTCTTTCTTCTCTGTTATTGTAGTCGCCAGGTAGAACAGGAAAAGATAATTGAGCAGATTGAAGATTTCGTTTCTGCTATTGAATCGGTTAGTGGAAAAAAGAAAGGAGATATAAGCAATGCTCAAAAGGAGAATCAGAGGAAAAAAGAGCCTTTGGAGTTGCAGGCGGAAGGAAGATTGAGATTCTAAAGTGGACGGGAAGAACCATATAACAAGGATACTATAGAGTAGGAGAGCAAAAAGAGAGAAAAGATATACAAAGGTTAGCGCCCAGATATCCAGGCTCGCACCAGCGAGAGGAGAAAATATGAGAATCAGGCATAAGACCGCGTAGATGACTCTTCTGATATATATATATGTAACTCTCTATCCTCCGTCTCTCTGAAAAAAGTACCTGTCCCTTTTTTTTGTCAGTGGCGCATGACGTGCGGGGTCAAGAAAATCAGAAGTTCCAACGCTCGATTTTGTGTCTCTTTCCTTTTAAATAAATAACCTAAAATAGGAATATCACCCAGGATGGGCACCTGGTACGCTGTGCCCTTTTGCGTCTCCGTAACCAATCCGCCCACCACTACTGTCTGTCCTTCGCTTATTGTGACTTTTGTCGTCGCCTTCCGATCCGTGGTTTGTGGCCCCGCATCGGTAAAACCGACAAAGTCTTTCACTGCCACGTCGACATCCATACTTATCTGGTTACCCGTGGGGCTGACTGTAGGCGTAACATCAAGAGTAGTTCCGATTTCCAGCTGCTTCGTGGTCTCGGTGGCTCCTGCCGCCGTAACCAGAGTCTCCTTGTAGGGTATGGAATCGCCCACGTGGATGTGCGCGGGGCGATTGTTCTCCACCACCAGGGTGGGATTAGACAATGTCCTTGATTCTGTTTTCTTTACCAGGGCTTTTAAAGTAAGGTCCAAGTCTGCTCCGCTTATTATTGTAGCTATATTTAAGGTCGCCGGCGTTCCCAGACTAAAAGGAGAGGCCATATTTTCTATATTTCCCGTCAACGTCGTATCGCCGATTTGGTCGCTGCCAGCAAAAGTCTTGGTCACCGTCCAATCTATTCCCAGGTCTACGCCTTTGCTAATATCCACTTCCATAATCCTTGCCGCAATTCTTATCTGTGGCTTCTTGACGTCCAATTCCTCAATGAGAGCGGAAAGTTTCTCTATGCCCTCGGCAGTAGAAGTTATGATTAAGGCATTGGTAACATCTGCCACGCCAACTGTGGTATATTTCTTTTCGTCTTCCGTTAATGCTTTGTCAATCGTATCTTTGAACTCTGTTGCATTTACATTTTGTAACGAAAACGTCTTTCTATAGGTCGGCATTTTTTTCTTGTCCAAAATTTTTATGACATTTTTAGAATGCTGAATTCCTATCAGCCCTTTCTGTTCCAGAACGGTCTTCAGTGCTTCATCGAACGGAACGTTACGTAAGTGAATAGTAACCTCTCCTTTAACATCATCAGCCAGGACGAGATTCATCTCCGTTTTTAAGGCAAAGAAGCGAATCACTTCCGATATGTCAGCGTCAACAAAATCCAAGCTTATCATATCCTGGCTAATCGACCCCATTACCTCTCCTATCGCTACCGGTCTTCTCTCCTCTTCTATCGCTCTCCTGACCGGTTTTTTCTTCTTTTCTTCCTCCTTTATTTTCTCCACCAACCTTCTGTGCTCTTCATCCTGAATGTTTGGTTCAATCTCTGTCACTTTCTTTTTTATTATCTTCGGTCTTTTTATTTTTTCTACCTTCCTCACTACTTTCGGCACTTCCTTTTCTACCTTCTCCTCGGCTTCCCTGGCAAAAATAGTCAGGATAATCTGTTCCTCGGTCGCCGTGGCCTCATATTCTACCGCCCTCTCCAAATCAAGCACTACGCGGGTTATCTTAACCGGTTCATTTTGAAACTGACCGGAACGGATTCTCTTAAGCAAAAAATTGCCTACTTCCAGTTCCTTCTGTTTCCAGTTGTGAACCGTATTGGTCATCTCCACCACCAGCCTCGGGGGCTTGGTGATCCTGAAACAGTGGTATTTTATCGGCC
>CAYFRM010000016.1:0-13177 GCA_964345635.1 uncultured Clostridia bacterium
AGAAACCAGGTTTACTTGAAATTTTCTGGAAGATTTCAACTTCATCACTTTCCTCCGGTCAGTATAAGGTAGGAGCCACGTACATGGGGACAGATGCATTTATTTATGAAGTGAAAAAAGTAGATGGGAAAAATCAACTAGTTTTGCTTGACCATAAGTATAACCTTAAACATAAAACATGGAAAGAATATGGTGGAGCCAGGTTACAGGTAGAATGCATAAAGGATAAAAATAGCGGACATTTGGAGCTGGCATTTGTAAAAGACCAGGTGGGGAATAGAACCATAAATGGCAAACGGGTAACATTCCGAACCGGAGAAGATGGCATAGCCTACATACAAGACGAGCCATTAAAAATAGAAAAAATGGTTTTCTCCAATTATGGCGAAGATTATGAGAAACCAGGAAAAATCAAAAGGACAGCTTACGTAAAAGGATTTATGGCAAACGGAAGTCTATTTGTTGAACTGGCTGGCAGAGAAGGAGATACCTTCTATAAGGAATTAGCCGCAGGTAGCGCAGGGGGTTCTATCCCTGAAGGTATATCGAGTCATAATCTGGCAGTGCAGAATTTCGATGTAAATAGTGATGGTATCGCGAACTACCAGAAGATTGTCTTAAAGAAAGGTGGCAGGCTCGCGGCTATCGTGAATCCAGCGACGGAAGACAGCAGTTATTTGCCCCTTGCCATAGGTTCAACCAACATAGAGATAATAAAGAGTGTATCAGGGGTAGAAGTGCCGGGGGTGGGAGAAGTGATCGAAGGGAAAATAGAATCTATTACAATTAGTGAGGGTAAAGTAAGCGTAGATGGTGAGTTCACGAGAAAATTGTTTGAGGCACCTGTACCAATAGGATCCATAATTTTACAACTTCGCGACCTCTTGGAACAGGAAGAAGCCATTCCCATTCCTAATATTATCCGTGATGATTTAACTAAATCATTGAAACAGATGGGTGTTTCTCATTTTAATGCTCAAGCAAAAGGGGAGTACGCATCTGAAAAAGGTAAACTGGAGAAATCTGGCGTGGAAAGAGAGGAACAGATAGTACAAATTGCCAGAGAAAAGGGACTTCTTAAGGAAGGTATTAAGATAAATATAGCAGGTCAGGATATGAATTTTGCAGTGGAAAGGGGAATACTTGAAAGGTTTGGTGGAACTGCAGGATTTAAGGAATTTTTAAATAAGGCAATACTTCAGAGGGCTGAGGCTCGGGAAGTCTCCAAAGAAAAGCTTTTTGGCGGCATTACGCACGGGTCTATTGCCATTGTGGTTCTCGATAAATCGCACAGTCTCTTTGAAAATCATATACAGGATGGCTTCATAGGTATAAACCGTTCGGTATTAGAAGAGATAACCGATAGGGAAGTCCTGGCGACGATATGCGCTGTGGGATTGACGCACGAATTAAGGCACGAAGCCGGTATTCCCAATGATGCGGCTTCGGAGGAAAAGCTGAATATTGAAGATACGCTTCTTACGTATTATCTGGCTGAAAAAAATGGGCTGGATGTTGCTGCGTATTTGACCGCAATGAATGGCATTGCTACAGGAATCTATGTTGCAGCAATAAATAAGGTAGCATCTAAGACGTTGAAAGAAGGGGAAGAATTGCGTTTACGGGGAACAAAGGGAACGTTAAAAGCAAAAGTAGTCGACGGGAAATTGAGAATTCAGGGAGAAGGAACGATAGAATACGGAGGGAAGGAACTTAGGGTACAGGCAACAGATGACGGTGCGGCGGTAAAACTTAAGGCTAATACGGAATTTGAAATAAAAGACGATAGCGATACTCCTACTCCTGTCAAGGGCAAATTGGAGAAAGGGTTCGTATTTTCATTTGGAGCGGATAGTTTTGAAATGTTCGAGGGCGAGTTCGTGCTCGATTCCGGCGAGAGAATGTACGTCAAGAAGAGAGCTCCTCCTGAAACAAAGAAAAAAGGTTCGTCAATCAGCCCGACCGTACGGACCAGCGCCTGCGTAATGGAAGAGGAGAAAGGATATAGAATCGGTCAGGGACTAGACAGAGAATCAGCAGTCATAAGTATGCGCCAGGGAGAGTGGCAGGTATTAGGAGAAGGGGTAACATTAAGGAAGTATTCCCGGATAGCCGGCAGAGTTTTTGACAAAGATGTGACAATCGAACAAGATTCAAAGAAAGTTCAAATCGCAGGAAGGCAAATGCAACTTATCGAGAGTAAACCCTTATTTGGCGATGGCAGCCTTCCTCAGGACAATCCGGAAATAATGCAGGCTTTATTACTGGGGGAAGTTATCCTGCCGGAAAGATTATTAACTGGGGAAGGAGAATTCTTTGCAACTCCCATATTTAATCAGAAGCAAGAAATTACGGATTATTTCACGGGCGAAGCATTTTACAGGGCAGATGGAACAAAACTTGTTGATGTTAGGGTTACGAAAAAAGAAATTACTTTACCCACAGGCGTGGCTGGCAGGTTTGTTGGGCAGAAGTTCGAATATCTAAAAGGGCTAACGGAAGGGCAAGTGAATCATATCCATATTGACCTTGCCAGTATAAGAATTAAACTTGCCAGTTTAGGAATAAATGAATTTCAGCTCTTGTCCTTTCCCGGGGAGATGCCTACTCTTGATACGATAAATAACGCATTAAAAATACATAACATAACGGGTCCTATCTTGGTAACTGGTAAATTTACTCCAAAAATTCTTTCTTCTTCCTTGAGTAAAGAAATCAAGAATGGACTGAACCTGAAAGAACTAAATGAGTCAGGCGCAATAGCGGGATTTGCCATAGGTGAAAATGGCCATATCTTAACAATATCGGACACTGGCGTAGGACAAAAATATACGGGATACTTTGATAATAATAGTGAGAAATATACGGTCTGGGGTTGTCGGGACGCTAAAGGTAATTTTTACGGAACATTCAATGGAAAAGAAATATTTATCAAAAACTCAGCAACGAATGAAGGAGAATATAGATACACGGTTGACAAAAACTCCACATTGGTCAAAGGATTTGGCGGAGAGGTCAACAATGCGTTAAAGGCATTCGGTCAACCGGTAGTGGAAAAAGCGCCAATAGGGACTGGAAAAAGTGAATACTTTGGTATGGATTTTACTATAAGCGAGAACAGTCTGGCCATCCTTGATCCCAAGGGAAGATTCGAGGCAGTATTTGCGGAAGAAGGATGGCAATTAGCCACCAGTACAAAAGAGAATGGTACCCGTCTACTACAGGCGAATTATCTGGATTTAGAACATAATTTTGCTGTTAAGACTGAATATACTGAATTTGAAGAAAAGAAGACAGAGACTCGGGAATATATCCGTTACGAAAAAGGGAAATGGCAGGCAATAAATAAAGGAGAATCTTGTACATTTGTAACGAATAGATTCAGTGGATACAGGCTAAAACAGGGAACGATAGAAGTAAAATTGACTTTGCACGAAGATGATACTCCAGCAATAACCCCTCTATTCGAAACCCTCTCTGTAGAAAACAAAGGAGTAGAAAAAGTCCTTACCGACGAATTCATAATCAGGGTAGATATTACGAAAGAAGGAATAAGCAATGTAAAATACTTAAGTTCTTACATTGGAAACTTTTTTAATAACAGTTTACAGGAAAAGCCGATTGAAATAGATATAAACGAGGATGGTAGCATTTCATATAATTGGGATACTGCACCTAAAGGAGAAAGAGTATATTGTATAACTCCGGAGTGGCGAATAATAACCGCAGTGATAGGTGAAAATGGATTAGAAAAAGGAAGCTTCGATCAGCCTGGATACGATGTAAAAGCTGTAATATCGGGGAACGAAATGGCAAAATTGGACAGGCCCTTGAAGTGTACCTTTAATTCGTCAGGATTCTTAGTAAATGAACAACCGGTTAAGATGGAAAATGATATAGATAATGACGGTAAGATAAACGAAAACGACGTCTATTATACAGTTAAGAAAGATTCAACGTTCATTTTGACTGAAAAAGGAGCTCATTTATGGAGTGGATATAAAGTAGATGGACAAATTATTGTACCAAGGCAGGGTTTACCGGAAGGAGGAGAAGAGGTAGAAAAAGAAGAAGTGAAATACATGGAAAATCAGACTGACGCGCAGATTTTTGATAGGGACGATAAGACAGTCTGGGTAAAAGCTGAGGGAAAACAGAAGATAAGAGTATTAAATGGAGATAATTCAATATACGAAAAAGGAGTAAGATTGACCGTCCCCGGGGAAAAGGTATTTACTTACGGAAAGAATGGGTGGCAGGCAAATTCGACGCTAATAGGAAATAGCCAGGGAAGACTCATTCCACAGTCAGGTTCAAAGGCGACTGTTAGAACGGGAGATTTGGAACTAAGATTGGCTATTGACATTGAAGGGAAAGAGAATATCCAAATACTTTATGAAGGCGAAGAATATAAAGGTATATACAGAGAAGGGAATCGTATTGTTGGCGCCAAAGGTAGAGATTGTAAAGCCTGGGACTTGGAGACAGGCAAAGAGATCGGGTTAACCAAAGTAAAAAATGATAGCTTCCAGAAATTTCTCGCAAAGCGAAGGGAGTTAGCCGAAAAGATTGGATATAAAGGTGACATAACCGACTATGAAGCTCTGGAGAAATTCATAGAACGGAAAGCCCAAGAGGAAATTGCGGAGTTTCGCAAAAAGAACGCTGCATTGGCAGAAGAATTAGGTTTGGATATCAATAAACTTAGACCCGAACAATTTATGGAAAAGATTAATGTGATTATGCAATTTATATTCTCCGGTAGAAACCCGACCCTCCGGGATGATAAAGAGACAATAAATGAAAAAGATATTGAATTGGTTAAAAAGTACTTGGGTAAGGGATTCAAAGTATCGATAGAGGAGAATGGAATACTACAACTCCAGAATCAGAACCAGAATGTTGAAATACTTGACGTTAAGAGAGGCAGAGAAATTGTTAAAAATAAACCAGAGGGTAAAGAACAAAGATATGCCCTTATTAGAGTAAGAGGAGCTGAGGAACTTCGTTGGATAAATATGGTGACAGGAAAAAAGCTTATAAAATCTCAGGATGTTGAGGATTCTAATGGGGACCATATTAGATTATATTCCAATCCGAATGATTCTGATGGTTGTAGTCTTATAACTGTCAAGCAAGAGGGTTCTTTAATTAACTATTCAATCAGACAGGTAGTTACTCCGCAGGGTGAAATAGAGCAAAAAATAGTAACTGTAAAAGCGAAAGATGAGCAAACCGGAAGGTCGATAAGCAGGCCTGTAATCAGGGTGGATTCCAGGGTTGTGAACAATCAGCCGATTAGTGTCATTATAACCAAATCGAAAGCTTTCGGAGGAGCTTATAGCGAATATAGAGACCAGAAGGGTATTGAGTTATCAGGAATGTCTGAAGAAACTATAAAGCGTACTTTAACTGGGGATCTTATTAAGAGACAAATACCATTAAGGAATTACAACTTAGGTGTTCTTTTAGCAACAGGTCATAATGTTTATGTATTATTACCTGATGAAAAGTTAGTAGATGTTAAAGAAAGAGACGCCCAGAAGAAAATAATGGAAGGATTAGACCTTCCCCCGGGCGTTTCCGTTGATTTTACGTTCAAGTTCCGGTTGAAAGACGATTCCGGAGAAGGTCGTCCGGCAACAGATATGATCAAGCTTTTCACCGACATATCAGGAGAGGGTAAAACAGATAAGTATGAAATTTTGGAAATGGAAAAGATAAATGATAAACTTTACGCTTATGCAAGAATTCACCATGCGTATGCTTATGATTGGATAACTCTTAAGGAGGATAAATGGATTTCCCTGCCGTACAATAAAGAAAAGTGTATAGAATTAAGCGATGGTACACAGTTAAAGTCAAATGGTCATTACGTGATAACCTATGGCAAAGGAGAAAAGATAGGCAGTGGTGTTGTTGTCCCGGAAGAAGGAGCGAAAATAGAGCGGAATATTGAAAAAGGAGATTATAAATTACTTGAAGGAATGTTAATTCACGCTCTTCCAGAACCAAAAATTTATGCCAGGGATGTCCGCGGGGGTCCGGGAAAAATACAACTTGACCATGAGATTAGAAGAGAGCAGACTCCTCAGGGGTGGAAAATTTCCAGGAAAGTCGATGGCAAATGGCTCCGTATGGAGGAAGGTGATGATATAAAAGGAGAGGTTAAAAATGGGAGCGTTGCTCTTGGTGGAGATGAATCCAAATGGGACACTATTATCGCTAAGGACACGAAATTAAGAATTGGTTCTGATGGAGGAATGATATTGACTGGAGTCGAATGCGGAGGAGTAATAGGTGTAAGAGATCAAAATATGTTACATGTTTATAAATATATAAACGGAACGGAAAATCCACTTATGCGGGTTGTTTTTGAGAACGCGGGTGATGAAGCGGCAAGCCTCATAGACGAATTGGCAAAGATGGAATTGAATATGTCGGAGGTAAATATAGAAAACGGAGATGGGGTACTTGAATTTAAGGATAAGTTGAATAAACGCGGAGGATTGAAATTCCTCGAATTCTTGATAAAAGTCCCTGAAAATGGGTACTGTGAGAACCATCCATTAATGAGCCCTGAAATTGACGGATTACATAAAGCGTCTTCATCAATGAAATTGATAAGGGTTTGGGAAACTGATGGCACGCGGAAAGGTAGCATTTATACCCATAAGTGGGAGGCGTCCGACCAATCTGTGCTACCTTCTCTATCTAAAGAAGAATTAGAATTTATGGCTGAAGCTGATGTTATAGCTTTTAAACGAAATCTTATGGGAAGCACTTTCTCCGATTCGGCGGTATCTATCATAAGTATCCCCAAGAGGAATTTTTCATCGGAAAAGGTACGAGAATTGACTAAAGTTGCGGGCAGATACTTTTCTAATGGAGAGGAAAAAGAAAGAGCAATTTTGCATTACTTCCTCTCCAACAAAAAAGACCTGATCAGCATCGAACCCGAAGCACTAAAGCTCCTGGGAGAAAGTCTTTCTGGCGAAAGCAGGAACGCTTTCTTCCAGTGGTATAATGGAACAGATTTTGCTATGCCTAACCCAATAACATATCTTAGGACATTTATGAAATCAGGAGATAGGAATGTCATTATTCAAAGAGAATATTATGAGGCATTCTTAAATGACAAATTCTATAGCAGGCCCGATTGGACAATAACCACCACATTCCATAAAGAGGACAAAGAAAGAGGTATTTCGGCAGGGGACACATTAAAATATGCATTCGAGTCAGGCAGATTGATTGATTGGAGGGATGCAAGGGGTGACGAGAAGAATATACTTACTCCCGATGGTTGGCAAAAATGGCGTGGAGTGCCACTTTCCTGGAAAGAAAGTCGGGGCATGCAGTTCAGCGGTTTCGGAAATTTTGGGCGAACATGGCTTTATGAAGTAAAACTAGGTGCTAGTTTTGCCGGAAGACAATTGGGAAGAGGGTTTGGTTTATTACTATATCTTGATGCTGCTGTTGAGCATTATATTTTAGGGTTGACTGATGAAGCAAAGAATGTAAAATATCTCGCTGATAACTGGGTTCGGGGTCGCCCAAGACGAGGTAAGTATGCAATTTATGGTTCGGATAGTCAATTTTTCTGCGACAATCCCTATTTTGGTCCAACCGGTATCTTCAATGAAGCTATGAAACTTGGTGGCAAAGTTGCATTTGGAAAAGGGGCAAGCATCAGCGAGAGAATCTTTGGTGGTATTGTAGGTTTGGGAGGAGTGACGGGAAAAGTATTATCAGTATTAGCAGGAACCAAAGGATTGGAGGTATTAGGTGCCAGTCAAGCATTAGCTACTTCGGCTTTAAGGTGGGCTCTTATAAGCGAGGTAATAGCTAATACGATTAGTTATAAACAGAGGGGACATTTCACCACTATGGGCGATGATATTTTGATTATAGGAGGCGCCTGGGGAACTGCGGGACTAACCAGATTATTCCAGTCACAGATAATACAGAACTCAAGAGTATTAAGATTTCTTTCCGCTCCCACAGGATTGAAGCACAGGATATTATCTCCACTTTTTTGGGGTGGATTCGCCGTGGGCATTGCTGATGCAGGACATAGACTGGTTAATTTGGATATCCGGAAAGGACTAACTTGGTCAGACCGCGCCCATATATTTGCGATAACAGCGGGTTCGGTGGCCCTACTTCAGACAGTTGGTCCGCAATGTAATGTTTGGGGAAGTGGTGCGAAGTCGGCACTGGCTAAATTATTGTGGGGCGCATGGAATGGCGCTTCTAAATTATTTGTAGTTTGGGGCAATGTAGATATGGTTGCGAACGCAGCCCTGCAGGAACCCGAGGTAGAACAGCTTTCTTTCTGGAAGGGATTCTGGAACTGGAAGAGATTCTGGAAGAGATTTAGTGAAGATTTCTTCGGCAAAGGTAAGGGTCTGTTTGCCGGTGCAAAAGGCGGAGCAATCATTGGAGCAGCCATTGGCTCAATCGGCGGATTATCTTCCAGTGGCATTGGCAGTTCTAAGTTCTGGAAAAATCATTGGCTGGGTAAACCCTTGGCCAATTTGTACAGCCCTGCTAAATTCAGGAGTTATCTCACCTGGCCGGTAACTGCAGTAGTGGGAAGAAGTATTTTTGATAGAGATATGACTTACAAAGATATGATTGATACAGCTTTATTTGCTTCGGTGGTGCGTTTTCTATCTTCTCCTAAGAAAGCTGCTCAATGGTTAACTCGCAGGGATAGATTCAAAGATATGAAAATATTGAGTAATATTGTCCGGCATTTTGCTCTATTTGGCGGTGGGGGAGGCTTGAATATAGGTAAAGACTACTTTGTTATTGGCTGGTTTGAGAAAACAACGGGTATTCCTCTGGGAGATAAACCATTTGTTGAAATAGAAAAGAATCAGGATGGTACTATTAAAAGAGTAATTCGCTATGTTTCTCCTAATGGTCTCTCGTGGGGTGATACCTATTTCTGGAGAAAGTTAATAGGCAGTGGTGTAAGAGGAGGAATGTGGACAGAAGTAGCTTCTTTTGGAATAAAGAACATTTCTAAAATTGTCCAGAACCTGCAGGCATACTCCTCTCTGACTCCCAAACTGGACCCCCTGAGATCAGGATTGAGACTTACCGGTTCAGGAGCTATGGCTTACGATTCTTTAAGGGCTGCTATTCGATGGGTTATGGTAGGACCTATGTTTTCTACCTTTAGTGGCATCTATAATTCTATCTGGCACAGGATTGAAACAGGCGAGTGGCCGAACAATACAATCTTCAATCTTCAGTCACAATATGGTTTCATTCCCACATTCTCACAACAAGGCATGAAACAACTGGTTCGTTCAGCCGGAGAAAGCCCCAAATCCGGCAAGAAAATCGGTTTGGCATTGCGCATATTCTCTTTAGGCACTGTAGCAGTCGATACCTGGTTTGCAAAAGCCAAAGCTTATGTGAGTAACGCGCTCGGCCCTGTAGCTGGACAGGTCTTAGGCTCGGCGAGGATTGCCGCCATAGTCACTGGCGTTGACGCAGCGCTAAAGTCTTCCAGTTCAATACTTACGGACGTTCATAAAGGGTGGATTTTCTTAGGGAGAACTCAGGATGGTAGGGAGATTGAGATTCCGGTAACAGATGCGGAAATAGCTGCAGGAGTAACCGCCAAGAAGCTTGAGGATGGGACGGTGATTATCCTGGTAAAGCCCCTGGCTCCCTATACTGCGCCGGTTCGTAGTCCACTTTCCACCGGCCTCTCTCAATTTGGGAGCACTATTTCTTCCTGGATGGTTCTATTTGCTATGAGACATTCCCGGTATAGGCCATCAGAGTCAGTGCTTAAAAAAGGGCTAACTCGGACAGCGAGAAAGGTTTATGAGGCATATAGAAAAATGGGACTCAGCGTAGAAGAGTCTCTGACATGGACCTATGAAACCATAAATTCCATAGCACAAGGCAAGGAGTTTCCTTATAAAGAATTGATAACTCTATTAGTAAAAAACAATAAAGGTCAAAAAACCCAACCTAAATTTAAGGACGTCGTTAAACTTATGAGGAAGGTAGCGGGAGAAAAATCTCCTTACGGTAAATCGCAGGAGTTATTAAGAGAATCTTCTAAAGAATCTAAAAAGTTAAAGGCTGAACATGACACCATTTCCAAACGTTCGCAGGAAACGAAGGGGAAAATTCGCCCCTGGTTATATAAGAGAAGTCTAGGGAAAATAAAAGCTAAACTCAATGAAGCAGAAAAAAATAGCCCGCCTCAACTGGTGGAGATAATAAATTCAACCGCACAGGCCTATTTAGAACTCAATAATGATTTGCTAAAGGGTCCGGAAGCAGCAAAAATTTTAGGTTCTAAGGATAAGAAAGTTACCTTAGAGGCATTCGGGAGAATAGAGTTTGATAGAGAAAAAGTAACAAAAATTGCTGCAAGAAGGTTAATTCAGGACAAAGGTAAAACTCCGGGAGATTTAAAGAGATTGACGAGGCAAGGGGAGAAGGTAAAGTACCACGGAAAAGAAATAGAAATTACTGATTCTATCTATGAAGAAGCAAAGAAAACCTTTGCCCAAAGATACCTCTCTGACTTAGATGCCAAAGAGGCAAAAAACATTCTCCAGTCGATAACGAAGTATGCAAAAAGCATCAGGATCGCAAAAGAGCCAACGGGAGATTTGCCAACAATCGGGTGGCTAAGAAAAGCTTATTTAAAAGCCAGAGATAGAATGGGGAAAAGGCTTCTTCGGTCATTAGGACGGGGTAAGGGAGAAATTAGGTTGGGAGGAGAGGAAGTACAACTAAAGGAAATCAATGATAGCTGGATTAAAAAGATTCTGATAGAAAAAGCCTACAGTGCAAGCAGTCTTAATACTGCTTTTGCGGATTTCCTGAGTATAGGAAAGACAAGAGGGCAGTTTGAATCAAGTAAAGAGCAGACAGTATTAGGGAAAATAAAAGAAATAGCGGGAAAAGAAAAAGGTAAGTTAGCCGGAGATTTGGCAGAGTATCTTGCGGGAAAAATCAGAATGATTGGAGAGAACCTGTCAGTAGAGAGTATGATTCATCTGGAAGGGGTAAGAACACGTGGTAGAACAACAACGTTACGGCTTAGTAATGGGGAAAAAGTAAGAGTCCGGGGTTTTGTAATTAAACAAGGAATTTATCAAGTTGCCTGGAATAAGATTCTCAACGAGTCTACTAATAAGGAGAAAAGCGGGGTATTAGCTACTGCGGTTAAAGAGATATCAAGGGAAATATCGGGAAGTGAAATAGTGGACAAACAGAGGACAAAGTTGCGGCGATTGGGTAAGGAGGCAAAGGAGAAGCTATCTCGAATAGAGGATGCTAAAAAGGAAAAATCGATTAAGAATTTGTTAGCCGCATTCAAAGAAGCAGAGAGATTTCTTGACAAAAACAGAAAGTCAGCAGGTGGTATCATTGGCAAGGTTATAAGTAAGGGGTCGAAAATAATCCATATTGAAATGTTAATAAGAGACATTGAATCCGGAAAGCAAATTATTAAAGAGGCCGAGGAAGAATTAAAAGAAACTGAAGGAGAAAATAGAGTAGGCGGGCTGAAAAAAATAATCAAGGGCTATCAGGAGGAAATACAAGCGAAGGAAAAAGACTTAAATAAGCTTATTAGCGGTGAGAAGGAGACATTAGACAATAGAGTGAAGAATCTGAAGGCGGCTAAAGAGAAATTACCAGGCAAAACCAGATGGTGGAAATGGATAACGAACCGGAGAATAAAGAGAATAGATAAGCAAATAAAGTCCTCAGAACAGAGACTGGAGCAAGCTAAAAAAGATACCCGGGATTTAGAAAAGAATAAGAAAGACCTACAAGAGAAACTTTCATCCGAATACCGGCAAAAGAAAAAATTAGAAGATCTCTTAGGTCATTTGAAAAAGGAACTTACCACACTTGAAGTAACGTTGGATAAGTTAGAAAATAATAAGAATATAAAAGAAGAAAAGAAAAAAGAGTCGAAAACAAAATTGGAAAATAAGAAACAAGGTATAAAAGCCGAAATAGACACAACAAAAGATAATATTCGGAAATTGAACCGGGAAAGGTTAAAGGAAGAAAGGGGGCTGTTTGAAAGGTATATATGGTTAACCAGTCTGCAAAATTGGAGAGATTCGGGTAATAAAGAAGTAAACTCAATAATACTGAAGATGAACAGGGGCTGGGTCGATGTGGGAGAGGAGTTCTTAAAGAGAACGGGAGAGCATTTCTGGATTCTGGATAATATAGAAATAAAATTGACTTCTAAAGGGAAATACCGCGTGGATATAATGACGGGTAAAATCTATGGGAATAGAGGAATAATAGAAAAAGTTGTCAGGAAGATTAATAATAGTATCGAGTATTATGAAAATTATAGAAGCAGAAGCAGCGGAGGCCGCCCATTTTCTCTCTATCGCCATCAGGTGCAGATTCTTTTGGATATGCTCTTCAGTTCCCGCAGGGCTTTTGAATTGGCGACAGGATACGGTAAGACAGAAGTATTGACCCCGCTTCTTGCCGAGTGTTCCAGAGAATTGTTTAAAGAAAGGTTCACCAGGGAATTGCTTATATTTACCGATTCGGGAAAGGCAAGAGTGGCTTTTGAACAGAGCAAAGGATTCTTAGGAGACAGAAAAAGAAACTTTTTACAAATTGATCCTGAGAGCTTAAAAGATTCCCAATTAGCCGAGAAAATAAGAAAGGCGGATATAATCTTTATAGACCAGATGACGTTGCAGTTTGCGAAATTGGGAGAATTTACCTTCGGGAAGGAAAGAGTGTTAACTAATCCCGAGGTCTATAAACTTTTGACGACAAAGGTCCATTATGTATTTGATGAGTTCCAGACAGCCATATTGAATCATACGCCAGCGGTCATAGGAACGGTAGAACAGACATCCATACACTGGAAGATTCAGAATAGCGCCAAGATTGTTCGGGCTGCGATTCTCAAACTTGCCAGGGAAAATGGAGTTGATTCGCATAATCCGGAGGAAGTGAAAAAATATGTAGATAAACAGGTGCTGGATGATGTAAGGAAATTTGAAGAAAATTTCAGTGGAAAAGTCTTGCAGAAAATAAGAGAATCTCACAAGGCAGTAACCGAAGATACAAGAGCGCAGATAAATGCGTACGCGTTAAGTGCTTTAATGAAAAATGGGAAGGACTATGGAATTGATGAGAAAAC
>CAYFRM010000017.1:0-38129 GCA_964345635.1 uncultured Clostridia bacterium
ACACACGGCAGAGCGGGGACTTTTTTTAAAAAAGGGGTCAGAGTCATTTTTTGCGGGGGGCTAATCCAATAAAATGAATCTTTTTGCCGAGGAAAAATTAGAAGCCATTAAAGATGTACCCTTGGCTTTGAGAATGTCTCCCGGGAGACTTTCCCAATTCGTGGGACAGGAGCACATTTTAGGTAAGGGGAAACTGCTACGGCGAGCAATTGAGGCCGATAGAATCGTATCTCTTATCTTCTATGGTCCGTCGGGCTGTGGCAAATCGGCGCTGGCTAGAATAATCGCCGAACGGACGAAAGCGCACTTTGAAGAGCTAAACGCGGTCACCTCCGGAGTTAGTGATTTGAGAAAGACAATTGAGCGAGCCTGGCAGAAAAGAAAGTTTTCTGGTCAGAAGACGATTCTATTAATAGACGAGCTGCACCATTTTAACCGAAGCCAGCAAGATGCTCTGCTGCCAGACGTGGAGAAAGGGATAGTAACGCTTATTGGCACTACTACTGAGACACCCGATTTTTATATTAATTCCCGGTTACTCTCGCGTTCCCAGGTTTTTGAATTTAAACCTTTGAGTGATAATGAGCTAAAAGTTATTTTGGAAAGGGCGATTGAAGATAGAGAAAACGGCCTGGGAAAGAAGAGAATAAACATTACTCCCGAGGCGCTATACCATCTTATAAAGATTGCAAATGGCGACGCCAGGAGAGCATTGAACGCGCTGGAAGTAGGAGTGATGACCACAAAACCGAGCCCCAGCGGAGAGATTAAGTTTACCCTTTCGGTTGCTGAAGAATCGATACAGAAAAAGGCCGTGGTCTACGATAAGAAAGGGGATGAACATTACGACACGATATCTGCTTTTATTAAGAGTATGAGAGGCTCCGACCCGGATGCCACTTTGTACTGGTTGGCAAAGATGATATATGCGGGTGAAGATCCACGGTTTATTGCCAGGAGGATTCTGATCTGTGCCAGTGAAGATGTGGGCAATGCGGACCCGCAAGCTCTGGTAGTGGCCAATGCCGCTATGGAGGCTTGTGAATTTTTGGGAATGCCCGAAGCCAAAATACCCCTTGCCCAAGCGGCAACGTATATTGCTTGTGCTCCCAAGTCCAACGCAGCCTATAAGGGGATAGATAAGGCTTTGGCCGATATAGAAGAGAAGAAAATTCTTAAACCTCCAAAATATCTAACCAAGGTTGGGCAAAAAGATTATAAATATCCGCACAATTATGCAAAGGGATGGGTTGAGCAGGATTATTTGCCCGTTAAACGCAAGTACTATTTTCCCACGGAACAAGGTTATGAGGCAAGAATCAAGAAGAGGATGGAGGAACTGGAGTCCCGGCTTGCCAGGAGTGGCAAGCCCTCCCCGGGGCAAAAGCCAGTCCGTCCTGAGAAAAAAGTAAGTGTGCGAGGAAAAAGAGATAAAGGGAAAAATTCTTAAAAAAATGGAGGAGAGGAAAAGGAAACTCAGGCAAGAATTCCTGAGGAAGAGAAATAACCTCTCTCGCAATGAAATAAATGCCAAGAGCGGTAAAATAGAAAACAGACTCTTTGCCTTACCCGAGTTCCAACGGGCAAAAACAGTTATGTTTTATGTCTCTTTCCGTAGTGAAGTGGCAACGGGGAAAATGATGAGAAATGCAATGAAGATGAAGAAGATAGCAGCACCTGTTGTACACGGGGAAAAGATAGTGGCGTACGAAATTAAGAATCCAAGAAGAGAACTCAGCAAGGGAAGTTTTGGAATAAGAGAACCCAAAAAAGAGTTCAGAAGGAGGGTGAATCGAAAAGAGATTGATCTGGTAGTTGTACCGGGAGTAGCCTTTGACAGGAGGGGAGGACGCCTGGGGTATGGGAGAGGATACTATGATCGTTTTTTGGGAAGTAAATCGGCAAAAGTGACGAAGAATCGCTCCCATCGATGTGCGCTGGTCGGACTTGCTTTCGATTTGCAGATTGCCCGAGGAATTCCCCTCAAAAAGAAAGATGTGAGAGTTGATAAAATACTCACTGAAAGTGAGATAATAGATTGTAAGAGACGGCGATAGATAAATTTCCGTAGTTGTTTCCTTGAATTTCTTGTATATCCAATAGGTACAACTTGGGTGTGGTAATTTTCCCAAGACGTATATAGGGAGGAGGAAATGAATAATCTGATCTTGATTGGTGGGAGTTGCCTTCTATTGGGACTGCTGGCAGGATATATTTTGAGATTTATTTACGCGAGATTTCAGGCCTCATCGGTTGAGGCGCAGGCTAAAAGGATAATCGATTCCGCTCAGAGAGAGGCAGAATCGAAAAGGAAAGAAGGCATCCTGGAAGTAAAAGACGAGATGCATAGAGCGAGAATCAAATTTGAGGAGGAGACGCGAAGTCGACGAAAAGAATTAGAAGGCCTGGAAAAACGCTTGGCGCAGAAGGACGAAAATCTGGACCGGAAGGTCGATATCCTGGAGAAAAAAGAGAGAGAAATTAGCAAGAAGGAGAGATATGTTTTAGGGAAAGAGAAATATTGTGAGGAAGAAACGAAGAGATTAGCCGAAGCAAAAGAGGAACAGAAAAGAGTATTGGAAAGGTTGGCCAGAATGACCCCCGAAGAAGCGAAGAAAGTTCTTCTGGCTAGTATGGAGGAAGAAGCCAAGCGGGAAACAACGGTAATTATCAGGCGGATGGAGCAAGAAGCCATAGAGACGGCAACAAGAAAAGCGAAAGGAATTCTAAGTCAGGCTATCCAGCGTTGCGCGGTGGAGCACACTGCGGATATAACCGTCTCCACAGTCTCCTTGCCCGATGATGAAATGAAGGGCCGGGTGATAGGGCGGGAAGGGAGGAATATTCGGGCTTTCGAGAATGCTACGGGAGTCGATTTGATAATCGACGACACTCCCGAAGCCATTACCCTTTCTGCCTTTGACGGGGTGAGAAGGGAAATTGCCCGGGTTGCTCTGGAAAGACTGATTGCCGACGGCAGGATTCACCCGGCAAGAATTGAGGAAGTTGTAGAAAAGGTAAAGAAAGAGATGGAAATGCATCTAAAGTCAGTAGGGGAACAGGCAGCGTTTGATGTGGGAGTTCAGGGTCTACATCCGGAAATAATCAAGTTGATAGGCAGGCTCAAATACCGAACCAGTTATGGCCAGAATGTTCTGCAGCATTCTTTAGAGGTAGCGCACGTAGCCTCCGTATTGGCCAGCGAGTTAGGCGTGGATGGGAAATTTGCCAGACGGGCGGGACTGATACATGATATAGGCAAATCGATCGACCGCGACGTTGAGGGGACGCATGCCCAGATTGGCGCAGATCTGGCAAGGAAACATAATGAAGCCTCAAAAATGGTGAATGCCATTGCCGCTCATCACGAAGATTGCCAGGCTCAGAGTATAGAGGCAATATTACTGCAGGCTGCTGATGCAGTCTCCGCTTCCCGGCCGGGTTCTCGGAGAGAATCGCTGGAATACTATTTAAAGAGATTAGAAAAGCTAGAAAATGTGGCCAACTCTTTTCGGGGAGTAGATAAAGCTTACGCCATTCAGGCGGGACGAGAAATAAGGATTATTGTGGAGCCGGAAGAGGTGGAGGACAGTATGGTGCAAACTCTGGCCAGGGAAATAGCCAAGAAAATCGAGAAAGAAATAGAGTATCCCGGCCAGATAAAAGTTACGGTTGTCAGAGAGACGAGAGCCATCGAGACGGCAAAATAAGGAAGGAGCTCGGGATTTAGCTCGCTCGCTGAGAATTTTTTGCTCTGCGAGCACTGCCAAAAATCTGTGTAGCTGCAGAGCGATAGCTCTGCTAAGAATAAGCAAAGCTTGCGTTTTGCGGCTACAATGTTCGATTTTTGGCTAAAAATTCTAATGCTCGCTACATTAAATCCCTTCGCTTTGATTGGAAAAGGACATGAGCTCGGGATTTGATCCGCTGAAAATTTGAAAGACAGTTTGTTCATCGTTCGGGAATTTCTTGACGCCAAAAAACTTCGGACTCTGCATGGCGCAAATCAAAACTCCTCCCGCACAGCGGGAGTCCAACAATGATTTGCTTGGAAGAGCGTGAGCCGTCCTAGTTTTTTAGCTAAAATTCCCAAGACTCTTCACAAACTATCTTTCAAAACCAAATCGTATCGGGTTAAGATAAAGGAGAAAAGGTGAGGATACTATTTATTGCCGACGTAATCGGAAAGCCGGGTAGAGAAACGGTTAAAAATATTCTTCCCCGGGTAATAAGGGAGGAAAATATCCAGTTTGTGATTGCCAATTGTGAAAATGCAGCAGGCGGTTTCGGCCTCACTCCCAAGATTTCCCGCGAGGTAATTTCAGCGGGAGTCGATGTGATTACTATGGGCAATCACGTGTGGGCGAGGAAGGAGATTTCGGAGATAATCGAGGAAGAGAATATCTTAAGGCCGGCAAATTACCCTCCCGAAGCCCCGGGAAAGGGGTGGGCGGTTATTAGAGTGGGTAACGGAGAAAAAGTGGGCGTGGTAAATCTTTTGGGCAGAGTTTATATGTCCACTTTGGAGTGTCCCTTCCGCACGGCTGACGGGATCATAGAAGAAATCAGGAAACAGACAAAGACAATCGTTGTAGACATGCACGCGGAAATTACCTCGGAGAAAGTTGCGATGGGCTGGTACCTGGACGGTAAAGTGAGCGCGGTGATAGGTACCCATACCCACGTTCCTACTGCCGATGAGCGGGTTCTTCCCCAGGGGACGGCTTATATCACTGATATAGGAATGACCGGCCCTCGCAATTCGGTCATCGGCATAAAAAAGGAGATTATACTGAAAAAATATTTGACCCAGATGCCCATCAGGTTTGAAGTGGCAAGAGAAGACTTAGTTTTTGCGGGGGCAGTTATGGAAATTGAGGAGAAAACAGGAAAGGCCACAAGTATAAAGAGAATTACTAAACCATTTGAAGGAAAAATAGAAGAGAATAAGGAGTGAGACGTGGAAGAGCCAAGAAAAATTTATAAGGTATCGGAGATAAATAAAATCGCCAAGAACCTCCTGGAAGGAGAATTTCCTGACATCTGGCTGGAAGGAGAGATATCCAATCTTACTTTCCACTCTTCAGGCCATATCTATTTCAGTTTGAAGGACGAAGAAGCTCAGATAAATGCCATAATGTATAAGTGGCAGGCGGGACAGCTGGAGTTTGTGCCGGAAAGCGGAATGAAAGTAATTGCCCAGGGGAAGATAAGCGTATTCGTAAAAGGGGGAAGATACCAGATTATCGTCTATGGTCTCAAGCCCATAGGTATAGGCGCGTTGCAGCAGGCGTTCGAACAGTTGAAACGGAAACTGGATAAAGAAGGCCTGTTCGATAAAGCCCATAAGAGGCCGATACCTATGTTACCCCAGAAGATCGGCGTAGTCACCTCGCCTACGGGTGCAGCGATTCGCGATATCTTGAATATAATTGAGCGAAGATTTGCCAATGTGCACATTTTAATCTATCCGGTTAGGGTTCAGGGGGACCAGGCGGCCGGCGAGATTGCCGAAGCAATAGCCAGTGTTAACAAACATTTTCCCTCCCTGGATGTGCTAATAGTGGGAAGGGGCGGTGGATCGCTGGAAGACCTGTGGTCTTTTAACAGAGAAATTGTTGCCCGGGCTATCTATGACTCCGGGATTCCCGTAATTTCGGCTGTCGGCCACGAAATTGACTATACCATTGCTGATTTCGTTGCTGACCTTCGCGCGCCCACACCTTCGGCTGCTGCGGAATTGGTGGTTAGCAATAAAGCTGAGCTGGAAAAGAGAATATTGCTGCTCACTTCCAAGATTAAATCATCTATGGAGCACGCATTGGCTGAATGCACCAGCCGATACAAGCGCCTTGCGGACAGCAGAATTTTTCTCCATCCCGAAGAGATATACTCTCAATTTCAACAGGAAATAGATTATTATTTAGAAAGAATAGTTTCCCGCTGTGCCCATTTTCTGGATTTCCAGGGCGAGAGGTTAAATTCGATTGCGGGAAAGCTGGATGTTCTTTCACCACTGCATATTCTGGCCAGAGGGTATAGCATTACCTATAAATTGCCGGGAAATGAGATTTTGAAGAGCATAGCTCAAGTCACAATGAAAGATAAAGTGAAGGTTAAGCTGCATCGGGGCGAAATAATCTGCACGGTAGAGGAGACGGACATCCCGGTGGAGAAAGAATCAGAAAAGAGAGGAGTGAAAGGAGAGTAAGATGGAAGAGATGAAATTTGAAGCAGCAATGAGTAAATTGGAAAAAATAGTAGAACAGCTGGAGGAAGGAGAGAAGTCTCTTGAAGATTCTTTGAAACTATACGAGGAGGGAATAAGACTCTCGAAATTCTGTTCCGGAAAACTCGAGGAAGCGAAAAAGAAAATCGAAATTCTAACCAAATCTGAAAAGGGAGAACTGACGGCAAAGCCTTTTCACCTGGAAGAAGAGATAGAAGAGAATAATAATTCTTAAGAAAGCGAATCCCGTATATTAAAATTGTTCCGATGAACTCTTCAATCGAAAAATACTTGAAACAGAAAAGAGTTGCTATTGAGTCTGCTTTAGATAAACTTCTTCATTCTCCCAGAAAGTATCCGCCAATAATCCATCAGGCTATGCGCTATGCTGTTTTTGGAAAGGGGAAACGCCTGAGACCCGTCCTCCTTATTGCTGCAGCAGAAGCGTGCGGAGGTAAAGCTTCCGATGTCCTGCCCGCTGCCTGCGCCATAGAAATGATCCATAGTTACTCTCTTATTCACGATGACCTCCCGGCAATAGATGATGATGACTACCGCCGGGGCAAATTATCCTGCCATAAGAAATTTGGAGAGGCTATGGCTATCCTGGCTGGCGATGCATTGTTGACCAGGGCCTTTGAAGTTTTATCCCGAATGAGATTCCCTAAAGACGGAGCTCTTCAGGCAAAGGTAATTGCCAGGATCACTCAGGCTATAGGAACGGAAGGGATGCTGGGTGGACAGGTGGAAGATATTCAATTTCCTGGTTCACGAACACAAGCACAGACAAAAAAGAGATTGGCCTACATCCATTCCCACAAGACCGGTGCTCTGATCAGCGTAGCGTTAAAGGTGGGGGCAATATTGGCAGGTGCTTCCCGGGGGGAGTTGAAAGCGCTAGATAAATACGGCAGAAATTTTGGATTGGCCTTTCAAATCACCGACGACATGTTAGATAAGAAAGAGAAAAAAGAACTAACCTATCCTCGAATTTATGGTTTAAAAGGTTCCCGGGAAAGAGTAAAAAGCCTGGTTAAAGATGCTAAATTACAATTGAAAATATTTGGGAAAAAAGGGGAAATCCTTAAAGAACTGATTGATTATTTTGTCCAATCCAGAGTATAATTTGGATATGAAGACTCCGATTTTGCAAGTTGGCTGGTGGATAGGTTTGGAGTCCACCCGAAGGGGCGGAATAAACCAGTACCTTGCTTTCGCAAGGACTCTATGAAAATAGGTGAGATAAGTGGATATAAAATTAGCGTACGGGAAAAAAGGTTTAAATATTGCTCTTAAGGAAGAGGGCCTTACGGTCATTGAACCGAAATTTGTGCCCGGGCTTCCTGATGAAAAAAAGGTTTTTGTAGATTCCTTGAACCAACCCATAGGAAGTCCGCCGCTCAAGAAATTGATTAAATCCCAGGATAATGTGGCTATTGTTTTCTCGGATATAACCAGGCCGGTGCCTAATAGAAGGATAATTCCCTGGCTTCTGGAGAAGTTAAGAGGCGTGGACAAAGATAGGATAGTTTTGATCAATGCAACGGGAATGCATCGCGCCAATACGAAGGAAGAACTTGCACAGATGCTGGGCGAAGAGGTTGTCAGGAATCATAGAATTGTTAATCATAATGCCTGGAAGAAGGAAGAAATGGTCCATCTGGGAAAGACAAAAGCCGGAGGAGATGTATGGGTAAACAGTAATTATGTTCGAGCCGACGTTAAGATACTGACTGGATTTATCGAACCCCACTTCTTTGCCGGCTTTTCCGGGGGCCCCAAGTCAGTACTTCCCGGTATCTCCGGGGAAGATACAATAATGCATAATCATAGCGCCAATATGTTGAGCCACCCAAAAGCAGACTGGTCGATTACTCAGGGAAATCCTTTGTGGGAAGAGATTCGCGAAGTAGCTCTTATGACCAAGCCCACTTTCATAATAAACGTTACATTGAATAAGGAAAAAGAGATAAGCGGCGTCTTCTCGGGCGGTATGGACGAGGCGCACCGGAAAGGCGTGGAATTCGCGCGCAAGAGCGCGATGCGGCCGGTTCCTCATCTATTCGACGTAGTCATTGCCACCAATAGCGGTTATCCCCTCGATTTGAATCTCTACCAGACAGTGAAAGGAATGTCTGCGGCAAACCAGATTGTAAAGAAAGGCGGAGCAATCATATGCGTATCCGAATGCTCCGATGGCATTCCCGAACACGGCAATTATCGCCGCATTCTGCAGATGGGCAAAAATCCAGAGGAGATTTTGAAAATAGTTGCCACTCCCGGGTTTTCCATGTTTGACCAGTGGGAAGCCCAGATACAGGCGGAGATTCAGACCAAGGCGCAAGTCTATCTATATTCGCAGCTTCCGGAGAAAGACGCGGTAGCTTGCCACCTTGAGCCTATTAAGGACATAGAAGGTACGGTAGAAAGACTAAGAAAAGATTTTGGGAAAAATCTCAAAATAGCAGTCCTCCCGGAAGGACCTATGACCATTCCTTACCTCAGCCGGACTTCTTAGAACAAGGGGGGAGACGAAAAATATGGCAGTCCTGGAATTGATTGACCGACCCAGTGACCTCAGGTTAATCAGGAAAGAATTACTTCTCGAACTGGCACAGGAGATCAGAGAAAAAATTATTAAGGTCACATCCCGGCAAGGAGGACATCTTGCCAGCAGCCTGGGGACAGTTGAGTTGACCATAGCTTTGCACTATGTTTTTGACTCTCCTCAGGATGTGATAATCTGGGACGTGGGACATCAGGCTTACGCGCATAAGATTTTGACAGGCAGGAGGGATAGTTTTTCCACTCTTCGCCAGTGCGGCGGGATAAGCGGTTTTCCCACTCCCGAGGAGAGTGAATATGACGCCTTTGGCGTGGGACACAGCTCCACTGCAATCTCGGCTGCTCTGGGAATGGCCTGCGCCCGCGATTTATCCGGCAACAACAACCATAAAGTCGTGGCGGTGATAGGCGATGGTTCGATGACCGGAGGAATGGCTTTCGAAGCTCTGAATAATGCCGGACATCTGGGCAAAGACCTGCTGGTGATTCTGAATGATAACGAAATGTTCATCTCTCATAGAGTAGGAGCCCTGGCGGGATACCTGACGAAGTTGATGACTTTAGGCCTGGTTAAAAAACTGGAGAGGAAAGTAAAAAAGTTCTTGACCAGGGTTTCCTTCTGGGGAATTGCAATTCTCAGAGTAGTGCGGCGGTTTAAGGTGCTCCTGTTTCCCGGAATGCTTTTTGAGGAAATGGGTTTCTCTTACCTGGGCCCTATTGACGGGCATAAAGTCCACTATTTAGTTGAAATCTTCGAGAAAGTTAAAGATATGAAAGGTCCGGTCCTGATTCACGTGGTTACCAAGAAAGGTAAAGGGTATCAGCCGGCGGAGCGAGAGCCCATAAAGTTTCATGGAACATCGCCGTTTAATATTTTGACGGGAGAGACGGAAAAAAGTAAAATACCTTCATATACGGAAGTCTTCAGCCGTGCGCTCATAGACCTGGCTAGAGCGAATGAGAAAATTATCGCCATTACTGCGGCGATGCCTCAGGGTACGGGGCTGGATGCATTTGAGAAGGAGTTTCCCCGGAGATATTTCGACGTGGGAATTGCTGAGCAACATGCGGTTACCTTTGCCGCGGGATTGGCCAGAGCCGGATACAGGCCTGTTTGCGCCATCTATTCCACGTTTCTTCAGAGGGCATTTGACCAGATGATAGACGATGTTTGCCTCCAGAACCTTCCCGTGGTTTTTGCCGTGGATAGGGCCGGTATAGTAGGCGAAGATGGGCCCACCCATCAGGGAACATTCGATCTTTCGTATCTTAGACTGATTCCCAATATGGTGGTTATGGCTCCCAAGGATGAGAATGAATTAGTGCAGATGCTTAATACTGCCCTGTCCTGGAATTTTCCCTGCGCCATTCGCTTTCCTCGAGGAGCCGGCATCGGGGTAAGATTGGACAGGCAATACAAAGTCCTTCCCCTGGGAAAGGGGGAGGTGCTAGCAGAAGGAAATGATGTAGCCATAATGGCGATAGGTAATACGGTTCACCCCTGTCTCCTGGCACAACAGAGGCTGGAAGCAGAAGGAATAAAGGCAAGTCTGGTTAATATGAGATTCGTTAAACCTTTGGACGAAGACCTGATAAAGAAAATAGTCAGGAAGGTTCATAAAATTGTCACAGTCGAGGAGAATACCGTTTCCGGAGGTTTCGGTTCCGGTATCAGGGAGTTGCTGGCGACCGATAATGTGCGTATTTTGAGTATCGGGCTACCTGACAAATTTATTGAACATGGCAGTAGAGAAGAATTAAGAAAGAAGTACGGACTGACTGCTGACAGGATTGCCCAGAGGGTCAGTGAATTCCTAAAAAGATGAAGGGATAGTTATCGGAGTCGCTCGGTCAGAGGAATGCTCGGGATTTGGTTAGCTCGCTGATAATTTTTTACTCTCTGAGTAACGCCAAAAATCTCAGGAGTTTACCGAAATTCCCTATGGTCAGTTTCGGATAAACTCTGATCTTCGATTTTTGGCTAAAAATTCTAATGCTGGCTACACCAAACCCCCTTGCATCAGGCGAATTCGTCGTCATTGTTTTTTGGCTAAGATTCTTAAAGTCTTCGCGAACTATCTTTCAAGATTTAGGTTGTTAGATGTGAAAATAAAGAAGAGGAAAGAGAGATTGGATAAGCTTCTCGTGGAAAAAGGGCTGGCGTCGAGCCGGGTTAGAGCGAAGGCATTGATAATGGCTGGCTCTGTGCGGGCGGGGGAGCGAAAACTTACTAAGGTAGGCGCTGAGTTCCCTGTCGACATACAATTGGAAGTAAAAAAGTCCCCTTTAAGGAAGTATGCTTCCCGGGGAGGATTGAAGCTGGAAGCAGCAATAAAGGATTTTGGCTTGAGCATCAAAGGAAAAGTCTGCCTTGATGTTGGCGCATCAACAGGAGGGTTTACCGATTGCCTTCTCCAGAACGGGGCAAAGAAGGTTTACGCCCTGGATGTGGGTTATGGCCAGCTCGATTGGAAATTGCGCAAAGATTCCAGAGTGGTCAACATTGAAAAAGCGAACATAAGATACTTCGACGAAAAGAAGATTGAAAGTCCCGTAGATTTGGCTACTGTAGATGTCTCTTTTATTTCCCTGGAGAAAGTTTTGCCGAAAGTCAAAAAATTAGTCCGAAAAGGAGGCGAGATAATCTCTCTTATTAAGCCCCAGTTTGAGGCGGGGAGAGAAAAAGTCTCCCGGGGCGGAGTGGTTAAAGACAGAAAAGTTCACCGGGAAGTTATCGACAAGATAGAGCTCCTGTCCCCAAGATTGGGATTAGAAGTAAGAGGATTGACCACGTCGCCGGTTAAAGGGCCTGCGGGAAATATTGAATATTTTATCTACCTGAAGAAAAAGGAATAGACGATGCAAAAACAAGGAATGAGTCTATTGAGGCCGCGTTAAACATGGAGAAAATCTACGATTTCAGGAAAATTGAAAAGAAATGGCAGAAGAAATGGGAAAAAGAAGGAACTTTCAAAATCTCGGAAGATTCGGGAAAGAAAAAATTCTATCTTCTGGAGATGTTTCCTTATCCTTCGGGAGAGCTTCATATGGGACATATGCGCAATTATGCCATAGGCGACACTGTGGCTCGCTTCCTGAGGATGAGAGGGTTTAACGTTCTTTACCCTATGGGTTATGACGCTTTGGGATTGCCTGCGGAGAACGCGGCAATAGAGAAAAAGATTCACCCTTCTTACTGGACTAATAGATGTATTGAGATGATGAAAGAGCAGCAGAAGAAAATGGGATTGAGCTACGATTGGGAAAGGCTGGTAATTACCGCTGAGCCAGAATATTATCGCTGGAACCAGTGGATATTTCTTAAGTTCTACGAGAAGGGTCTCGCTTACAGGAAGAAGGCGCCGATCAACTGGTGTCCCCAGTGCGGGACAGTCCTGGCCAATGAGCAGGTGGTAAACGGAAAATGCTGGAGGTGCGAGGCTCTTGTGGAAATTAAGAGTCTGGAGCAGTGGTTCTTCAAGATTACCGATTACGTTGAGGAACTTCTGGAGGATTTAGAAAAGTTAAAGGACTGGCCGGAGAGGGTCAGAATCATGCAGGAGAACTGGATTGGCAAGAGTCAGGGAACACTGGTCAATTTCAGATTGAAAGGTTCTGATAGTCTGATTCCGGTATTTACTACGCGAGCGGATACCCTTTACGGCGCTACTTTTATGACCTTCGCTCCCGAGCATCCCAGAGTCCTGGAGTTTATCGCCGGAACGGAATATGAAAAGAAAGTGAAAGAATTTATCAACAGGGTAGTAATTGAAGATAGATTCACTCGCACAGGGGAGAACAAAGAAAAAGAGGGGATGTTTATCGGCAGGTACGCGATAAATCCTCTGAACGGAGATGAGATTCCCATCTACGTAGCTAATTTCGTGTTGATGGAGTACGGGACAGGAGCAATAATGGCCGTGCCCGCTCATGACCAGAGAGATTTCGAGTTTGCCAGAAAGTATAATATTCCCGTAAAGCAGGTAATTGTCCCTCCTTCGGAAGAATCTTCCCCGGGAGAAGATTTGCAGGAAGCTTACGAAGGGGAAGGAACTATGCTGAATTCAGCCCAGTTTGATGGCCTCTCTTCCTCGGAGGGAAGGGAAAAGATTACGCAATATCTGACGCAGAAAGGATGGGGAAGAGAGACGCTGCAGTATAGACTGCGCGATTGGCTGATTTCCCGACAGAGGTATTGGGGCACGCCTATTCCCATAATTTATTGTGATAAGTGCAAAATTGTACCTGTGCCGGAAAAGGATTTGCCGGTGAGGTTGCCCGAGAAAGTTGAGTTTACGGGCAAAGGGAATCCCCTGGCTAATAGTAGCGAGTTCGTAAATTGTAAATGCCCCAAATGTGCTAGTCCGGCAAGGAGAGAGACCGATACTATGGATACCTTCGTTGATTCCTCGTGGTATTTTGCCCGTTATTGCAGTCCACATTTTGAGAAATTGCCTTTCGAAAAGAAAAAAGTCAAGTACTGGATGCCGGTTGACCAGTATATAGGAGGAATAGAACATGCGATTATGCATCTTTTGTATGCCCGGTTTTTTACCAAGGCTTTGCGGGATATAGGCCTGTACAGTATTGATGAGCCTTTTAAGAGACTCTTATGTCAGGGAATGGTGGTTAGAGATGGCGCGAAGATGTCAAAGTCGAAGGGGAACGTCGTTAGCGTGGATGAAATAACCCAGAGATACGGCGCCGATACGGCGAGATTGTTCATTCTTTTTGCCTCGCCTCCGGAGAAAGATTTGGAATGGAGCGATAAGGGGGTTCAAGGTTGCTACAGGTTCTTGAACAGAGTTTGGAATCTGGTAAAGGAAATAGGAAATAGACGTAAGGAAACGGTTGATACGACCTCCGACCGGGAAGAAAAAAAGCTAAACAGAATTACCCACTCGGTTATTAAGAAAGTTACCGAAGACATAGAAACTTTTCATTTTAATACCGCTATTGCCGCCACTATGGAACTGTGCAACGGAATATATGATTACTTGAATAAAAGAGGCGCGAACTCGCACTTAAAGGAGAGCGCGGAAAAATTGATACTTCTACTTTCTCCTTTTGCGCCGCATATTTGTGAAGAATTATGGGAAGTCCTGGGACATCAGGGAAGCGCGATCAAAGAATCGTGGCCGGAATATGACCAGGAAATAATCAAAAAAGAAGAGATGCTTATCGTTATCGAAGTGAACGGTAAAGTGAGAAGCAAAGTGGAAGTTCCGGTAAATTTAGAAGAAGAAGAGATAAAGAAAAAAGCCCGGTTGGATGAAAGAGTCAAAAAGTACATTAAAAACAAGAAAATTAAACAGATAATCTATGTGCCCGGGCGGCTGGTCAATATTGTAGTGGAAAAATAAGAAAGAAGGAGGAATTTATGAGAAAGTCTATTTTCATTATTATCGGGTTGGGAGTGATTCTATTATTCGGCTGCGCCTATACGCCTGTGGAAATTTTGCCCCAGCATATTAAAACAATATCCATTCCCACATTTATCAACAGAACCGCTCACTACGGCATTGAATCCAAACTTACCGACGCTGTAATAGAGGAATTCATCAGAGACGGCCATCTATCCATCGCCAAGAGAAAGGAGGCAGATGGTCTATTAACCGGGGAGATTGTTACTTACGTTTTAGAACCTCTCTCTTATGATGCCACCGAGGTGGTCGAACAGTATAAGCTTTGGGTCATAGTCAATCTCTCTTTTCAAGATTTGGCTACGGGAGACGTTCTCTGGGAGGAGAAAAGGGAGAGCATAGAAGGAAACCTTGTGGGGGGAATCGAAGGAGACGTAAGGTACTATGTGACTCCCCGGGCAGGCAGAACCGTGGAGACAGAAGAGGAAGCGCAGGAGCGCCTGGTTGTTGAGCTCGCCGATCACATTGTGCGACGTACAGTCTATGGATGGGGAAGCCAGATTGAAATTCAGACTGGAAGGTGAGGATGAAGGGATAGTTATCGGAGTCGCTCGGTAGTGTAGGGCTTTATGCCCGTAATAAATACGCCCATAAAGGGCTACACTACAGAAAGCCTGGCGGATTTGAAGCTCCTGTAACTATCCTTTCATCCTCAGGGTGTTGAAAGGTTGGGATAGTTATCGGAGTCGCTGGCACTTATTAAAATGATAAAATATAAAGAATTAATAGCAAAACTTAAAAGGAAAAAGATTGCCGATTGCTACTTTTTTTGCGGGGAGGAGGATTATTTAAAACAGCAAGCAATCCTTTTATTAAAAAAGATGCTAATCCGGCCCGGGGCAGAGGAATTTGACCTCGGGCTTTTCTATGCCGGAGATAGTTCTGCCAGAGAAGCCATTTCCCTTGCCGAGACTTATCCTTTTATGTCGAAGAAGAGACTAATAGTGATTAAAGATATAGATAAATTCAGAGAGAGTGAGTTGAAAGAGGTTATCAGGTACTTGAAAGGACCTGTTTCCTCCACGTGTCTTGTTCTGGCGAGTGAAAAGGTCAAAAAGGAAACGTTGAATAGAGGAGTATATAAGACCATCTCTTCTTCTTGCGAGACGGTTATTTTCTGGAGGCTTTTCGATTCAGAGATTCCGGGTTGGATCGAAGACAAGATATCCGAAGGGGGGAAAGATATCTCGCCACAAGCGGCGCATTATCTGTTTGTAGAAGTAGGAAATAGTCTGTTAGATTTGTCCGGAGAGATTGAAAAATTATTAGTCTACACTAAAGACAGAAAAAAGGTTACACTGCAAGACGTCGAGCAATTGATAGGTCATTCCCTGTCCGACTCTGTTTTTGACCTTTTGATAGCGATTACCGAGAAGAACTTGGGGCGTTCTCTGGAGATACTGGAAAAGTTGAGGGAAGCGGGAGAGAAGCCCGTAGGGATTTTGGTAAAGGTAGCAAAGAGGATGCGACAAATAGCTTGCGCCAGGGAACTTATGCGTGGGAAAGTGAAAAGGGACAATATAATTCAGGAGGTGGGCCTGCATCCTTTTTTCGACAGGGATTTCCCGTCGCAAATTCAGAATTTCACGGACAAAGAACTATTTAATGATTTTCATCATTTGCTTCGGGCAGACTGGGAAATCAAGGTGGGAAAGAAACCGGCTGAACTTGCGCTGGAACTCCTTATTTTGAATTTGTGTGGTAAGAAAAGAGTATCAACTTATTCCGGATAGCCTATTTTTTTGCTCTTAAGGAATTGACCTTTTTTGCCAGTCTTGACTTTTTTCGGGAGGCCCTTCTTTTGGGTATGATCTTCTTACTGGCGGCCTTATCCAACTCTTTCATAGCTTGCAAGAAGATTTTTTTTGCTTCTTCGGGTTTACCCTGAACGACTGCCGTCTCCACTTTTTTGGCTATTGACCTGACTCTTGCCTTTATGGCAACATTCCTTAGGCGCCTTTTTTTACCCTGCCTTTGGGATTTAAGTGCTTGGGTGTGTCGTCCGGATTTTAGCTTAACCATTAGTGAAATCTCCTCACTCGTAATTTCAGAGCAATAGCTCTGACGATAAAAAGAATATCTTGCACTCTAAAGTACTATATTGAAAAGCGAAAGTCAAGAATAATCTTTATTACGGGGAGGCATATTGCAGAAGGAAGGAAAAATTACCAGGTCAGTTGCCGGTGTCAGCGTTTCCACCCTGGCATCTCGGATTCTCGGATACGTAAGGGACATGCTTATTGCCAATTTTTTCGGCGCCGGTTTAGTAGCTGATGCCTTCTTTGTTGCTTATCGCATTCCCAATCTTCTCCGCAGGCTTCTGGGAGAGGGGGCGCTCTCCGCGTCCTTCATACCCGTGTTCACCGAATATTTGACTACCAAGCCCAGGGAAGAAGCCCAGAGGCTGGCGAGAATCTCGAGCCTGCTACTGCTGGCCGTCCTATCTATTTTGACCATTCTGGGGATTATCTTCACTCCCGTGATTGTCCGGGTGATTGCCCCGGGTTTCATCAGGGATCCGGAAAAACTTTCCTTAACCATTACTCTCACCCGTATACTTTTTCCTTTTATGATTGCAATAGGTATGGCTGCCTTAGCTCTGGGAATATTGAACTCCTTGCACAGGTTCATTATTCCTGCGCTGGCTCCCACTCTACTCAGTATTTCCGAAATCTCATTTATCCTGTTTATTTGTCCCTTGATGGAACAACCAATAATTGGACTTGTCCTGGGGGTTCTGGTTGGGGGTTTTGCTCAGTTCTTTTTTCAGGTGCCCTCTCTGGCAAGAAGAGGTTTTGTCATACCCGCGGGGAGGAGTTTTAGGAATCCTCGTGTGAAGCTAGCGGAATATCCCCAAAATATCTGGAAGAATTCGCTTATCCTCGGGAAAAGATGGATTTCCGTTCTAAATCATCCGGGGGTGAAGAGAATAGGACTATTGCTGCTGCCGGCGACACTGGGGTTATCCGTATCCCAGGTAAATACCTTCGTAGACACAATTTGCGCTTCCCTGCTGAGAGAAGGAAGCGTTACCGCTCTATATTACGCGAATCGCCTGATGCAACTTCCTCTGGCTCTGTTCGGGACAGCAATAGCAACCGTTGTGTTGCCCATGATGTCTCGCTCGGCGGCAGCAACGAACGTAGAGGAACTGAAAGACACTCTATCCTTAGCGCTTAGAATGATACTATTCACTATTGTCCCTGCCTCGCTGGGGTTGATTATTTTGGGAAACCCGATAATTTCTCTTCTATTTGAAAGGGGAAGATTTACCGCTCAAGCTACCCAGGCCACCAGCTGGGCGCTCCTATTTTATGCAACCGGAATAGTGGCCTATGCGGGAGTAAAAGTAGTAGCCTCTGCATTCTATTCCATGCAGGACACCCGGACGCCAGTAAGAATAGCCTCCGTTGCCATGGTGGCAAACATAGTGCTGAATCTGATTTTAATGCGCATTCTGGATGTAGGCGGGCTTGCTTTTGCCACTGCCATCGCTTCCTTTATTAATCTCTCCATCCTCCTGGTATATTTAAGAAAAAGGATCGGCAGGTTGGGAGGAAAGAAAGTATTGCAATCGCTCGTTAAGATTCTACTGGCCGTTTCGGCTATGGGAATAGCCTGCATATATTTCTCCGGATTATTAGGCCAGATTAACAAGTTGATACAGGTGGCTGGCACTATCCTGGTCTGTGTAATTGTTTACGTTTTGGTAACGCATCTTTTGCGCTGTGACGAGATTAAATACGTATGGAGGATAATCAGCCGAAAGGAATCAACGGATGAGGTTTGAGGACAAACTCGCTTCCCTGCCCGATGCACCGGGGATATACATGATGAAGGACATTACCGGTAAAGTTATCTATGTGGGCAAAGCGAAATCGCTTAGGAAACGAGTACCCGCATATTTTCAATCCCCCGGCACTTACGCTCCCAGAACTTTTGCTCTAATTTCGAACGTGCGGGACCTGCAATACATTGCGACCCGAAACGAAAAAGAGGCCCTGGTTTTGGAGAACGAATTAATAAAATATTTCCGCCCCAAATATAACGTAGCTTTGAGAGACGATAAAACGTATCCCCATCTTAAGTTGACCATCGGGGAGGATTTCCCTAAATTGGTGATGACGCGCATCTCAAAAAGAGAGAGAATGAAACGCAGGACGCCGGGAATAAAATACTTCGGCCCTTATCCCGACGTCTCTTCGTTGAAGAGGACGCTTAAGACAATACAGAGGATTTTTCCTCTGGTCAAATGTAAGAAGAGTTACTTTCTGGCTCGACGGAAAGAGGGTAGTCCCAATAGTTGCCTGGATTACCATCTGGGGCAGTGCCCGGCCCCTTGTGTGGGACGGATAGACAAGGGAGAATACGAGAAAATAGTGGAGAAAGTCGTTATGTTTCTCTCGGGGAAGGGAGAGCGCCTCTTGAAGAAGATGAACGAAGAGATGAAGAAGGCATCCCGGGGTCTCGACTTTGAAAAAGCGAAAATATTGAGAGACCAGATACAGGCAATACGGTCCGTATCTCAGAGGGTTAATTTACGACAAGTGGAGAAGAAGAAATTAAAGGCTGCGGGAAAAGGCGAGGTCTTGATTGCATTACAGAAAGCAATAGAGTTGGAAAACTTGCCGGAGAGAATAGAGGCTTTTGACGTATCCGAGATTTACGGCGACTCGGCTGTAGGGTCTATGGTTGTCTTTTCTGGCGGTAAGCCCGAAAATAAATCTTATCGGAAATTTAAGATAAGAACGGTCACAGGAATTGACGATGTGGGTATGATAAGAGAGGTAATTCGCCGCAGATATACGAGGTTGTTGAGAGAAAAAGGCTTGCTGCCGGACTTGATTCTGGTTGATGGGGGAAAAGGGCAAGTGAACGGAGCCAAAGGAGTTCTCAGGGAACTGGGTCTGGATAGAATTCCCGCAGTGGGGCTGGCTAAAGGAGAAGAGTTGGTATTTTTACCGCAGCGTTCCCGTCCCCTTCGCCTCCCTTTCGGCTCACCTGCCCTGCATCTCATCCAGCACATACGGGACGAAGCTCATCGCTTTGCTATCAGGTACCACCGGCTACTGGAAAAGAAAAAACTTATCGGAAAGTGAAGATTATGGAATTTGTAGCCGGATAGCCTTTCTTTTATCCTGGGAGTCCAGTCTTTGTAAAACTAGTCTGTTGACAAACCGTCGGTTTTATGATAACTTTAGTTGAAGTTTACATAAATAAGGAGGCTTACTTTGAGACTTTTGGAAGTGTTGATAGGTCTCTTACTTCTCATAATCAGTGTGGGTTATCTATACCAGCCAACAATCATAATAAGGTTTAATGCCTGGGGACGAAAGTATCTGTTTAACGACCAATTGTTGATAACTCACCGCAAGAAAATAGGGGTAATCCTTTTGATCATTTCCATTGTTTTCCTCTATGGGGGATTTTCAAGGTAATAATGTTTTAACTTTTAAGTAAAAAGGATTTACTGTGGACTATGCAAAAATCGGTGAGGAGATAATAGAGCGAGTTTGCCGTTCCAGGGGAGAAGAAGCTGAAGTCTATATAGAAACATCCCGGGCATTCGATGTCGGTATTTCCGAAGAGAAACTGGAGAATTTCAATACTCCTCATAAGTCCGGAATCGGCTTAAGAATATTTTCTCAAAACAGGATGGGTTTCGCTTTTACTAGCAGTTTTGACCGCGAGAGTATTGAGAAGTTAATTCAGGAGGTCAGGAATAACGTCTTAAACGGTGCTCCCGATGAGTGCAACTCTTTGCCAGAAGTCACCGGACAAAAAAAGCTGAATAAGTTTTTAGATAAGGATCTTTATGATCAAGAGTTAAGCAAAATTCCCGTGGCAACGAAGATTGGCAAGATTAGAGAGATGGAAAAGAAGGCTATTGCTTACGATAAAAAGGTGAAAAGAGTGCTCAGGACAACCTACAGCGATAGCCAGCACGAAATATTCATCCTCAATTCAAAAGGTCTGGAGGCAAGTTATAGAAGCACCCTTTGTTACTGTGCCTTGATTGCTGTGGCTGAGGCCAAAATGTTTCCGGGGGAGCCAAGGAAAGAGATTCAGCTTGGCTCCGATTTTGCCATCAAGAGGAGGTTTGGAGAGCTCCCTTTCGACGAACTTGCTGAAAATGCAGCGCGTCAAGCTGTTTCTCTTTTGGGAGCGAAAAGAGTAAAAACTCAGAGAGCATCTATCGTTTTCGAACCACTCGTAGCCACAGGTTTTCTCAACTTTATCTCCAGAGGTCTTGGCGCCGACTCAGTGCAGAGGAAAAAGTCTCCGTTTGCAAGAAAAAAAGGAAAGAAGATTGCCAGTGGGATTGTCAATATTATCGATGATGGCACCCTGAAAGGAGGAGTAGCTACCTCTCCTTTTGATGACGAAGGGGTGCCGAAAAGAAGGACTGCATTGGTTAAGGACGGCGTACTTTCCACATTCCTTTACGATTCCTATACTGCGAGAAAGGATAAGGTTGCCTCAACCGGCAATGCTTCCCGAAGCTCTTTTAAAACTTTACCCTCTGTGGGGGTTACCAATTTCTTTCTGGAGAAAGGAAGTACGGAAAGAAAAGAGTTGATTGCCAGTACGGACAAAGGGCTTTATGTAATGGAGATTATGGGAATGCACACAGCCGATCCCGTCTCGGGAGACTTTTCCGTGGGGGCAAATGGGTTATGGATAGAAAGCGGAGAATTTTCTTTTCCCGTCCGCGGAGTCACCATAGCAGGGAATGTTGTCGACCTTTTGCATTCCATCGATGCCGTTGGCGACGACTTGAAATTCTACGGAAGTTCAGGTTCTCCTACCGTAAGAATTTCTAATCTTCTTATTAGCGGTGAGTAAAGATGAAACGGTCCGGCTCCACGAAAATTGTGAAATTGATCGGCTACCCGGTAGAGCATTCGAAAAGCCCGCTTATGCATAATGCCGCTTTCCAATCTCTGGGGCTCGATTTTGTATATGTGCTGTTTGCGGTAAGGGCGCCTGATTTGAAGGAAGCAATAACGGGTTTAAGGGCATCGGATGTCGCGGGGGCAAATGTAACCATACCCTACAAAGAAGAAGTTATGAGATATCTGGACGAAATCGCCAGCGAAGCTGAATTGATTGGTGCCGTAAACACGATTCGTAACCGGGAGGGGAAGCTTATAGGTTATAATACGGATGGTCAGGGTTTCATCACCTCTTTGCTCGTGGACGGCAAAATAAAACTGGAAGGTCAGAAGGTTTTTATGATGGGTGCAGGAGGGGCAGGAAAGGCGATAGCTGTAAAATTGGCCGAGAGGGGAATAGAGCGACTGGTTGTTACTGACAAGATAGGGGAAAGGACAGAAGCTCTGGTAGGAAAACTTCGAGAAAACATTCCCGATTGTGCGGTATACGCCGTCGCTGTAAACAGTAAGGAATTTGCACAGACCCTGTCGGAAAGCACGCTTCTCGTCAACGCCACGCCGGTGGGCATGAAAGAGGGAGACCCCTGTGTGCTTGACCCTGATTATCTCCATAAAGATCTTTTTATCTATGACGTTGTTTATAACAGAGAGACTCCGTTAATTGCAGAAGCAAAAAAGAGAGGAATAAAAGCCCTGGACGGGATAGGAATGTTGCTACATCAGGGAGCAGCCTCATTTGAAATCTGGACGGGTAAGAAAGCGCCCATAGAGGTAATGAAAAATAAGATTCTGGAAGAAATGGGCTCAATGAATTGACCCCTACAACGTGGCAGGGGTTCCGATAAATGGGAAGTCGCAGGAGCTTTTGGAACAATGCTGAAAGTAAAATGTTATTCCGATTATGAGGCTGAACAAAGGCCTGTCAGTTTTACCATTAACGATAGAGAATTTCCCATCAAGGAAATAATTGACCAGTGGTATAGCCCGGGTTGTCTCTATTTCAAGGTAAGAGACAAGGATAATCACATTTATATCTTGAAATATGACCGGAACAAGGATTTGTGGGAGCTTGAATTCTTCAGGAAAGAAAAGGAATAGATAAAAACTTTTTACGGAGGGTGCGCATGATTCGTTATGTTACCTCTGGTGAGTCTCATGGAAAATCTTTGCATGCTATACTTGAAGGCATACCCGCAGGGTTAAGATTGAGTGAAGAGGACGTAAACAGAGAACTTGCCCGTCGACAGAAAGGTTTCGGCCGGGGCGAGAGAATGCAGAAGATTGAGAAAGATAAAGTGGAGATTACTTCTGGCTTGCGCTGGGGAGAGACCATAGGCAGTCCCATCACTATGGTTATAACCAATCGGGACTGGGAAAACTGGAAAAAAGTAATGTCCCTCTATCCTTCGGACAAAGATATGAGGGAGAAGATGGGCCGTCCCCGGCCAGGTCATGCTGATCTGGCTGGTGCCTTGAAGTATGGCCGCGAGGATTTAAGGGATATTCTGGAGAGGGCCTCCGCCCGGGAGACTGCTGCCAGAGTAGCGGTGGGATCCGTATGCAAAAGGCTCCTGGCCGAGTTCGCCATCAGAGTGGTGAGTATGACTGAGGAAATTGGTGGTATCCAGGCCATAATCTCAAAGTTAAATGTAGAAGAGATAGAAAAAGTGAGTGAGTCGTCTCCAGTTCGTTGCCTGGATAAGAACGCGGAAAAGAAGATGGTGGAGGCAATCAAGAAAGCAGAGAAATCAGGAGATACACTGGGAGGAGTCTTCTCCGTAATAGTTATTAATCCTCCGCCAGGGCTGGGAAGCCATACGCAGTGGGATTTGAGGCTTGACGGCCGGCTGGCTCAGGCACTGATGTCGATTCCCGCGGTGAAGGGCGTAGAAATCGGGAAAGGATTTGTTACAGCCAGGAAGTCCGGCTCTAAGGTGCACGATGAGATTTTTTATGAGGCCGGCAGGGGATACTATCGGAAGACCAATAATTCCGGTGGGATTGAAGGCGGAATAAGTAATGGAGAAAATATCATCACCCGGGTAGCAATGAAGCCACTCTCTTCGTTGAAGAAACCCCTGAAATCGATAGATATGATTACCAAGAAAAATGTTCCCGCCGAGGTCGTCAGGGCCGATATCTGCGCTGTACCTGCTGCCGGCGTAATCGGAGAGGCGGCAGTAGCTGTGGAAATTAGCCGGGCAATGAGAGAGAAGTTCGGTGGTGATTCTCTTGCAGAGATGAAAGCCAACTTCGCGCATTATATGAAAGAGCTCAAAAATCGTTAATCTTTTGAACCAAAATGGCTTACAGATATTACCGACAACCTTTGTTCTCCCGCAAATGGGGCACGGCGATAAAATGGCTAATAATCGCCAATGTTTCCGTATACATAATTCAGATGTTTGTGGGCCGAACTCTTCTTTACACTTTCGGTTTGGTCCCTTACAGGGTAGTGAAGAGTTTATGGCTGTGGCAAATATTAACCCACATGTTTCTTCACGGGGGGCTATTCCATCTTTTAATAAATCTGTTTATCCTCTGGATGTTCGGAAAGCCGCTGGAGAGACAATGGGGAACCACCTCCTTCCTTAAATACTATTTTACCTGCGGCCTGGGGGCCGGCATTTTTATCCTCCTCACTTCCTTAAATTCCAGAATCCCTGTTGTAGGAGCTTCGGGAGCGATCTACGGAATCCTGGTCGCGTTTGCAATGCTATATCCTGATTCCATAATCTATTTATACTTTCTGTTTCCCATCAAAGCGAAACATTTTGCCATACTGATCGGAGTCGTTGCCTTCCTCGGCGGGATTTCAGGGGGAAGGTCCAATATTGCCCATTTTGGTCATCTCGGCGGTCTATTGGTAGGTTATGTATATTTGAAATTTCCTTTGTGGAGATATCGTTTCCATCCGGAAAGACTACTTGCATTTTTGCGGCTGCCGAGAATTAGTCTGAAAAGGAGGAAAAAGTACGAGACCGAAGGTAAAGAAATTGAAGAAAGAGTCAACCAGATTCTGGACAAGATACTGCTCCATGGCGTTGACAGTCTGACGCCGGAAGAGAAAAGAATCATGGACGAATATTCACGCGAAAAGTAAAAAAGGGACAGAAAAAAGTGACAGGTACTTTTTTCGCATATGCGGCACCACTTGTCAAAAAAGTACCTGTCACTTTTTTTTAACTTTTTTATAAAATGTACTTGACAAATAGGGAGAACTGGTATAATATTAAACCAACGGGTCGTCTTTTCGACCAGGCAGTCCACTTCCGGAGGGTGTAATGGAGAGAGGAGAAAGGAAAGAGAAAGAGAAGGTTGCGAGAATAGAAGGCATTCTATCCGCAGCCAAAAGAGTCTTTTCTCGCAAAGGATACGAAGCAACTACAGTGGAAGACATTGCTCAAGAAGCCGGTTTTGGAAAGGCCAGCCTCTATTTCTATTTCAAGAAAAAAGAGGAAGTCTTCCTGAGTCTCATCAAGGAGGGACTGGAAAGACAGAGAAATTTGCTTAAGGAGATAATGGATAGCCGAATCTCCAATGTGGAAAGATTGGAGGCAGTCGTCTCCAAATTTTTTGCGTACGTGGGAGAAAATAGAGAGTTCATGCGCATTGTACATTCCGAGTCCCAAAAGCTATACGCCACTACTTTGAGGGAAGTTCGTTCTTATATTAAGAAAGAGCACAGAAAGACGATGGAGGGGATAGCCTCGATAGTGCAGGAGGGAATAAGATCCGGGGAGTTCCGGAAAGTTGAGCCAACCCTGGCAGCAGCCTCTTTTATGGGAATAATCAGGTCGGTAATCTTCGACTGGTTGGTTAAGGACGAGAAAAATCCTCCGGATAGATACAAACCAATGGTAATGGACATTTTTCTTAAGGGGATTGGCAAATGATGCGCATTCGGGTTAAAGCAATTTCCAGTATCGTTATTCTTATATTTTTCCTTTTGTCTCTGCCTGGCTCGGCCGAGGAGATAGAGGAACTGACGCTGGAGAAAAGTATCGAGGTCGCCCTGGCGGGAAATAAACGGATCCTGGCGGTAAAGGAGCGACTGGGAATAGCAGAGGGAGAATTGATCGTGGCCAGAGCCGGTTTCTTGCCCACGCTCTCTCTGGGAGCCGACTATCTTCGGCTGGGTGAAGGGCAGAAAATCTCAGTGGGGGGAGGAAGTGATGTTGTCGTCAGGGGGCAGGATACGTATACTGCTACGGCAACGATTGAACAGCCTATCTTCACCTGGGGGAGAATCAGGAATAGTTACAAACAGGCTAGTTCAAATCGGAGGATAAGCGAGGAAGATTATAGAAGAGAAAAGAATCTTCTTAAGTTCCAGGTAACCGAGTCTTTCTATAATCTTATCCTGGCGGGGGAGCTATTGCAGCTTTCCCGGGAGTCGTATGCTCAGATGGAGAGACATTTGCGACAGGTGGAGAAGCGTTATGAAGACGGGTTAGCATCCAAATTTGACCTCCTGCGCGCCAGAGTTGAGCTTTCCAACCTTAAGCCCCAGTTAATCAGGTCGAGGAACAGTCTGACGCTGGCGGAAAACCGCTTCAAGTCATTGCTGGGATTCCCTTCCCGGAGAGAAGTGAGACTGCGGGGCGAACTCAAATACGAAGCAACGGAGATAAAACTTCCCCGGGCCGTAGAGGAGGCTTTAAGAAGTAGGCCGGAAATTATCTCTCTAAAGGAACAGGAAAATGTCGCTCTCGCCCGCGTCCGGCTGGCGAGCGCCTCTAATAAGCCGCTCCTTTCAGCCATTTACAATTACCAGTTTCAGAAGCCCTTCCACTGGAAAGATGAGTGGGGAAAGGAATGGAATGCCATGGTAGTTCTGCAGTTTCCAATTTTCAGCGGGTTTTCCACAAGGGGGAAAGTTCTGCAATCCCTGTCGCAACTGAGAGAGACGGAGTATAACTCGCAACACAAGAACGAAGAGATTGAACTTGAGGTGAGAGAAACATACCTTAGCCTGCGCCAGGAAGAAGAGACAATTATGTCTCAGCGGGAAAATGTGGACCAGGCGGAAGAGGCGATGCGCATTGCCGAAAAAAGGTACACTGGCGGGCTGATAACTAACTTGGAATTTATGGATACTCAGCTGGCAATGACCGAGGCCAAAACTGCCTACTTGCAGGCTCTGGCAGATTATCAAATAGCAGAGGCAAAGCTTGAAAAAGCAATGGGCAGGTGAGGTTAAAATAAAAGATAGTTTGTTCATCCTTGGGAATATGTGCTCGGGATTTGGTTCGCTCATGCCGTTAGAACAAGAAGTACTTCTGGGACAAGAGTAATATAGATAGAGAAACAGCATACGGTTGTTAAATGAGGAGAAAGGCTAAGAGTTCTAACGGTACTCGCTAACAATTTTTTGCTCTTCGAGCACCGCCAAAAATCTTTGTAGCTGCAGAGCGATAGCTCTGCTGAAAAGAAGCAAAGCTTACGCTTTGCGGCTACAATCTTCGATTTTGGGCGAAAAATTCTAATGCTCGCTATGCCAAATCCCTTCGCATCAGGAGATATGTCGTCCTCGTTTTTTCGCGAGAAATTCCAATAGTTCTTCACAAACTATTTCTTAAAAAGGTATAAATAACGAAGGAATATCAGGGAGGATTGGATGCGAAAGAAAGTTATCTGGATAGTGGTCATTGTTCTTATCGTCGGAATTGGCTTTCGCTTAATGATGAGGAAAGAAATCCTGGATAGAAAGCCGAAGGACGTTGGCGGAAGTCTTGTCCCGGTAGCTATCCAGGAAGTGAAATCGGGAGATTTGGAACTGATTCTCTCCTTTGTCGGAGACGTCAAGGGAGAGGACCAGGTGACCGTCTATTCTGAAGCTACGGGCAGGCTTTCCCGATATCTGGTAGAAGAAGGGGCCTGGGTAAAAAAGGACCAGGTCATAGCCCTGGTCGACCGGGCAGTCACGGGCATGGAGTTTGAAGAGGCAAAAGTAAAATCGCCTTTGAGCGGGACTGTAGGCCGTCTTTATCTGGACAAGGGAAGTACGATCGGGCTGGAAACGCCGGTTGCGCTAATTGCCAGGATGGACAGGGTCAAAGTGGAATTCAGTATTCCGGAAAAAGATATGGTAAAGGTTTCCAAAGAACAACAAGCGAGGGTCAGGGTTGACGCTTATCCTGATAGAACCTTTAACGGAAAACTGACGCGCCTTAGCCCTGTTGTCGACCCCGCAACCCGCAGCGCCTACGCCGAAATTACTCTCCCCAATCCTCATCACAGCCTGAAGCCGGGAATGTTTGCTGAGATAGACATTGTTGTAGTCGCATCAAAAGGGGCGGTGGTAGTACCGAAGGATGCGATATTAGAGGAACCCAATTCAGGAAGTTCCCTTGTCTTTGTTGTTGAAGGTGGCAGTGCTATTAAGAAGCTCATAGAAACGGGTATATCGCAACAGGGACTGGTGGAAGTAAAATCCGGCCTCAATTTTGGTGAGAAAATAGTCGTTACTGGCCAGCACTACCTTAAAGACCGGGATAGAGTGGAGGTTGTACAGGAATGAGTCTATTTGAATCAGCAATCAAAAGAGCTATAACGTACACCATGGTGTTCATCGCTATTGGTGTATTCGGAATAGTTTCACTTTTGAGACTAAAACCCGAACTCTTGCCTGACATCACCTTTCCCACGGCAGCAGTCATAGTCAGATATAGTGGGGTTGGCCCGGAGGATATGGAGACGTTGATCGTCCGGCCCGTAGAGGAATCTGTGGCCACAATAAACCGCGTAAAGGAAATACGCTCAACCTGCCGGGAAGGAGTGGGCACAACAATCATAGATTTTGAATGGGGCACAGACATGGATGTGGCTGTCTCTGACATAAGGGAGAGGGTAAGCCTGGTTAAACACCATCTTCCCGAGGACGCAGAGGAGCCGATAATATTCAAATTTGACCCGTCGATGATGCCCATCCTCTTTGTTGGACTTTCGGGAGATTTGGGCTCTGACCAGATGAGGGAGATTGCCGAGAATAAAGTGGAGCCCAGACTGGAAAGGATAGATGGCGTGGCCGTGGCTGACACGCATGGCGGGCTGGAACGGGAGATTCAGGTTCGGCTTGACCGCAGGCGGATGGAGGCGTTCGGGCTTTCCATTGAAAAGGTGGTAAGCGCTGTCAGGGACGAAAATCTCAATCTGCCCGGTGGTGACATAAAAGAAGAACGTAGCGAATATCTCATAAGGACGCTAGGTGAGTTTCGTTCGGTAGACGAAATTGGAAATATTATTGTGGCTACCAGAGAAACCACGCCTATCTATCTCCGTGACGTGGCTGTAGTTGAGGACAGTTTCAAGGAAAGAGAAAGAGAAATGAGGCTAAACGGCAAGCCCTCGGTAATGATTATTATCCAGAAGAGGACCCAGGCCAATACAGTGCAGACTGCCGACAGGGTAAAAGAAGAGATAGGTCGCTTGAATAGAGAGCTTCCCGGAGGACTTCGCATTGAAATAATTATGGACCAGTCTGAGTTTATCAAGAAGTCAATAATAAATTTGTCAAATGTTGCCGTTCAGGGGGGAATACTCGCAGTTCTGGTATTGCTCTTTTTCCTCCGTTCTTTGAGGACGACTATTATCATCGCTCTTTCTATTCCCTTCTCCATAGTTGCCTGTTTTGTTGCTCTCGATTTCGCCGGATTGACTCTCAATATGATGTCTCTGGGAGGGTTGGCCTTAGCCGTGGGACTTCTCGTGGATAATTCTATTGTTGTTCTGGAAAACATCTTCCGGCACAGGCAGGAAGGGGAGCCGGCAAGAGAGGGTGCCGTATGGGGAACCAGGGAAGTTGCGATGCCTATTGTAGCATCAACACTCACCACAATTGCCGTATTTCTTCCCATATTTTTCGTTCCCGGGATTGCCGGCGTGCTGTTCCGGGAGCAGGCTCTTACGGTTACTCTTTCCCTTACAGTCTCATTATTTGTCGCCCTGACTCTAATTCCGCTTCTTGCCTCCAGACTTATTGTCGTGAGGACCAATAACCCATCCGGAAAAATGACATCCAAGATTTATCGGCTGGTCGGCAACTGGTTCGGCTGGCTGCAAAATAGATACGAGAAACTATTGAACTGGTGTCTGGACCATAGAAAGTTGACGATAATGACTGTAGGAGGGCTTTTTCTTATCAGTCTTACGCTCGTATGGCCTCTGCGCCTTGTGGGGACAGAATTTATGCCCAAACTGGACCAGGGAAGAATAGAAATGAATTTAGAGCTTCCCGTTGGTTCGCGGCTGGAAGCTACGGAAGAAGTAGTCAGGAAAGTAGAGAAGATAGTACAGGACAACACTCCCGAGTTAGAGTATGTTCGTTCAAGAATCGGAACAGGTATGGGATTCCGCGGCGAGCGCGCTGGGGCCCATACTGCCCAGGTTGCTCTGGAGCTGGTCGACTTGAAAGAGAGAAAGAGGTCACAGTGGGAAATTATGGCCATGCTGAGAGAGAAACTAAAGAATATTCCCGGCGTAAGAGTGAATCTTGGGGGTGGCCGCGGCGGGAGGATGATGATGGGCCTGGCAGGCAGCCCCATCTCCATAGAAATATATGGATACGATTTCGCAAAGGCAAAAGAACTTTCCCAGCAGGTTAAGGAGATTGTGCAAGGCACGCCTGGCGCAGTCGATGTGGAGACTGACTTCGAGGAGGCAAAGCCGGAGTTCCAGATATACGTGGACCGAAAACGCGCCTCGGCTCTGGGACTGAACGTTTCCTCTCTCGCTAATACCATACAGTCCAGTATCTACGGCGAAGAGGCAACTCAATTCCGGCAGCGCGGGGAAGAATACCCGATTCTGGTAAGACTCAGGGAGAGCGACAGAAAAGACATAGAAGATATTAAGAACATACCGATCTTTACTTCCCAGGGTAAGAGAATTCCCCTGGGCACCCTTGTGGAAATGAGACCGGCAAAAGGACCCGTAACAATAAACAGAAAAATGCAGGAGCGGCTGATAACCGTGAGCGCAGATTATGAAGGGAGAGACCTGGGAGCGGTTATCAGGGATATTAGCGGGAAAATGAAAAACATTGTGGTTCCCCGGGACTTTTCCGTAGTAATGGCAGGCGAAGCGAAGGAACAGAGGGAATCTTTTATGTGGCTGGGAATAGCGCTTCTGGGAGCTATTTTCCTGGTGTATATGGTTATGGCCAGCCAGTTCGAATCTTTGCTTGACCCTTTTATCGTCATGTTCACTTTTCCTCTTGCCGTTATCGGCGTAGTCTGGCTTCTTTTCTTCTCTCACACTACGTTTAACATTATTGCCTTTATCGGGGTAATCATGCTTTCCGGCATTGCGGTCAATAATGGCATCGTGCTTGTCGATTATATCAATCTCCTCAGGGCGCGGGGGCGAGACCTCAGAGAGGCGGTTGTTGAGGGAGGGAAGACGAGACTTCGCCCCGTGCTGATGACTGCGTTGACTACTGTTCTGGCAATGAGCCCCATGGCTTTAGGAATCGGTGAGGGCGCTGAACTCCGTTTTCCCCTGGCCCGGGCTGTAGTGGGAGGACTAATGGCGGCAACATTTTTTACTTTGGTGTTCATCCCGGTGCTCTATTCTATTTTTGAAACTCGTATCGCCAGAAGAAGGAATGCAAGGAGCAGGCGATGAAACTCATCTTTCTCGTCTATAACGTTGTAATTGAAAGTAAAGTGATGGAAGAATTGGAGAAAGCAGAGGTCAAAGCATACACCAAGCTACCCTCCATCCATGGCGCAGGTACCCATTCCCTTCCCCACCTGGACACTCACGTCTGGCCGGAGGTGAATCACGGGCTATTCATTGCTGTTGAAGAAGAAAGAAAAGACGAAGTATTGAATAGAATGAAAAAGCTGAAATCTATGTACAGGAAAGAGGGCTTGAAGATATTTATCCTCCCGCTGGAAGAGGTAATCTAGGAGACCTATTCCCGGCGAGCCTTTCCTTCCCCCGGGCCGGGGGCGAAATAATATATCCTCCCGCCTCTCCTGCCATCAGGTCAAAAGACAATTTCTCTCGCTATTGCTACATTTTTCTTGACTTTTTGGTTAAAAAAGCACTAATATACATATTTGAATATTCATGCTACGTAGACCTTCAACGGGCCAGAGCGATTTGCCTGTTAATCTTCAATTACTTTCTGGTGAGAGCATGGAAAAAAATCTTCAGTCTTTGTGTAAATTTGCCAGAAAATCGGGAGCGGTCAGCGCCAAAGTAATCTCCGTGGACACTGTTGTCACTGCTCCCTGGGTAAGGCTGAAGTGCCAGTACGGATGCGACGGTTACGGAGAATGTCTTACCTGCCCTCCGTATTCGCCTACCCCGGAGAAAACCAGGGAAGTACTGAAACAATTCAGGAAGGCCATCTTAATCCATGGTGATGACTATACGGATATCAGGGGAATAGTGGCCAAGTTAGAAAGGAAAGCATTTCTTTCCGGCTATTATAAAGCCTATGGCATGGGGGCAGGGCCTTGCGATCTGTGTAGTACGTGTAACGTCAATAAAACCTGCAAGAAACCATATGAAGCAAGGCCTTCAATGGAAGCATCCGGGATAGATGTTTTCCAGACTGCCAGAAACAATGGCTACAGGATAGAAGTGCTCAAAAGTGAGGATTGCAAGGGGAACTATTTTGGCCTTGTCCTTATATTTTAGGAGTAAAAAACGTAGCACAAAACGTCCCGATAAGTTGGGACGCTTTGAAAGTTCCTTCTCCCTTGGGGAAGAGGGTTAAGGTAAGGGGGGAATAGATTTCGAGTATTCCCAGATTAGCTCTAATTTCTGCTTTAATGCTCTTTACCCACTTGGCATACGCTTTTGAGCCCACTCTGAGCGGGTTCTTTGAAGCGGGAAACAGAAGCACAATAGAAGCCATTGAAGCAGAGAAGACCTTAGCCTACGATTACGCCAAATATTACTTGAGATACGACTACCCGATCGGAAAACCGCTCAACCTGAAGCTTGTTTACAATTCCTACAATAAGAAATACGAAGACAGGAAAGATTTAAATAATAATACAATATCGATCAAAAGCTACTGGGACTACTCTCTCTTTTCCGGAAAGGATTCCAGCTTAAAATTAGACGTTGATTTAGGCTGGCGGGAGAAGAGATACAAAGAAAAAGATATATATACCAACAGTCAGTGGCTGTTGAAGTTAAAGTCTACTTACAGGATAGAAGATTTATGGAGCCTCTCGGGAGAGCTGGGCTACAAAGACTATGACTACTTCCTTACTGAAGGTAAAGATAGAATCGAGTTCTCCGAAAAATTGGAAGGTAAGAGATATTTCTCCCACAAGAAGCTTCAGTTTCTCGCTCTTCTCAATTTTCGCCAGACAGATTTCGGCTCCCGGCCGGATACAAATCAATTTATCTTCGGGCTGGGCGTGAAAGTAAGGCCGAGATTTAGCTTCTTATCAGAATTGGCAGGGAGGATTGAAGAGGGGAAGAAATATACGGATGAGGATATAGATGAGGATATAGAGGAAGAACAGGAAGGCGACTACTATTTCAGATACCGCAAGTGGTCGTGGACGACGGAGCACCCTGTCCGGGAAAGGGTGTATACGGTCCTAAGATATACAAATTATGACAAGAATTACACAACTGCCGATTATGATTACCACTGGTATGAAATAGAAAATCGGTGGAGGTATTTATTCTTAAAAGACAATATCAACAGGTTATCTTTTATCTTCACTTATCTCCGCCGGGAAACAGACTATTCCCAAAGTAAGATTTCAAGTTACGACAAAGACTCAATGGAAATGCAAGTCCAGTATTCTCGGAGGAATAATTGGAACGCCAGGCTAAAGTTCGGCGTGAGCTTTCACGATTATACTATCGGAAGAGAAAGGGATAAGACTAATTATTCCCTGGGCATTCAGGTGGAAAAGGAAATTATCACCCGTAAATTGGCTTTAGCGGCGGAATACAAGTGGAAGTTGAAAGACTATGAGTTAAAGCCCAGCGTAACCCAGAACGCAGGAAGAGTCTCCCTGGGTTATAAATTTTAGACAGCGGTTCAATTATCTGATTCGTTAAAGGAGAGGATTAATTATCAAAAGGAGGTGGAAATGAAAGCGACTGTTGACAAGGAATTGTGTACCGGATGTGGCGTCTGTGCCGATACCTGTCCGGAAGTGTTTGCGCTCGATGATGATACGGCCCGGGTAATTGTGAATGAAGTTCCCGAAGGAGCAAAAGACTCCTGCAAGGAAGCAAGCGAGAGCTGTCCCGTTGACGCCATAAGCATCGAGGAATAGATAAACAACGTAACGCAGGAGGGTAAGATTACAATGAAGTCCTGTACGGAATACCTCTGGTTCAATACGAAAAATAGGCGAGAGTTGATAAACATAACTCCCCAGGTTGAGCAAGCGGTGAAAAAAAGCGGGGTAAAAGAAGGCCTTTGCCTGGTTAACGCCATGCACATTACGGCAAGCGTATTTATTAATGACGATGAAAGCGGTTTACACCAGGATTTCAATGAATGGCTGGAAAAACTCGCTCCCTACGGAAAAGAAAAGTATAAACACAATCTGACGGGAGAAGACAATGGAGACGCTCATCTGAAACGGACTATTATGGGCAGGGAAGTAATAATTGCCATAACCAGGGGGAGATTGGATTTCGGGCCGTGGGAGCAGATTTTTTATGGTGAATTTGACGGCCGGAGAAGAAAAAGGGTTCTGATTAAAGTTATTGGCGAGTAATATCGAAAGGAAGGTAGATGGAAATTGAAGTTACCTGTCCCAATTGCAGAGAGAAGATCTTGGTGCCGGATAATAAAAAATACGTAGAGTGTCCCTATTGCGGCGAGGAATTCAATCTCTCCGTCGAGGGTGAATGAGCGATATGAGAGGTAAAATTCGGGACATCCGCATAGAATACTACAGGAGTCGGGGGCCGGGTGGCCAGAGAAAGAATAAGAAGGAAACAGCGGTTCGCGCCCGACACATCCCCACAGGGATAACGGTAATTGCCACGGAGTTCCGTTCCCAGGCGAGAAATCGACAGCTTGCCCTGAAAAGACTCGAGGAGAGATTGGAGCGGCTAAAAAGGAAAAAGAAACGAAGAATTCCTACCAGAATATCAGCTTCGGCAAGAGAGAAAATCCTCAAGGAGAAACGGTTGCGGTCCGAAAAAAAGAGACTGAGACATAAGGTAGTAGAGTGGTAAATTGACCGGGAGGAAAGTTATGTGGCTCGTTGTCTGGGTTGGCCTGGCAGTTCTGATTGGCTATTATTATAAACAAAAAGGGCTGAATAGCGTTCTTGGCTTTCTGCTCAGTCTTTTTGCCAGCCCTCTTGTTGCCTTTATTATCGGGGCGCTAATTTCTCCGCAAGGGAAGTTTTTTCAGAAATCGAAGAAGTGTCCGCAATGTGCCGAGCTTGTCAAAGCAGAAGCGAAGATTTGCCGGTTCTGTAATTACGAATTTAAAGAAGAAGAGATAAAACCCGAAAGACCGTTGACGGAAGAGGAATGGCTGGCGCAGGAGATCAGGAAGAAGAAGCAGAGGAGATTGAATCTGTTTTTCTTTGGTATTTCTATTCTGGGAACCATAATGCTGCTTTCATTAGTGTTGACTTTTATTAAACGTCAGGTGGAAAGCACTAAAAGAACTGATATGATGAGAGGAATAATTGAGAAGAAAAGGTGAAGGAGAACATCTTCTCTGAGGAGATTCGATGCAGATTACTCTATTTGCCTTGATGATTATTCTGATCTTTTTATTCCTCCTCATTCCTGCTTTCAGATTAAGAAGCAGATTGATAGAGAAAGAGACTTTTGTGGTGATTGACGGAAGTAGGTTCCGGTCCTCTCGCCGGGGAAAAGTGAAAGTTGACGGATTAGAATCGCCAGGAGAAGGAGAGCCGGAATATGAGGAGGCAAAGAGACTTCTATCCGATATGCTTAAATCAAAGCCAATAGCTATAATACCTTTGAGGAAAGATAGAAAAGAAGGAATCGTGGCAAGAGTCCTCGTGGGAGGAGAGGACCTGGCAGAGAAAATAAAAGGAAGGATAAAAGCCCCGTAAATTATTCATTTGACTTTTTTTTCACGATTTGATATATTGACTTCAATATTTTCCGCCTCTGGGCAAAGCAAATTGAGAAAAGAGAAAGGAAAATAGAGATGGATTTAGGTTCTCGCTTGAGGGATTTGAGGCGACGCCGGAAAATGACTCTGGAAGAATTGGCCAAAAGGACAGGCCTGACCAGCAGTTTCCTTTCCCAGGTAGAGAGAAATATTACTTCCCCTTCTGTCAAGTCCTTAAGAGATATCGCTACTGCATTAAATACAAAAGTCGGCTGTTTCTTCGAGGAAGAAAGAGGCAGAGATTTCATATTTATCAAGAAAGACAACAGGAAAAGGGTTGTTAATGATGGATTGAAATCATTTTATGAAGTGTTAGCTTCGGACCTCCTGGGTATAAGAATGGAACCCTCGTTTCTCGTTCTCAAAAGTGGAGGTATGATGGAGAAGCAGCCAGGTTTTGTTGACGGTGAAGAATTTGCTTTTGTTCTCAAAGGTAAGGTAGAGTTACTTCGCGGCACGGAAAAATTCGTTATGGAGAAGGGGGACAGTATTTATTTCAAAGGTGTAAAATCATATAAATTAGTGAACATAGGTGGTAAAGAAGCAAATCTTTTGTGGGTAGTTTCTTCGTAGCTAGGGAAAATTTTTTATCTTAAGAATAAAGTTTTCCTTAATTCGTTTAAAGAATAGTTAAAAACAATCTGCTGAGGCGGGTGGAATGGAGGAATTGAAAATTTTGCCTAACATTTTGGTAGTCGATGATGAAGTGAATGTTATCGAATCTTTCAAGCAACTCCTGGAAGAGGATTATAAAGTACTAACTGCCACCAATGGTGAGGAGGCGTTGGAAAAAGTTGAAAGGGAGAATCTGGATATAGTTCTTTTGGACATAAGGATGCCCGGAATGGATGGCATAGAGGTTTTGCGCAGGATTGAAGAGATGAAAGAAAATGTAGACGTTATAATGGTCTCTGCGGTTAATACAATGAAAACAGCTATTGAAGCTATGAAACTGGGCGCTTACGACTATATAACGAAACCTTTCGCAGCGGAGGAGGTAGTTGTCTCCGTAGGTAAGGCTCTGGAAAAGCGGCGTTTGGCCAGAGAGGTCTCTTATTTGCGTTCCCAGGTAGCAAAGCCGGTGAGGTTTGATAATATTATTGGCACCTGTGAAAAAATGCATCAGGTATATGAAGTAGTATCTGAAATGAGCAAGAACGACGCTACAGTATTGATTTCTGGGGAAAGTGGAACGGGAAAGGAACTGATTGCCAGAGCTATCCATTTCAATGGATTGAGAAAGGATAAGCCTTTCATTCCCGTTGATTGTGCTTCAATCTCAGAGAGTCTCCTGGAGAGCGAATTATTTGGCCACGAGAAAGGGGCATTTACCGATGCCACTTCGCGAAGGCCGGGAAGGTTTGAACTGGCCAACCACGGAACTCTATTTCTGGATGAAATCGGCAATTTGAAACTGGACATGCAAAGTAAGATTTTGAGAGCGCTCCAGGAAAGAGAAATACAGAGAGTAGGGGGAGTTAAAACCATAAATATTGATGTGAGAATAATCTCAGCCACTAATATCGATCTGAAGAAGGCAATAAAAGAAGGAAGATTCAGAGAAGACTTGTACTATCGGCTAAACGTGGTGCCCATAAAGCTGCCACCATTGCGCGAGAGAAAAGAAGATATACCTCTGTTGGTAAGGTACTTCCTCGGGATTTTCAACCGGGAATTTGGCAAGGAAATAGAGGATATAACTCCCGAAGCTATGGAATCTTTGGTGAATTATAGATGGCCGGGAAACGTCAGAGAGTTGCGTAACGTCATAGAGAGATTGGTGGCTCTGACAAAAGAAGGAATTATTTCTTACAAGAGGCTCCCTTTAGACATCTTATTAGCGAACAGCACAGGAGAGTCTGACATGGGAGAAGAAGGATTGCTTCTTAAAGAAGCGCGGGAACAGTTTGAAAAACAGTTTATTATTGGGGTATTGGAGAAAGTAAACTGGAATCAGACAGAAGCAGCGAGAGTGCTGGGCGTACATCGCAATACATTGGTAATGAAGATACAAAATTTAGGCATTAAGAGAGATTGAAAGTTCATTGAAGTGCACAATATTTTATGCAAATCATACAAAAAATATGATATTATGGAATTGCGGTTTTGTTCAGAAAATTGGCGCTGGGGGAGGATAAGGAATTAGATCCATAGACACTTCTAAATAGAAAATAACTTTAGAATAGGCATTTTTCTAAAGTCATCCGGAATTCCCGGATGACTTTTTTATTTTTGGAGGAAGTTGGCAAAATAATTGCTACTGCAAAGATTAGAACCCTAACCTTAGCAAAAAGGCAGCATGGCGGCAGGAAACACACATAAATAGAAATTCTCTCTGATTATGCGGGATAGTAGATGAAACAGCGAGTAGTAGTCACAGGATTGGGCGTAGTAGCCCCCAATGGAATTGGCAAAGACAGTTATTGGAACGCCACAAAAGAAGGAAGATCCGGCATTTCCGCAGTTACCAAATTTGACGTTTCCAAATATCCAACGAGGATAGCAGGTGAAGTTAACGAATTCGAGCCGGAAAGGTATATGAGTAAGAGAAAGGCCATGTTTATGAGTAGATGTGCCCAATTTGCTCTGGCTTCCTCCAAAATGGCCATAAAAGATGGTGGGGTGGAACTGTCCAGAGAAGACAGGTGCAGGGTAGGGATCGCTCTGGGAACAGCTATTGGTGGTCTGCAAATAGCAGAAGAGCAGTGCGAGATTTTTCATGAAAAGGGGGCGCTGGAGATCAGTTCCTATTCCGCTATGGCTATGAATCCTAATGCCGGAGTGGGTGCTATTGCGGTTGAGTTAAGACTGGGAGGGCCCAATATAACTATCTCTACAGCTTGTTCAGCGGGGCTCAATGCTATAGGATATGCTTTTGACACCGTATGTAATGATAAGGCAGATATAATGAT
>CAYFRM010000018.1:0-3066 GCA_964345635.1 uncultured Clostridia bacterium
TGTATGTAAACTCCCTGCGGAATCATAATAATGCAGGATAGTAGAATAGGGATATCCAACTTTGAGCACTTTGCCGTCTTTGTCCCGGCCGTCAAAAAGAATGGTTTCCGGGGGTAAACCTTGACCGGAATATTTCCGAAAAGTCTCACCCGACTCGTCGGCAACTATTAGCTCCCAGGAGGCCAATTCCTTGGCCTTCTTGGGATCTGGCTCTTTAAAAGTTGCTTGCAAATCCCTGAGAGGATAAAAAATGCACGCTTTTTCGTCATGAATGTGGTGAGTGAACGGAATAATTACTTGAGCGCTTTTCACTAGTTCAGGCAAGGAATCCTGTGGTTGTTTTTCCCATCCAGTAGGTTTCTTTAATAGAATCTCTTCTTCCGTTTTAAGACTCTCAAGAATTTCCCGATTCTGTTCTACGGGTATCTCCAGGTGGGGTTTTGTGCTTTTAAGTTCTAAGACCTCTTCCCCTTCTATAATTACTTCGGGCAACTCGCCTTTCTCTCTGGACCCGGCAAGTGTAGTAATCCCTACCAGAGCAATACATATGCCAACTGCTAACAATTTTGAAGGATTTATTTTAGCAAATATCGGAAAGTTATTATTCCCCATTGGTCTCCCCCTTTAGTTTCTAGAGGTTCGAAAACCCATTTTTTAATTGCCTCCATCGCTAACCGGTCCAATTTACTATAACCCGACGTACGCTCAAGATATAATTTCTCCCTGATTTCCCCTTCGGGAGAAACATAGAATTTTATAACGACATCAGCCTCAATATGCTCAGCCCTTGCCCAATCGGGATAAACGGGTACGTATGAAGTAAGAATTTTTCTTCCTACTATCGGCCCCGTAATTTCTACTGTCTTCTTCTCCGGCTTTGCTTCTCTAACCAAACCCACTTCTGTTTTCTCAACCTTTCCCGCAACGGGTCTGGCTATTTTTTTTAAATCTTCGGAAGTTTTTATTCTATGCTTTGCCAACAAAACCCTCTTGCCATATCCCAACGAAGTTCCTTTTCCGTATCCTAAAGTCGGTTTGGTGACGGCGGATCTTCTTTTCTTGATAGACACAGCGGCTTCTTTGAGTGTCGGTGGTTTATACGTATATTTTACTTGCTTGATCTCTACTTCTTTAATATCTTTTAATGGAAAAGGTGGGGTTTTTTTCCCTAAGTCGATGGGGCGGCTGTATGATATCTCTCCCACCGCAATCTTGCCAACTTCTTCAATTTCAATATCCGGCTCGTGCGGAGAAAGCATGTCCAATCTTTTTTCACTATAGACTTCTCCCTCCGGAATAATTTCAGAAAATTTCTCTCTTTTTACATATTTATCCTGAGTAAGAGATATTTGTGGTCTCGAATGAACTTCTATGGTTCTGTCAAAATCTATCTTTTCCGAAATTTCCTTTAATGTTTTTTCCTTTTCTATTTCCGGCTCGGTTATCTCTTGAAACTTCGATTTTTTAAAGCTAGGAAGAGCCATCTTGAAAAATTCAATCACATTTTTGGGAGGAACTTGTCCGGGCATTTCTTGAACAACAAGAATATCCGGTTCAATTTCTATCAATTCAATGTTTTCCAAAAAAGTAGTGGCCACCTCTTTTGCCTTAAGTAAATATGAATAATAGGACATAAATAGCATGCTATGAGCCAAAATTGAAATCATAAAAGAGATATGAACGTACCTTTTCTCCAGCATTTATCTTTTACCTCTTTTGTTTCCGTTCCACCCTTATAGAAACCGTCCTTGCTCCGCATTCTTTACTGATACTCATGGCCTCGAGGAGCCATTTATGAAGTGCCTGCTGATCGGCCCTGATTATAACGTACTTATCCCTGGTTTCCCCTATTTTTCTACTGAGAAGCGAATGAACATTCTCCAGGGGAAGCTCTTCTTCATTAACTGCCCATTTGCCATATTGGGAGATGCTAATGGTAACGTTCTCCCTTTCCTCTGCCTCGCCGGTAATAGCCTGGGGTAAGATAATCTTCATCCTGGGTTGTAAAAAAAGCGGGGCTGTCACCATAAATACTATCACCAAGACCAGTGCTATAGCCACCAGAGGAGTTATCTCCAGTGCTGTAATGTTTTCTTCTTCAAAATTGGATAAATTTGACTCAGCCATATACTACCTTCCTTGTATTTGGCTCTTTCATCGCTCTCTTAAGATTGCCAACTTCTCCGCCCCCTCCTGCCGCGCACAGTCCAGTATATCTACTATTTGTTTTACGTGATTCTTTGGCGAGGCAAGAAGTATTACCATGCGATCTTTACTTTTTGGAATAGCTACTCTTAAAGCACCTGCCAGTTGTTCCCATGAGACAGGCTGCCCGTTAACTTTAATTTTTCCATCAGCACTCAGATAAATGTTTACATTTTCAGACTGGACAACCTTACCTTTGGCAGCTCCCATTTTCGATGAAGTAACCTTTATACCGGTCTGCATTACAAAAGGAGCAGCGACCATAAATATGATTACGAGGGTCAGAGAAACATCTACCAGGGAAGTTAAATTTATTTTATTTATGGAGGTCCCTTCTGCCATTCTGAAACTCCTGTTAATCGACATTCAAATAGTTCAATACCCGTATCTGACTGGCTTCCAACAAAATGGAAAGATTTTTGACTTTCTTCATAAAATAGTTGAACATTACTACGGAAGGAATGGCTATGGCCAGTCCCGTAGCCGTGGTTAGTAAGGCTTCCGAAATCCCCGCTGCCACAACCGATGGCCCGCCGGAGCCAGAAACTGCCAAATCGTGAAAAGCCTTAATAATACCTATTACCGTACCAAACAAACCAATAAATGGACAAATGGTTCCCAGTGTCCCCAATATTATCGTAAATCGTTCCATTTTTAACCGTTCCTCCAAACGTGTTGCGTTCATTAATTCTATTAATTGTGATTTCGTTTTTTGATGATTCATTATGCCAACCTCCACCAGCCTGGCCAATGGATTCTGAGTCGACTTACAGCGCTCTAATGCCTCATTGAATTTTCTTTCTTCAATACATTTTTTCCCGATAGTCATAACTTTCTCTACATCCAGTTTGATTCTACGGA
>CAYFRM010000019.1:0-7342 GCA_964345635.1 uncultured Clostridia bacterium
AATTGTCGAGGGAAGGATAGCCTCAAGATATCTCCTATCGTCCAAAATTAGTGCTCCCACGGTTATAGTACAGGGTATCTGTCGCAGGGGAATCGTTGCCGGTGCCGATGTTATTATAGATAAAGAAGAAGCCCAGAAGGCTGATATCGATATAGCAGTCAGAGCCCACTCTGGCAAGGGAGAAGCCAGGGTTAGCGGCACAATCTCCTACCAGGAACTCATATCGGGAGGGAGTACGGAGTTTGAATGCGAGGATGTGGAAGAAGACGCCCTCGCTATCCTCCTGTATACATCCGGGACGACGGGAAAACCGAAGGGCGTAATGCTTAATCATCGCAACCTTATGGCAGAATACACGATCGCCGAGAAGATATTTTCAATTACGCCCGAAGACAGGCTGGCCGCTGTACTCCCGTTCTTCCATATCTATGGACTGGCGGACGTTATGGTGGTTGCTATCCTCAGCGGGAGTTCAGTGGTTCTCATCCCTCAGTATAGCCCGAGGGAACTTATGGAGAGACTATCCGAAGACAAAGTTACAATCCTTATTACAATACCTACCCAGTTTCTCCATTTACTCATGCTTGCCAGGCATAAGTCTCCCCCTCCCCTTTCCCTGCGTTTATCAATATCGGGTGGTGCTCCTCTTGCGCTTGATGTGATTAAGGAATTTGAGAAAGTATTTTCCAGAACGATTGCTGAGGGATACGGCTTGACTGAATCAACAGCAGCAGTTTCAGTAAACCCTTCTGACAGGATAAAGCCCGGTTCAATAGGTCCTGCGGCGCCGGGAATTGAGATGAAGGTAGTTAATGAGAATGACGAGGAGGTCCCCATTGGAAAAGAGGGCGAGATTGTAGTAAGAGGCGAGGTTGTGATGAGAGGGTACTATAATCGACCGGAGGAGACCGAGGGAACACTGAGGAACGGATGGCTGCATACCGGGGATATAGGGTACAGAGATGAGGAAGGCTATTTTTACATCACTGGTCGCAAGAAGGATATCATTATAAAAGCGGGATTAAACATTTCTCCCCGCGAGGTTGAAGAAGTCATCTGCTCCTGTCCGAAGGTGAAGGAAGCGTGTGTCATCGGCGTTGGAAAGATCAGGGAGAGGGAAGAGATAAAAGCATTTGTCATTTTGAAGGAAGGGGAAAAATCGAACCACAAGGAGATAATCGGGTGGTGTCGTCAGAGGCTTGCCTCTTGTAAGGTTCCCGACTATGTTGAATTCAGGGACTCGTTACCAAGAAGCGTCACCGGGAAGGTTCTCCGCAAGGAACTTCGTGATGATTACCAGGATTTAAGGTTTATAGAGGAAAATGATGAATCTGGGAAGATTGATTGAGGAAAGGGCTAAAGAATATTCTAACCGGATAGCAATTATCTATCAGGGAAAGGAGATAACCTATCGGGAGCTTGACAGAAATGTTAATCTCCTTGCCAATGGACTGAAACAACTGGGCATAAAGAAAGGAGACCGGGTGGCCACAATGCTTCCCAATATACCGGAATTTATTTATTGCTTCTTTGCCTGTCAGAAAATTGGCGCCGTAATGGTTCCTTTTAACACAATGTACAAAAGAGGAGAGATAATTCATATCCTGCGAGATTCGGGGGCGAGAGCAATATTATGTCTTTCCAATTTTGTTCCTCTCATAAATGAGATTAGACCGGAGGTGCCACAACTGGAACATATAATCTCAACCGGAGAGAGAACCCTCACCTTAGCTGACCCGGAAAACACCGCGTTCCTTCAAATTATAGTGCCCAAGGATGATTTTTCAGGTCTCGACGATGTCTATCGTGAAATAGGTGAGAGATTGGTAGAAATCTGCCTTCACCTGGGAGCGAAGGACGTGCGCTATAAAGATCGGGGAAGTATCTACTCCAATAGAACAAAGATGGCAGGGTTTATTCTCAATGAAATTGAGGATATGTATGTTTTGAATGCAGTCATCTTCCTGGGAAAATTCAACTCCGACCCGTTCTTGCAGGTGATATGGGTTCCTCCCGAGGTAAAAGATAAGGTCATGGAACCGCTCACATCCATAGAGGAATCGGCCGGCAAGAAGCCGCACATGGATGAATTTCTCAGTGCGGTGATGAAAATTTTTGAGGACAAATTTGGTGTAAAGCTGAAGAAGGGAAATCTTGAGAGGGATGAACTCTATGCCTATGAAAAGCATAGGGCGATAGTTTCAAGAATAAGATAATAAAATCACTCCTAAATAACCTACCCTGCAGCTGTTCATTCTACCGGGAAAAACTTTCCCGGGGTTTCCTTCCTGAAAAGTAGATTCCCGACAATAAAAATGGCGAAATTTGTACTTGACCTGTTTGTGTATTTTTGTTAATTTCACTATTGGGGCATATTTCAATATATATTTTCATGGGCAGTTTTTAAATGAGGATGGTCCGAGAAAAAAAGGCAGAAAACACGGTCATCGGGATTAGCCTTGCCGGTTCGTCCCGATTAGAATGCGCTTTTGCTTTTGTAGGGGTAGGGTTATGCGAGTCTTTTCAAGCTCATACCGCATATTGGCTGGATTCACGCGTCCGTGCTATGGACTGTTTCTTATTTTCTTATTTGTGGTTTGCGTCCCTGGTTTAGCCCGGTCCCAGGATACGATACCCCCGGCAGGAATAACTAATCTATCCGCCTCACCGGGAGATATAGACGGGAAAATAAACTTATCCTGGACTGCGCCTGGCGATGACGGGACCACCGGCATATTAACCGGTGAATACAGAATAGATTACGCCACTTATACCAAGACCTGGAATCCCACCGATTACGAGATTTCTATTCCCACCTCAAATGTAAATCCCGGAGATAACCAATCCCGGGAAGTACCCAACCTCACCGTGGGAGCGACATACTATTTCCGCATCTGGACAAGGGATGAGGAGCCCGATCACTGGTCGGACATATCCAACGAGGCAATCGCATTAGCGCCGGCTATTCCTCCCGCGGCAATTACCACCCTGTCGGCTATACCCGGAACTGAAGGAGGGGCTGTTGACCTTTCCTGGAAAGCTCCGGGCGATGACGGGGTTACGGGCACACTGGATGGGCAGTACAGGATAGACTATGCCACTTATACCAAGAGCTGGAATCTTAATGACTATGAAAGATCCACTCCAGCCAGCGCCGTTAACCCCGGGGACGCTGAATCCTTTACAGTTACTGGTTTGAAAGAGGGAGCGACTTATTATTTCAGAATCTGGACGGCAGACGACTTAAACAACTGGAGTGAAATTTCCAACGGAGCCTCAACCTGGGCTGAGGATATTCGTCCGGCAGCAATAGTTGATCTATCCGCTTCACCGGGAGATATGGACGGGAAGATAGACTTATCCTGGAGCGCGCCCGGCGATGACGGAACCACCGGCGTATTAACCGGTGAATACAGAATAGATTACGCTACTTATACCAAGACCTGGAATCCCGCCGATTACGAGATTTCTATTCCCGCCTCAAACGTAAATCCCGGAGATAACCAGTCCCGGGAAGTACCCAACCTCACCGTGGGAGCGACATACTATTTCCGCATCTGGACAAGGGATGAGGTGCCCGATCACTGGTCGGATATATCTAACGAGGCGACCGCATTAGCGCCGGCTATTCCTCCTGCCGCAGTCGTAGATTTGGCAGCCGTCTCCGGCACGGCAGAAGGTTCAATCGACTTAAGCTGGACTGCGCCCACAGAAGATGGTCCAATAGGCGGCAAAGTCTCTTCCTACATTTTGAAGTACGCAACCTTCAGCGTGAATGACGTGGGGAATACGACTGTCTGGTGGAATCATCCTCAGACGCTCACCGGATTAGACGGAGGTTCGCCAAAGGAGCCGGGTGAAAGTGAAAACTTCAGCATCGTAGGGTTATCTATCGGCAAAACTTACTATTTTGCCATAAAAAGTAGAGACGACCTCGGCTACATTTCACCCATTGATACCAGGACCGCCGGTTTCAACCAGGCCAGCGCTGTGGCAGCCGCTGATGATATTCCTCCGGCGGCTATTACCGACCTTGTAGCCGAACCGGGAGGATACGAAAGGATAAATTTGTCCTGGACAGCTCCCGGGGATGATGGATGGCAGGGGACGGCAACAAGATATACCATCAAGTACGCAACCTACAACATCAATGGCGCCAATTTCGAGGCTGTAGCCGACGTTAAGGAGAGAAGCGTCACCGTGAGCGGAGGCAGTCCCGACAGCGAGACGATAATAGGGCTAATGGCTTATACTACATACTACTTTGCTATAAAAACCGAAGACGAAGTCGGCAATCTTTCGCCCGTATCGAATCCAGCCAGCGCTGAGACCGGGAAGGATAGTCTGCCACCGAGAGAGCCCGTGGGAATTAGAGGAATTCTAACTGCCAATGGAGAGACGATGACTATAAGCTGGCGCGCTGTGACCGAAAATGTAGACGGGACGCCCTGCGAGGACCTGAAGAGATACAATATCTATCGGGCTCCCATTGTCAATGGCGCGTACGTTGAGAGGGGTTTTGTTGCCAGCGGAGAGTCTTTAGTCTGGACGGATCCGGATTATATCAAAGGACAAATCTTCTACTACGTGGTCAAGGCTGAGGATACTTCCGACAATCTCAGCAGGAGTTCGATGATTGCCGATTCTTCCCCGGATATGAATATAATCGCTGTCAACAGCGAAGACGGGTCAACGCGTATAGTCATTCCCAAAGAAATCGGGCAAATTCTTTACAAGGAGACTAACCCCTACGGCGAGGACGTCATAATGGAGGTCTTGAGAGAGAAAGAAGAAGATGAAAGAGTAATCAAATCCTGCAATTTCATAGCCAGGGGCGGGCAGAGTGGAAAAGAGATAGAGGACTTCGTTTTTGCCCAACCGCTGGCCAGGATAGCTCTTGCCTATGAAGTGGAAAATGGGTATATAAAGCAAGCCGCATCGGTCCCGGAAGAGCTTGCGTCCGAGCAATTGGCTCTCTTCTGGTTTAATGGGTTGGAATGGATTAAACTGGGTGGCGAGGTAGATGAATATTTTCATCTGGTAAGCGTAATGTCCAAACGAATTGGCAAATATATGATCAGGATATCTTTCCGCGGCACCTCCTTTGGTATTGAATCTATACAACCGGATAAGATATTCACTCCCAATGGAGACGGCTGGAATGATTATCTTGAGATTCGTTATGCCAATCCCAGGGACGCTTTTGTGAACGGTAAGATTTACGATATCAGGGGAGCTCTGGTTGCAGAGATGGAGAAACGAGCGGGTGAGGAGAAGCTAATATGGGACGGCAAAGACACGAATGGCGATACCGTTGTCGGCGGCGTATATATTTATCAAATACAAGCAGTCGGCGCTGAGAACAAGGTAATTAATGGCACAGTGGTAGTGGCAAGATAAAGGGTAAAAGGTAGAAAAATGATAAGGTCCGTATGCAAAACCATCTTAATACTGCTATTCACTTTCGCCTGCAGTTCGCCGCGAGTTCTCGCTCAATTTGAGGATTTGGGAGTGGGAGCCCGGGGAATCGGAATGGGGAATGCCTTTATCGGCTTAGCTGACGATGGTTACTCCATTTACTATAATCCCGCCGGTCTGCAAAGGGTTGGTTGGCAGGAGCTGGTTCTGGACTACGGTAAGCTCTATTGGGGACTTGACGATGATTCCCGTTTAGGGCAGAGTTTCGTCGGTTACGCTCATCATATTGATAGCCTGGGAAAATTGAAAATAGACGGAACTTTTGGATTCGGCTGGCTAAACTTCGCTTTGACTCGCTATTACAGAGAGGATACTTTTATGTTTGCTTTCGGGAAGAGAATTCCCGGCATCACGGTAGGCTCGCTTGCGGCGGGAGTGAATCTCAAGGTCCTCTACAAAGGGTTCAAGAAGACACCCTACACCGAGAACGCCGTCAATCTGGATACAGATGAGCTCAGGGGAGGAGTAGACCCTGTCTTTGCCGATGGCTATTCGCATACCGCCCTGAGCACCGACCTGGGATTTCTCTACGACCTGGGCAGACACCATTCCTTTGCCTTAACCCTGAGCGATATTAATCAGCCCGATATGGGCTTGCTGGATAAGGATAAAGTAGCCCTGGGGACAAAGGTGGGTTACGCCTACAGGTCCAATAATTTCAATATGACATCCGACCTAACCTTCAAGAGAAAAGACGTTACCATTTCCGCGGGCACGGAAAAGTGGTTTCTGGGCAAGACTTTAGGCGTCAGGGGTGGCTTAGGTATCGGCACCAGAGAATACGCCAGCCTCTCAGTCGGCGCAAGTTACCGGTATAGCAAACTCTTTCAATTTGATTATGGTTTTGTCTATCCGCTGAGAGGGATTTCCAATATCTATGGTTCGCATCGCCTGTCACTCACTTTAAGATTCGGCGTCAAAGTCCCGGAAGAGGTGCGGGTCGAGGAGTTAAGAAAAATCAGGTCTGAACTTGAATCGGCTACTCAAGCGGCCGAAAAGGCGACACTTGAGGTTGAGACACTAATGAAGGCAAAAGAGACATCGGACATAGCGATAAAAGAAGCTCGGGATAAACAACGAGACGCTGAGGAGGCGCTGCGTCGATTAGAGGAAGAATTGCTCGCTATCAAAGAGAGATTCCAGGCGGAAAAAAGGGCTAAGGAAAGAGTAATGGAAATCCAAAGATACTGGGAGGAAGGTTTCAGTTATTACCGCACGGGCGAATATAAGGAGGCTATCGCGGAATTTGAAAAGATTCTGAAATTGGACCCGGGCCACACACAAGCGAGAAGAATTATCATAGAATTAGAAGCAAAGATTAAAGGAGAAGTTCGGCCGGGAAGGATAAGAGGTATAGAAAATATAGAACAAAGTCGCATACATCATGACAGGGCGCTAAGAGCATATTTGGAAGGTCGTTTGGAAGAAGCCATTATGGAATGGGAAGAGGCGTTGAAATTTGACCCCGGGAACCCCACAATCAAATCCTGGCTCAGAGGAGCCATCCTGGAATTAGAATTGAGAGAAAAAAGATAAAATCAGTTTGCCCACCGAAAAAATAACAAAAATTTTCCTTGACTTCTCTATAAATTTTTGCTATTTAGTAAAGTTAGAGATTTTAATAAACACTTCAAAAATACACCCCTTTGCGCACTTCTTAAAGAGTATTCTCTGCATAGTCAAAGCAATTTTTTTCTTTACTCGAATTATAGATTTCAATATTACATTACGTATTAGACCCGGGAACTTTCCTGTGACGGAGCAATTAATCCTGTGAAAAGGATTACGTATATCATTTTGTTATACAAGAGAGTTTATGATTAATTCCCATTTTCATAAATCAAGGAAATAGCTTAAATGGTAA
>CAYFRM010000020.1:0-2142 GCA_964345635.1 uncultured Clostridia bacterium
GCCAGATGAATCTCGCTGAGCATGCTACCAAAATAGTTCTTATCCTCATCTTTAAGATGAAGATAGTTCCTGTCAGTAGGGTGTATCAAGCCTACCCAATTCTTTATACCCATAGTGAAGTCAGCGATAATATGAGTTTTCGTTACTGGCAAGCTAATTACGTGGTCCACCTGTTTCACCAACCTGGGTATGCGAAATCCACTCGGCCAATGGCGAGAATTTTCTGGATTTACTCTTACGTAATCTCCCTCACCAAAAACGACTACCTCCGCACCTCCTTTAATTGCAGCCTCATATATACCCACTTTTTTCATCGCTTTCAAAGTATCCCACCAGGGATTTGAACGGTCGGCAACAATTACTTTCTGGGGATTCTTCTGTTTTACCATTTTAACTACCTCAAGTACTACCTCGGGATTGGTTGTCCCGGGATGGAAGTGGTCGGAATTAACATTGGGTTTAATCAGGACGGATTCTCCGGACTTGATGAAGTTTAAACCCCCGGCTAAGTTTATCGCCCGGCGAACCGAATCGGCCACGGAATCTCCTCTGGCTATACCAACTAAAACAGCAGAAGTTTTTGCCTGTTGTTTCAAAGGAAAAAACTTTCCCAGGAGAATAGTCGTTCCCAGGAGGGATACCATTTTCAGGAAGTCTCTTCGGGAAAGATTTTTTTCAAAAATATCACTCATAAGAACGCCCCCGAGTCACTTCTACTCCTTTTAAAAGAAGAACCAGACTTACTACGTTCAAAAACGCAACCATAAAACAGACCACAGGAATACCCAGAATCGGCAAAAGAAAAACGCTCACTAAAAGAGCACCCAGACAGGAACCGAAAAGGTCCAGACCATAAGTGAGTCCCGCTGCCCTTACCAGGCCTCTCCTCGACTGGAGATATAATTTATTGGCCAGAGGAAACTGGAAACCGCCAATGAAACCAGCAATTATGGGAAGGAAAGGCAGGATAATATTTGAACCCAGATACGTACTAAACTTTCCCGACGAGCCGGCAAAACCTAAAAATACGAGGGGGAGAATCAGGGGATAAATGCATATACAAACCTGCGCCTGTATGAAATTTAGAAAATTTCCCCGACCTCTTTCAATAGTTCTGGTGGCCCACCAGCCACCAAAGATTAGCCCGACCATAAATGAGGTAAGAATTATACTTAATTTATAATAAACATAGCCGTAGATGATCTGAAAGGAAAGCAAAGTTACAACCTGGAACGTTATCTCAGCAAAACCGGTGGTGGACACGGCCGTGAGAACAGCCACAGGCCGGATTTCATCTCTTGACTTTCTCAGCCAGACGGGTAAAAGAATGAGACAGTAACTGATTAGGGCAGCAATATAGATTGCTTGGGGAGAAATTTTCTTAAAAATTTTGGCCAGAGTGAGCTTGAAATGTGTGGACCAGAGCACCATATCATAATAATAAGATATGGGACGAAAGTCGTAATTGACCATAACTTTTGGCAAAGGGAGAAGTTGTCCTTCCAAATAGTCAATTCTTTCATCGGATAATTCGCTCGCCAAATAGTATTCCCGGACATATTTTGCTTTCACTTCCCTTTCCCTTAGTCTTTCCATAAGCTTCCGATAATCGAGAGTAAGAATTCCCTTGCTATTACAGCCCAGAAAATAGTTGGTATCTCCGGGAATAACTCTCACTTCAGCAAAAACTCTCTTTAAGGATTCGTTAAGGGAGACAAGAAGATTTCTCTGTTCTTCGCTAATGTAATTGGGTGAAGAAGTAATTCCAAAAAAGAGTATTCCTTTCTCTTCCAGGATTCTTTTTGTGGCTTTAAAAAATTCGAAAGTGTAGAATCTATTTATCTGGGCAGTAAATGGCTGGGGAAGATTGACAATAACAATGTCGTACTTATCAGCAGCTTGCTTAACGAACAATCGACCATCCATATTTTTCACTTCCACACGCTTATCGTCCAAGGCATACTCTTTTGTGGAAGAGAGGTGCTCTTTTGCCAGGGTAACCATTAGAGGGTCCAATTCTAGGTAGTCGACTTTCTCTACAGGATGTTTAAGAATCTCTTTTAACACCCCACTCGCCCCTCCGCCAATAAGTAGAACCTTTCTTGGCTGTGGATGCTCCAGAAGGGCAAAATGTGCAATTCT
>CAYFRM010000021.1:0-3720 GCA_964345635.1 uncultured Clostridia bacterium
GAAAATGATGCGGATAATATTGCGTATTTCGGTGTTGCGGTCGAATTAGCGCGTCAGTATGTCAGGGAACGTAAGTATGATGATGCAATAGAATTTTATCATTACGCCATAGACATGGCCCAGGAAATCGAGCGGCAAAAAAATAAATAACACAAAAGAGTTCCCTCCCTTCATCACCTGCCTTATACTTTCAGCCTTCTTCATATCCAGATGCCGGGAATGGGAGAGGCGCAGAACTTACACTTTCCATCCTTTATGTTATTGCTTAATACCTGAAAATGGATGCGGTGAATCAATCTTTCTTTGCAGTTGGGGCAGAATGTAGAGTTGTATTTGTGTCCGGGAACATTGCCAATGGTGACATATTCTAAACCTGCCTTTTTGGCGATTCTGTGCGCCTGTTCAAGTTTCTTTATGGGTGTGGGAGGGAGGTTAGTCAGTCGGTGAGCGGGAAAGAAGCGAGAGAAATGCAAGGGAGTCTCTTTTCCCAGATTCTCTTTAATCCACAAGCACATCCTTTCCACGTCCTGAGGGTTGTCGTTCAGAGTAGGGACATGCAGGTTTACAATCTCCAGCCATACTCCTTCCTTTCTGATGATTTTCAGCGTCCTTAATACGGGAGCGAGTCTCGCCGAGGAAACATTCCGATAGAACTCTTCAGTAAATCCCTTTAAATCAATGGTAACGGCATCAGTATATTTTAGTAGCTCCCTTAAGGGTTCAGGGTTGAGGGCGCCGTTAGAATGCCAGAGTATTCTCAGGCCTCTCTTTTTGGCAATCCTGGCGATATCGTAGACATATTCGTAGAAGGATGTTGGCTCATTATAAGTGAAGGATAGCGTGGGAATCTTTCTATCCAAAGCCATCCGGACCGCATCTTCCGGCGGAAGGTCAAAGGTGTAATCCATATCTTCGATTGCCCTCTGGGAAAGTTGCCAGTTGTGGCAGAATTTACAGCGGAAGTTACAGCCGGCAGTGCCAAAACAAAGGATATAAGTCCCGGGGAGCATATGGTAAGCAGGTTCTTTCTCAATAGGGTCGACCTGCACCGCTGCCGGTCGGGAATGGACTAAGTTGTACAGGCGACCTTCGATATTCAACTTGTTGCGACAGAAACTCCTCTGGTCTTCTTCCAGAGTGCATCTGCGGAAGCAGACTCCACACTGGACTACGTTTCCGGAAAGCTTCTTATAAAACATTGCTTCTCGGAGAGAAGATTTTTCCATCTTTTCCTCAGACTTCTTGGGGAAACCAAATAATCCCGGGAACAATCCCAGAAAAGCGAGAAAGAGACAACTTCTCTTCAGGAAATCCCGACGAGAAATATTTTCTTTGAACAGTCCTTCCATTCTTGTACACCAGCCATATCTTAACAGTAGATATCGCTCCCTGTCAACCCATAATTTTCTATGTGAAATCAAAAATTCTTTTTTCTTGCACTTATAAATTGTATTAGGTAAAATTATTGAAACATTTAAGGCCTAAAATAAAAGCAGGGTGGTAAATAGTCTGTGAGTCTTTGAGCATCTTGGGAGTAGCATTCTGGCAGTCCTGGTTACTTGCTTCTGTCCTGTGGCTAAGTTATACGGGAAGCGATTTTTCGGAAAAACTATGCCTTTCCCAATAATATTTTTTGGGAGGCGGTATTATGAGTAGCACGAGAACGTGTCAATATTGCGGGAAAAAATTCAGTAAAAAAATGCGTATATGTCCTTTCTGTGGCGGAGAGCATAAAAGAGAAGTAACGATGAAGACTCCCTATTGTCCTGATTGCAAACGTATTTTAACAACACGCGGCTATCGAGGAACAGTGATTTATGTATGCCCCGGATGTAAAGGGGTATGGGTGGATACGAAAGATTTTAAAAGATTATCTTCGGAAAGAGATACATATAAAGACGAAAGTATTTCTTACACTTATTTGAAAAAACCACTCAGAAAAAAGAAAGGATATCGTTCTTGCGTTCGCTGCGGAAGTTTTATGCTCAGGAAAAATTTTAAGAAAATTTCCGGGGTGATTATTGACATTTGCGCTGATCACGGCGTGTGGCTGGATAATGGCGAGTTGGAACAGATTAGATGTTTTATTGCCAACGGCGGCTTGGAGAAATATCAGGAATACCTTGATCAAAGGATTTCCTTTAACCATGAAGAGATTAGAAAGTTTGCCAGTGATTTAAGTAATGTTAGATTTATACAGCAGATGCTCCATTTGTATAAGCTAAAGTATTGGATATTGAAACTTCTCCGACGATAACTATAATCAAAAAGGCCTAAAAAATCACTCTGACCCCATTTCTTAGAAACAGTTGCAGGGTGGTGAATGATTTGTGAGTCTTTCTAACTGGCAGTTCACCTTTTTGACGCTGAGCATCCTGGGGAGTAACATCCTGGCAGTACTGGTTACTTCCTTGGTGGCTATTCTTGTGGTGACAAAATTTACGGGGCTACTCTGGGAGAAGTACAGGAAAAAACGGCGAGCGCTTCTCATATCCCTGGCTCTGGAATTCCTGCGTACAGGAAATGCAAAAGCGAAACTTCCCCTGAAGAATTTGAAAGGGATAGACGCTTCGATATTCAAAACGATTCTTCTGGAATTGTCGGGTGAGGCCTCGGGAATTCAACAGTCAAGGGCTACCGAGCTCTACGAATTTTCCGGCATTGCCGATAAAGAAACCCGCACTCTCAGGCGCTCCCGGTTCTGGTGGGTAAGAGCGGCAGCGGCGCATAATCTTGGCCAGATGCGTGTCAAACGCGCCAAAGAAGATTTGATTGGAGCACTTCGCGATAAAAACATAGAAGTGCGTCTGGAAGCTACCTGGGCGATAGGCCACATGGGATTCGTGGATGCCTTGCCTCTGATTATGGAGAGCATGTCCCATTTCTTCAAGATAGCGGCTTTGCGGATGGATGCTTTCATTTTTGAGATGGGCCCTCCCGCGCTTCCTCTTTTGCTGGACCTCTGCCAGCACCCGGAACAGGAGATTCAGCTATTGGCGATACACCTCGTGGGGGAATTCAAAGACCCGGGGACGCTGGAAGTACTCCTGACCCTGCTGGATTCGGAAGATCTGGAGATCCGGCTGGCAGCGTGCAAAGCTATAGGTTCTGTCGGCGATCCCAAAGGTTTATCTGGCGTCATCCCGTACCTCGAGGATCCAGCCTGGCAGATGAGGGCTCAGGCGGCCAAGCAGTTTGGACGGAACCGCTTCACCCCGGCGATTCCCGGTCTATTGAAATGTCTGGAGGACCGGGCCTGGTGGGTGCGGCTCAATGCGGGTGAGGCTTTGAGCCAGATGGGGAAAGAAGGAGAAGGCGCCCTTAAGAGAGCGCTCAAATCCCCGGACCGCTTCGCCAGGGATATGGCTACTCAGTGGCTCGATGAACTGGAGGCAACTGCATGATGCCATATCTTCAAATGTCGATTCTTATCTATTTCTTTGTAGTCAATGGGCTCTATTTAATCCTTTTTTTATTTTCCTGCGCGATGATTGTCCTCTACCGCTTAATCCTCCGCTTCAGGGGACCTTCGGAAATACTAGAAGCGCGGGTCACCCCTCCTATCTCCATTCTGGTTCCCGCCTACAATGAAGAGAAGGGTATTGTCTCCAGTGTTCGCGCCCTGTTCGAACTTAACTATCCGCAGTATGAGGTCATTGTGGTTAATGACGGGTCCACAGACAATACTCTTGGTACTCTGGAAGAAGCGTTCTCTCTGAG
>CAYFRM010000022.1:0-6314 GCA_964345635.1 uncultured Clostridia bacterium
TATCCCAACCTCAACTTATATATCAAGTATAACAAACTCTACGACAGGATAGATCAGAACAAACTATTCTCGGAGATTAGCGAATTAGAGCAGGAAGTTAGAGAGAGTCTATGCGAGACAGAAGAGGAAAAGGAATTAGTAAGACTCTCCCGGATGGTCGGTGTTTTACAGGACCTCACAAGTCTAAAGATTTCCAACGAAGACCTCGCCTATTATTACAACCACCGCAATGAGATAACCCCCGAAATCTTTTCCAATTTCATTACCAGACATAATGTAGCTGCAGAGCGAAGCTCTGCTAATAGAGAGCAAAGCTTACGCTTTGCCGCTACAAAAGATGGAAGCAAAGCTTTTGCTTTGCCGTTACAAAAACAAGAAGAGTTCTACAGGATAGCTCTAAAGAGAAACCAGGCTTTAGTAGATAACACTCTCTCCCAAATGGAAAAAGAAGAAGTGAAAGTTGCCGTCCTCATTGCCGGAGGATTCCATACGCCAGGGATTACGGAACTTCTGCGAGAAAGGAATACCTCCTATGTGGTAGTTACTCCCCGTCTGGGAGACGATTATTCTTCCGATTTGGAAATCTCTCCCCGGAAGAAAAAAACAGACCTGGAGAAGGCAATAGCCGGCATCATAGGGGCATTAAGAGCAGGGACTCAAATGGGATACGGGCCATCTGACAGATACGCCGTGATTCGCTTCTTAGGAGGGGCTCTATTCCTCTACTCCCAGTTTGAACCGAAGGAGTTAAGGAGGGCATTCAGTGAGGTATTGAAAGAATGGAAAGAAGGACTTAGTGACAGGCCAACATTGAGGCAGGTGATAGAGAGTGTTAAATTCTTACCTGTGGTGCTGACCCGGGAGGGAAAAGCATTTGCGTTAGGGATTGTTGATAGAGAAGAGAAGAGGTTACCTTTCGTCCTTGAGTATGATGTTCGCCAGAAGAGATTTTCCGAAGTCATCTTCGGTATAGATAAGTGCCGAAACTTTCTCCTTCGAGGTCCCTTTGACAATACCCAGAATGTCCAGGTTGCGGAGGAGATTTATGAGAAACTGCCCAAACTCTGGAACTTCGTGGATGATTCGGGTACAGAAATTACCACCGCCCTATTCGGGAAAGCCCCACCCGAAGCCGAAAGTACCCCGGCAATTCCCGAGCTAAAAGAACCAGTCCGCTCTTTTGCCTTTACGCTTATGCTTGCGGGATTTCCGGGGAAATTTTTTGATTGGGGCAGTCAAGTTTCTCACAATATCACAGAAGCGGCTGTGGAACAGGTTTCCTCAATCGCCTCGCATCTTCCCAGCGGCAGTCTGCCACTTGATGCGACTTCTGATACAATTTTGCCTGCCAAGCTGGGAATTATGAAACAACTCGCCACTTTCTCACCTTATTATTTGATTCTTATTTCTGTGGTTTCCCTGGTTATTTTCGGCGTGATTATTTTCATAAAGCCTAAAGATGCCTCCAAACGAACGGTAATTTCTGTGCCGCTTTCAGTGGTTGAGCCTCAAGAGGAAGAAGCAATAATTCAAGCTGCCTTGGGATTCCAAAAGGCTGGAGCAGACTCTATACATTTTGATATACGGCAAAAAGCCTATTTAGACAAATTTGAAATACAAACTGGAAACGAAGATAACACAGAGCTATTTAATGCCGAATTAATAGGTAAGTTGAGACAGAAAGGTCTCACTATACCTATATATGTGCACCTTATATCCTTAGAGAATTCTGAAGAATATTTAGGAGAATTAATCAACAGCGGCGCAAATGGCATAATTCTGCTAAATAGCGCCTTCGAAGATAAAGAAGTACTTAAAGATAGGCTCAAATTCATAAGAAAACAAGGCAGGAAGCCAGCAGTAGCCTTAGCATTTGAGGAAGATGTAGGAGAATTGACCCCGGATATTTTAGAAACTACAGATACGGTTCTCTTAAATGCTGTAGGTGAAGCAGTTATTGGCGGGAAATTTGATATTAAAGTACTAGATAAAGTAAGAACCTTAACAGAAAAAGGTTATGATAAGGAGATACAAATTCAAGGTGGAATAAATGATGAAAATATCGGCCAAGCCGTTTCTATAGGAGCAAATTCCTTTGTAGTAGGCAGTTATCTATATCGCTCCCGTAAGAAAGCAAAAACCATCCCATATCTAAAAACTTTGGCTCACAAATCACTTTCAAGCTCAGGCCGTGAGAGGGTGCCGTCCATATTCTCCGGAAAAGGAATTGTCCTTTCAAAACAGGAACAGCGTGAAATAAAAGAAAAATTAGGGAGATTGTTGAAAGAAGGTTATTGGATTGAGTTTAGCCCTGATTTTAAAGAACCATGTAAAACGGTTCGCTTAAGGAATCACGACCCGGGAAAGTTTAGAGGAACGAATACCGAGGGTTTTTACAGAATTATGGAGCAGGAAGATGGCACAGCACAATTAATGGAGATTACTCCCAACATATCGCACCAATTTGATGGACAGGGCATGGGAACTATATTCATAGCACTTTCGCTTCTTATGATTTATGGTTCGAAATCTCCAGGCAAGAAATTCGAAATAATCAGTCCCAGTGAAGAAGTGTTAAAGATAAAAAATGCTTTCGAAAGACTGGGACTGTGGAAGATTTTTGGAATTCGTTTTGACAAAGTCGAATCAGAGAATTCGGTGCGTCCATACTTCCGAATCCGGGGTAGCGTGCCGAAAATTGATGACAAATATATTAAAAAGTTAATCGATTTAAATAAGAAAAACGAGGCTTTGGCTAAAAAACGGGTCGTGCTCTTGAGAAGAATTCATGCGTTAATTCGGGCAATAATTCAAGAAATAAAAGCAATATTACGTAAGTTAAAAGTCAACTTAGCCAGGGAATATTTTCAAAATAGAAGAATGATTGAGAAAAATATTATTGAATTAATGGAAGAAATAATTAAGAAATATTTGGATGAAATTTTAATATTGGAGGGGCTAAAAGAAAGAAGGCGGCTAGACAACAGTGAAGTGGTGCAGTTGGATGATTACTGGCGTCATATGGCTAGAGCAACTTTGGTGCTGAGCCGCCTTAAATACAATGCCAAAGCGATTAAAATTTGGGTAGGAAGGATTCTAAATAGTCCTTCTACATATGCCAAAGCTTATGTTCTGCTTGCCTTAGCCAATGTGAATCGCAAGGAAGCCTTAGAATATTTAGATGAGTGGCAATTTGAAAAGGAAATTTCCCGTCTTCTCCAGCAATTTGGACATCTATACGTTAAAAATGTTCGTCACCAGGTGGCCAGGCTTTTAGTCGAACTAAGGCATAAGAAGTCAGTTTCAGCGATAAAAGAACTTTTAGAGGGAAGCGGTTATGACGATAAAATTCTTGGTGCTAATTTGGCAATAGAGTCGGGGAATCCAGATTTAGTCTCTGATTTGAAAAAGTTACTTGAATCCGCTGAAGCAACCCCTGATCAATATTTTAAAGACCCTCAAATTGACTTCGCAAGGGCAATAGGTCTTATTGGCAATAAAGATGATAAAGCTTATGCGAAGCTTAAATTGGAAAGTTGGTTAGACCGCTATCTTAAACTGGAGAGTAGATACGAAAGTCCCTATGACGGGAAATTTGGTGCCTCTTCATGGAAAACTCTACTAGAATTTATTTATCAAATCAGTGAAGCACTCATCGAGATAGGCGATACTGATTTTATCATACCAAGACTCGGGACGTTGTATGAAGAGTACGAAGAATCGGAGCATAAAGCACTTGATGCAGTGAAAGGTCCGATATATCTGAATATGTGCAAAGTTGCCTCGCTCTTAGCAAGGGCAAAGGATGAAAATGCCTTACTTTTAGTACAGGAGCTTTTGAAGAAAGCCATCGAAAAGAAAGGTCATGAAGGTTTACTAAATCTTCTGCCCGCAATAGAAGAACTAAGATTAACAAGTGCGATACCTGCTCTCAAGGAAGGAATTACTATATTGCAAAAAAGCAAACCTTTAAACCATGTCAGAAACGAGCGAAGAATATCAGAGACTTTGATGAAATTGGGCGATAAAGCAGGTATAGATTGTCTTTTGGGCCACCTTGGCCTTGAACCTTTAATAGATCAAACATCGCCCTCGAAAAACATAGACTGGAGATTAGAAGCCGCCAATTCTTTGTTAGAGGAATCGGGATTAGAAAAGTCCCCCATTCCAAGAATGAAGAGCCTCTTGGGAAAACTGCTCACAGTTCTTATTACAAACTATACGGAAGTTGTGAAATATCTGAAGAGAAAGTTGTATCACCTGATTTTCCCACGCCACCACAAGGTCTTTAAAAACGCATATAGAAAAGAAGTTACCTCTGAGATTATTTCCGCAATAGGAGGTGAAGGAGGCGTAATTCATAATTGCAAAAATATGATTTCCGAATTGAAGTATAAACTTGGAGGGCCAGGATTAGAAAAAGATCAAAGGCTAAACCTAGAACAGGCTTTAGAAAATTACTGGCGTAAGCTTGCTAAAGCCACCCTAATACTGAGCCAACTTAACTACGACCCAGAGAGGGTTGGAGAATTAGCCACAGAGGTTTTCTTAGGTTCATCTACCTATGCCAAAGCAGATGCCGTACTTGCCTTGGCTAATGTAAATAAAAAACAAGCCTTAACATATTTAAAAAAATATTGGGAATTTGAAGGAGAAATTATAGATTTAATGTATCAGGGAGAAGGTGGGGACATTAGGAATGTTGAATATAAAGTAGCTGAGGTCTTAGTTAAACTCAAAGATGAAAGGGCATTGGAAATTATAAGTAAATTTGTAGATTCACGCGACTGTAAAGATAAGCTTCAAGGGGCTAAATTAGCAATAGAATTTGGTAGCTCAGAATTGATTCCTGATTTGAAGGAATCTTTCAAGTCTGTTGAGCAAGGTGGCCTTGATTTTGAAGAGATTGGTGCATTCGTTGCCCTGGGAAAGGCAATTGCTCTGCTAGGTAAAAGGAAAGACAAAGCCTACGCAAGACGCAAGATGGAAGATTTGTTAAATCTCCATTTGAGAGCAGAAAAAAAAGCAAGAGAAAAGGGAAAGTATATGGATTTTATAACTCACCGTGAGGTCATATATTTAATTGCAGAAGCACTCATCGAGATAGGCGATGCTGAATTTGTCATACCGAAACTTTGGTCTTTCTATAAAGAAATAGCTGGAGAGAATAAAGGGCCAGCGAAAGGTATTGCATATCGGCATATGTGTAAGATTGCGTGCATATTAGTGAAGGCAAGAGATAGAAGTAGATTCAATCTAGTGCAAGAGCTTTTGCATGAAGTTGGAGAATCTACGTTGGAAAACCTTCTACCTGCAATAGAAGGATTGTCATTACCAAGTGGTACTGATTCTCTTAAGGATATGATGCTACCTGAGCTGTCATTGCATGTGGAGGGCCATTTTGACCATGATTGCAAAATAGCAAAAACTCTGGTGAAATTGAGAGATAAAGCCGGCATAGATCGGCTTTTGGATTGGCTGAAATTTGATTCTCCTCTATTGCAAAAAAAACACGACTATATGCTGGATCTAAGACTAAAAACAGTCCAGGCTTTAGTAGAGAGCTTAAATTTGAGGCCGTCCCGTATACAGAGATTCAAGAACTACATAAGAAGTCTAGTGCAGAAACTACGCTCAGCACGTGGCACTAGTGTAGCCAGACCACAACTCGTGGCGAGCTTTTGGAGCGAGGAGTACTACAAGAAGCATCCAATAATGGTACCATTTGTTTATGCGCCTCTACTTCAAATCGCCTTCCTTATCGTGCCTAGTTTTCTACTCGCCCTTCTTGGTGCCTATGTAGGGATGACTAGGATTTTCTTTAGTTTATCATTTGTTTGGATTAGTGTCGGCTCAGTCATACTTGCGTATGTATATCATAAAGAGGTCTATGTAGGAAGAATAAAAGTGCCAAGACCATCCACAACAAAAGAGCAACTCCTTATCTATATACAATTTGTTGCCATAGGCATTAGTTCGCTGGGGCTCGCCGGGAAATTTCTGGGTTGGATATCCTATTTTAGAACCTTATACCCGTGGCTAAAACGGTCCGTTACTGGGATCATTATTTCCTTAATAGTTGCTTACTCATTTGGTTACCTTGCAGGTGTACTTGCCCAAAGTGTAACCAATATTATTTATGGATTGAATGGCAAGCCCCTCCTGGTAGGAGGTGGAGGAGATCAAAAAGATGACGCCACAAAACCACAACTCGTAGCAAGCTTCTTGGGGTGGTTTTACAAAAAACTTCCAAAAACCACAGCCTTTGGTATTGCGCCCCTGGTTGAAGGTGCCTTCATTACCGTGCCTCCTTT